>JBGPLI010000016.1:0-44177 GCA_041486445.1 Bryobacteraceae bacterium
ATTGCCCGGCAGGAGCCAGCTGTAACTTCTTGACGGGCGGTGACGTTACTTAATCAACTCTTGCGCGTTTGCAACAGGCCTCGTTCCGAAAAACTCACTTTTTACCACGGGCTGCTAGGGTCGAAACAGCGGCGCGGGAAACGCCGTAGCCCTAGTTCGTAATTCTTTTCCGCTTCGCTTTTCGCGGGCGGATGGGCTTATGTAGATCCAAGTCGGATTTTTTGACCGACAGGATTGTCCTCAATGCAGCGGTGAAGTTCTCGAACTCCGACGGCTCGCAACTGGCAGGTTCGGATTTTGCTGCGCGCGACATCTTCAAATGCGGTTAGCTCTCACGCTTTCCTAGCCACAAGTTTGCCAAAACGGAGATGTGGCGGGAAGGTGTGAAATGTCAAGGAAATTCGATTCCTTCACCAACGATGCTGGAAGCCTCAGCAATCATCAGGTGGAGCACGGTCAGAAGTTGGGATACCCCGGATTCGTATGGACCGATGGGGACATGCGACACCGCTACGTCAATGACTCCTACGAACTTGTAATCCACCTCCAACTGCGGAGGATCGACGGTCAAGTACGCTATTTCTGCACCATCCTTAACAATCGGCCTCATGTGGGTATCGATGCTTACGCCACAGATAGGCGTGAATTTGATCTCCACGGTTCTAGCCATTCCCAATGTGACGTTGAGCAACCGGTGCTTGTCGGAATTGTCAAAATCAGCGAGGATGCCGAGAGTGGAGGGGTTGAGTGGATCCAATCTGTTGTAAGGTTGAACCCGTTCGATGAATGCTCTCGCTGCATCGGTGAGAGGCGCGATCCAATTGCCTTTGGTATCAAAGTGGGTACGACTTCCGCAGATCGGGAATTGAAGATTCCTCTCGTTAGGGGGCGAGTTTTTCCCGCTGTGCTGGATCGCCAGGGCGTAGATGAGGTGGTCGAGCGCGGACCGAATATTATGGGCGCAATCTCCGCAGATCAAAGACCATCTCTCAAGCTGCTTGGTGGAATCACCAACGAGGATCAAGCTGTGGCGGCTACCGTCCGAGTTACGCTCTTTCCGGACGCTATAGGGGCTGCTGTCGTGCCATGCCGTGAGTTCGGCCTTCAGAGTATCGAAATGTTCCTGCGCCCTCCCGAGCTTTGACCAGCAACCGGCGAACCGCTTGGCATCCATGGGCCTAACGGTATCAACTGCTTTATAGATGCGTCAAGCTAATTGTTACCTAACGTTGCGACGCAAATCTGCGGACACAGAGCGTGCGGGCCTGGACATGAAGACTCATATTTTCCGCACAGCCACTGAGCAGGAAAGCGACGGGCGGTGGAGCGTCTGGATAGTTGAACGCACGTGGACGCTTTTCGACGCTCCGTGGGCCCTTCGTGCTTTGGTGGATCGCCTCGCCATGCCACCCCGTTAAAGGAATCCCGGCCTGCCGACAGCGAAGAAAGACGGAATAAAAACCTGGCCAGTCATCCCGCGCGGAGCGAGGGATCTTCATGGTTAAATTGTTCGCGTTGCTATGTTCAGGGGTGCTCGATGACATCACAATGGCAGCCTTTTCGGGAGCCTCTTCGTATTACGATGTTGCGCACGGGCATGATTGCGATTGTCGTTGGCGCCGTGCTTGCTCGATGGTGGGGCGGGCTGGCCCGCTGGCCGACGGCCACCCTGTTGGTGCTCTGGCCTTCGTTCGGGGGCCACTGGGTGGAGATATGGTTCCTCCAGTGGCTGCGCCCTCGCCTTTCCATCGCGCGTGGCTTGCAGGTTGCCGCTCGCATTGGGGTGTGGTTCGTTGGTGGCACCGGTCTCGCTGCCGGCATGGGTCTGACCGCGATGGCGCTAGCTGGGTTCCGGCCCGCGCATTGGTCCGCCTGGTGGCTCGGGGGGCTCGCCTTCATCGGCATCGAATTGGTGACACATCTAGTGCTGCAGTTGCGTGGGCGACCCAGCTTCTACAATGGGCGCGGATAGAGGTCCCCTCAAGATGCAAGGCTACTAAGTCTCGACCGTCGGTGTAAGCCTCGGAGGCTCTACTGCCGCAGCGCGAACGTGAACAGCGAATTCCCCGCCGCCACCGCCACGTACTGCCGCCCGCCCACCGAGTAGGTCATCGGCCCGGAGGCCACTGTCCCTCCGACGGCCGTCCTCCACAGCAGCGAGCCGTTGCGCGCGTCCAGCGCGAAGAAATATCCCTCGCGTCCGCCGCTGAACAGCAGATCCGAAGCCGTGGTCAAAATGCCGCCGTCGGTGACGTCGTTCATCTTGAACTCCCACTTACGCTCGCCCGTGACCGCGTCCAGCGCCCGAATGGCGCCGTAGCCTTCGGTTTCGTTGCGTGTGTTCGTGGGCGGCTGAGGGGTGGTGGCTCCGCCCGGGATCGCCGAAGTCTGCCCCCCGCCGACGTACCTGCGGCCCTCGGTATACTCGTCGTCCAGCTTTTTGAACGTCGAGCCATAACCCGCCCACGCGCCCACATAGAAGAGTCCCGTCCGGGGGCTGAAGGACGGATTGTTCCAGTTGGTCCCGCCGTGATTGCCGGGGTAGATGAGCGTCCCTTCGGGGGTCGGGACCTTGCCGGGAATCCGCATGGGCCGGCCCTTTTCGTCGAAGCCGTTCATCCAGGTCACCTCGACGAAAGGCGTGCCCTTCAGGAACTGACCCGTGGTCCGGTCGAGCGCATAGAACAAGCCATTTCGATTCGCCCACAGCATCACCTTGCGCGGCCTGCCCTGCCACTGCATGTCGGCGAGCACCGGAACCTGCACCGAATCGTAGTCGAACTCGTCGTGCGGCGAGAACTGGTAATACCATTTCAGCTTGCCCGTGTCGGCATCGAGCGCCACCACCGAGTCGCTGTAGAGATTGTCGCCCTTGCGAAGGTCGCCGTTATAATCCGGGCCGGGATTTCCCACGCCCCAATAGGTCAGGCTCGATTCCGGGTCATAGGAGCCGGTCATCCACACCGAAGCGCCGCCCGTTTTCCAGGAATCGCCCGCCCAGGTCTCGTGACCGGGCTCGCCCGGACCGGGAATCGTGTAGAAGCGCCACGCTTCCTTCCCGGTTTTTACATCGTAGGCGGCGATGAATCCGCGAATCCCGAACTCGCCGCCCGCCGTGCCGACAATCACCTTGTCCTTCACCACCAGCGGCGCATGTGTGATCGCATAACCGGCCTCCGGCTTGGCCACAACCGTGTCCCACAGCGGCTTCCCGTTCTTGGCGTCGATGGCGATCAGATGCGCGTCGATGGTGCCCATGAACAGCGTGTCGCCCAGGATGGCCAGCCCGCGATTGACGCGGCCGCAGCAGGGGCGCGACGCTGTCGAAGGAGTGAACTGGTAGGTCCAGAAGACCCGTCCGGTGACGGCGTCGAGAGCAATGACGTCGTTGGGCGCCTGGACCGTGTACATGATCCCGTCCACCACCAGCGCCGTGGCTTCAAACTTTTCGAGCGAGCGCGCCTGGTAGACCCACTGCAATTCGAGGTTCTTGACGTTCTCCGGCGTGACCTGCGTGAGCGCGCTGTAGCGCTGGCTCATCATCGTGCCCGAATAGGTGAGCCAATTCTGCGGCTCCTTGGTGGTGTTCAACAGCCGGTCAAAAGAAACTTGAGCCCACAGAGAGCCCGTGACGGAAATGAGCAACAGTGTGCTTCGGATCATTGTTTGTCGACTCCTTTCAGAGAAGCCAGATAGCTCACCAGGTCGCCCAGCTCCTTGGCGCTGAGCTTGCCCTGGTAGGAAGGCATGGGCGATTTATCGATGAAGGCGTACTCCCGCAGGTTCGCCTTAGAGAAGGACCGCAGCCGCTCGCTGGCGTCGAACATCTGCACCGTGAAGGCGTCTTGATTGAGAAGCCTGCCCGTCGTGGTGGCGCCGTCTTTGGCGATCACGCGGAAGAAACGGTTCTGAGGCAGCACTTCCGCATCGGGATCGGTGATCGAGCGCTCGAGCTCCACCGCGCGGCGCTGGGAGCCGATGTCGGTCAGCTCCGGACCCAGGCGCGCGCCGTTGCCCTTCACGCGGTGGCACATGAGGCAGCCGCCCTTGCCCTCGAAAATCGCTTTCCCCGCGGCGGCGTCGCCCGGAGGAAGAGTGCTGCGCGAGGCGGGCGCCGCCATGTCGCGCAGGTAGGCCACGATGGTTCCCGCCTGGAAATCCGTGAAGTTGTTGGGCGGCATCCCGGTTCCCTCGATGCCCTTCTGGATGATCTTGACCAGATCGGCGTCGGAGGACGCCCGGCGGAACTTGCCGTGCCCCAGGTCCACGCCGGGGACGGCGTCGCCTTCCGGGCCGTGGCACGCCGCGCAATTCGCGAGGAAAAGCCGCTGGCCGTCCTGCACGTCGCCGGGGGTGTAGCTGCGTTGCTGGCCCAGCAGGGCGCCGGCCGCCAAAATCCCAATTAGAATCCACATACTCATACCCTCTTTCAGGAGGTGCGGAACGCGCCCATAATACCGCCCCCGGCGCAACGGGGTCAACCCAGCGCCGCTTCGATCGTGGTCACATCCACCAGCCCCGAGCAGCCGTACAGCGCCGGCAGCAGCCGATCCGGCGGAAAACGCCGCCGCAGCTCCGCCACCTTGTTGGTCCCCGCGCGGTACGCTGGCAAATACATCCGCCCGAGCAGAGGATGCCGCCCCCACGCCCCCGACAGCTTGTCCGCGCGTTCGGCGGTCACCAGGAACTCGGTTCGAAGCGCCGCCGCCACATCTGCCTGCGCCGCCCCCTCTTGCCATGTGAGATACGATGCCTGGTTCTTCGCGTCGTCCTGCAAAAGCGCGAGCAGAACTCCGATCTGCACATCTTCGTCGGGCAACTGGTCCACTTCGGTCACGCCGTGCGCCATCAGAATCGCATTGTTCGCGATGCCTTCAAATAGGGTCGCCGCGCGCGTGTTCATCGTCAGCACGGACGCCTCGAAACCAACCGCGCCACGCCAGTACAGATCTTGCAGATAGGCGAACGTGGTCACGTGTCCGGGCACGACCTCGTGACTGACGAGCTGAAAAAACTCGGGAACCGAAATCTCGAGCGAGGCGTTGACCTCGTAGGTGGCCTCGTATTCCGGACGCCCATCCGCGCGCCGCGCCCGCCCCAGGTAGTTCATCGATCCGGAAAACCAGGCGTCGCGGATCGGCAGGAACACAATGTTCGCCCGCGGGACGCCGTGAAGCGCCGCCGGAAGGTAGGGCGTCACGTTCGCTGCCGTAAGCTGGTCGAAGTAGCCGACGACCGCTGCGCTGAGCGTGCGAATCGAAGCCATGGGCACGCGCTGGGCCGCTCTCCAGGCGTCCACGTTTTGATATCCGGCCCGCCCGACCAACTCCGCTACCCGCTCCCGCTTTGCCGCAGGATCGGACCGCTCCGGCGCCTGCCCGGTCGACGCGTGCACGCAGCGCTCGTAGGAAACCGGCGCGCCCTTCCCGAGGATCTCCATCGCCAGGTCCCACATCGTTTCGAAGCACACCACCAGTCCCGCGATGTACTCGCCGCGCAGGCCGCTGAGACCACGCGCTTCCTCTTTCAGACCGTGGATCGCGCCCGGAATATCGATCGCAGAAAGGTACGCCTCGATCGCCTCGCGATCCGGCGCTTTCGCCGCGACGCCGCCTGATTCCCGCACGCGCGCGGCCGTCGCATTCGTATAGGCGGACGGCAGCGGCTCGTCGGAAAACCACGAATCGGCGATGAAGCGGCCAACCCCGGATGCCGACATGACGTCGCCGCCCCACAGCGTGTCGATCCCCAGAATCGCGTTCCCCACCAGCGCCCGAAGCTGCTCGCTCATGATTCTGTCTCCTCCTGCCGGCGAAGCGATCCCCACCAGACGTACGCGCAAATCCCCAGGAACAACGCCCGAGGTTCTCCGTTTGCGGGTTACGGCTCCGGTATATTGACAATCCGGTTCTTCCACTCGTCTGCGTCCGAGGCGGCCCAAATGAGCACGAGTTCGTCGATCACTGGCCCAATTGGTCCGTATTGACTTACCAGGAACACGCCAGGACTTGTTCCTCGCTTCATCAGGAACTCGCCAAAATGATACGGCATGGTTTGACGATCGTGCGTGACAAGTATTCGATTCTGGTCCGCCGCAAGTGCAAGCACGTCGAGGTCAGCAATACCGTGCAAGACTGCCTCGTTCGCCGATAGAAAATCCAGGGCCGGTTCTTGGCGCCGACAACCTTTGACAATCGCGTGGTTGAAATCGGCATCCGCCAAGTAGCGGATCATCCGTCAACTGCGCCGCGACGCCATTTGCCGCCGCATGCGCTCAAATTTTTCTTTAACATCAGGAGGTGTCGGATGGGCGGCAGTGTAGACGTCCTGCGCGCGCCTCCGTTCCGCCATCGCTTGCTCCACTTGGTCCTTATGGTTCAAATAGAAGGTGATCGCGCCGTTGACTTGGTCCAGGCTCAAAGTAGGATAGTGTGACTGGATCGTTTCGGGGTCTTCGCCATTGCGGTATTCCCAAACGACGCGGTCAATCGGCACACGACTCCCCACGATGTAGAAGCCGGTTTCGCGCCGCTCGATGTAATCGCCGCTCATAGTCACGCCTGCTCTCAATTCTATCCTGATTCCGGCTGCGCCGAAAATTTCGTCCTAACGCGCCTGAATCCACTCGCTCATGGTTCTGTTTCCTCCTGCCGGCGCAGCGATCCCCACCAGACGTACGCGCAAAACCCCAGGAACAACACGATCGAGAGAGACTGCGACACCGCGTCGTTACTGTAGAAGGGCGTTCTGATCCAGTCTTCGGTGAAGCCCGGAATCAGGCGCCAGGCCGCGCCGAGCACGCCGCCGAGCGCTCCGCCCGCCATCAATCCGGAGGCGATGATCACGCCCCGTTCGCGGATCGAAACGCCGCGTGTGCCTCCGATCTGCTCGGAACGCTTCCCCAGGAAGTGTGCCAGCGCGCCGCCCACCAGCGCCGGAGTGTTCAGTTCCAGCGGCAGGTACATACCCAGCGCGAAAACCAGCGCCGGAGCCCCGAGCATCTCCATGGCGACGGCAATCGCCGCTCCCGCCCCGAACAGGATGTACGCCACCGGCTGGTGGCTCATGAAACCCTCCACCAGAGCCTTCATGATGGACGCCTGCGGCGAGGGCAGCACCACGCGGGCGTCTCCGGGCGCCGCTTCGCCGAACTGAAACGCCTGCGCCAGCAGAACAATGGTGAGCCCCGCGGCCGCCGACGCGGCGATCACGCCCAGAAATTTCACCTTCTCTTGCGCCGCCGGCGTGGAACCCAGCCAGTAGCCGGTCTTTAGATCGGTGATGGTTTGGCCGGAAACCGAAAGCGCCGTGCAGACCATCCCCGCCAGCGCCATCACGAAGAACATACCCGTGGTCCCGGAGAGGCCGAACTGCAGCAGAACCACCGAGGAGATGATGATGGTCAGCATCGTCATCCCGGACACCGGATTTCGCGCCGTGGTGGCGATGGCGTTCGCTGAAACCGAAGTGAAGAAGAAAGAGAAGAACAGTGTCAAGCCCAGCCCCGCAACGATCACGACAGCGGAACTCGAAAGACCGGCAAGAAATACGCTGACGCCGATGGCGCTCAGGACGACGCCGAGCAGGATCGTCATCACGGAGATGTCGCGGTCCGTGCGTTCGCCCGCCGGCGCGCCGCCCCGGAACGCGCGCAGCGCCACGCCGAAGGAGCCCGCCACGATGCGCATGGATTTCAGAATCCCGAAGATCCCCGCCGTCGCGATCGCACCCACTCCGACGAAGCGCACGTAGCTCCGGAAAATCTCCGCGGCGCCCATTTGCGCAATGGGCGGCTGCCCTCCCCCGATCATCCAGATCAGCGGTACCAGCACGAAATTCGCCAGGACGCCGCCCGCGCACAAGATCATTGAGCTGCGCAACCCCATCACGTAGCCAAGCCCCAGGATGAAGCTGATCGCGTCGAAACCGATCACTACCTTGGCCCGCTCGGCCAGCGCGCGCATGCCGGGGACGAACAGAAAGTCCAGATACTCTTTCCAAACGTGAAACGTGGTGACCAGGAAATCGTAGACGCCGGAGATGGCCGTGGCCTGGAGCAACAGTTTCGCCTGCGAGCCTCCCCTCTCGCCGGTGACCAGAACCTCCGTGATGGCCGTCGCCTCGGGATACGGCAACACGCCGTGCATATCGCGGACGAAATACCGCCGCAGCGGGATCAGGAACAGCACTCCCAGGCATCCGCCCGCCAGACAGATAAAGATCGTCTGCACCGGGTGCGGATCGAGTTTCAGAATATACAGCGCAGGCAGCGTGAAGATCGCCCCTGCCACGACGGAGCCGGCCAGCCCGCCGATGCCGGTGATGATGACGTTCTCGAGCACGCTCGACCGGCGCGGATAGAGCCTCGCCAATCCGATCGCCAGAATCGAGATCGGGATCGCCGCCTCCATGACCTGCCCCACCTTCAGTCCGGAATACGCGGACGCGACGGTGAAGACCACGCACAACACCAGACCCCAGCCCACCGACCGCGGCGTGAGTTCGGCGAGCTCGGTGGACGCAGCTACCACGGGAGCGTACGTAGTCCCGGGTTGGAGCGGCGTGTAAGCGTTGCGGGGAAGTGTCGTGGTTTCCGTCGTGGCCGGCATCGCGGTCGAACTCGTATCCTACTATATTGGTCCCGCGTACCCGGTCATTTCCAGATACCCTGCGCCCTTCAGCGGCCCGTTCTTCCGTGTGCCGCTGATTTCGATCGCGCCCTCCCAGTACACCGTTCTTCCGGTGAATTCCTGCTGCGGCAGACGAGTCGTCAGCGCAGCCTCCAGACCGAGTGAAGGCACGCGGATCGTCCACTCGATCGGGTAATGCGTCCATGTCTTACCCGGCGCCACCGAGAAATCGCCAGCCGATAAATGCGCCGTGCGCCCTTGCGGATCGACGTAGGTCCCGGCCGAGTAGGGATCGAACGACCCGTCTTTGCGCCGCAGCCGGAACAGCATCATCTCCGAGCCATCGTCAAATTGCAGGCTGAACCAATCCCATCCGCTCAGGTTCGATTCCAGTTGGTTGGTGAAGAACTCGTGATCCATCCAGCTCAAGCCCTCGACCGTGAACTGCTTTCCTTCGAGAGTAATGTTGCCGCTGGTCGCCAGCCGCGTCAGCGAAATGTAGTGCGACGCGCGTCCCGGACCCTCGGCCTTCCGGCTGACTCCGTTTTTTCCGTGAATCACCGGGGCTTTCTCCGACCGCAGCGACAATGCAAACGAAAATTGGTCAGCCACGGCCTGTAATTGTTGCGTGGCGCTTCCCTGCCAGCGCGCCTGCCAGTTCCCGTTCCACACCCGAGCCTGCGCTTCGTCCGCCCCCGCGATTCCAGGACCCGATCGATTCAACCGTTCCGTATGAAAGAACCGGCCGCCGTCCAGATCGCTCAGCGCCAGGTGCGCCATCCAAACATCGCGCACGTCCCACACGCCCGCCGGCCGCGAGCCCCGATCCACCCCCTGGCGAAAAAAAGTCAGCTCGAAGCCGAATCGCCGCCCGTCCGCGGTGTGTAGATTGCCGGTGTAGTACCACCACTCCGTCTGAAAATCGGGATGATTGAAATGGTCGCGCGGAAACTTGTACGCATGTCCCGGGGCCGCGATCCGATACGACTCCGCACTCGCGCCGAACACCAGCAGCAGCGCGAGCGCGGCCCTACTCTTCATGAATCACGTCTATCGGGACCAGTTGCGTCGCCACGCGCGCCGGATAAAGCCCGGCCAGCAGCGTCGCGATGTAGACCACCGAGAGCGCCGACACCAGCACCGCCACCGGCCAATGAAACTGAATCGTCCACCCGAAGGACTGCTTGTTGATCACATAAATGAGCAGCAGCGAAAGAAAAAATCCGAGAATCAGGCCGGCGACGTTGGCTAGCAATCCCAGCAGTCCGGCCTCGAATAGGATCATTCGCCTGAGCTGGCTGCCCGCGCCCCCGAGAAATCGCAGCAAGGCGAATTCGTGGCGCCGGTCGATCACTAGCGCCAGCAGCGCTCCTCCCACTCCCATCACCGCGACGAACACCGCCACCGCCTCGAGCGCATAGGTGATGGCGAACGTGCGGTCGAAAATGCGCATCGCTTCTTCGCGCAAAGAACGGTTCGACGCCACCAGCACTCCGTGGCCCGAGAGCGCCGCCTCCACCGCGCGCCGCCCCTGGTCAGGCGGTACGCCCGCCTTCAGATACACCGCGACGTTCGAGGGCTCCGGGTCGGGCAGGTATTTGAGCAGCGTGCCTCGGTCCATGATGATAAAGCCGCGCTCGTTCGAATAATCGTAGTAGACGTCGATCACGCGAAACGCCGCCCTTTGTCCGGCCAGCGGCAGCGTGAGCACGTCGCCCGCGCGGACGCGATGCTTGTTGGCGAAAGGCTCGCTCACGATCACCGTGTCAGTCCCCACCAGTTGACGGAACACCGACTGCGGCGATGCGCCGGAGACCAGCGGACGGTTCCCATACCGGCCTGCGATACGGGCCTCGCCGCCGCCCAGAATCGCGGGCATCCCCTGGTAGCTGATCTCGTAGGCCCGGAACTGATCCACCGCGGCCACCTCCGGCAGTCTCGACAATCGATCCGGAATCGCGGCCGACATCGTGGGATAGCGGTCCGCGCCAGGCGGAACCGCCGGCCGCAGAAACAGGTCCGCTTGCAGCCGGTCGCCCATCCACACGATGACGGTTTGGCGAAAGCTCCCCACCATGATCCCGACCGCTGCCAGCATCGCGATGGCCGTGGACAGCGCGCCCACCAGCACCGATGTTCGCCGCAGCGATCCCGCCAGGCTGCGCGTCGCGAGCAGGGCCTCCACTCCCAGCAGCCGTCGCAAAATGCCCGCGCTGGCTGACGACAGCCCGGACACCAGCGCCGGAATCGCCAGCGCTGACGCTCCCAGCAGCAGCACGGCCGCGAAATAACCGAACATCGGCTTGCCGCTCACCGGTTCCTGCCGCGAGGCGATCCATGCGCCGCCCGCCAGCGCCACGGCTACGCACAAGTCCCGCCACCGGTGCACTCGCGCTTCGTGCTCGCGGCGGCCCCGCGCCATTGCCTCCACCGGCGCAACCAGCGATGCTTCCCACGCCGGCGAAAGAGCGGATACGACCGAGACCCCCACTCCCACCACCACCGCCAGCGCCGCTGCGTCCCACGTCAGCAAAATCGGCGCGGGCCGGCTGCTGACATACAGCGATTGGACCGTCGCCGCCACCAGCCGCACCGCGCCCACCGCCAGCAACCTGCCGAGCACGATGCCAACGGCGGCCCCGGCCAGCCCGAACGACGCGGCTTCGCCCAAAAACGCCGCCATCACAGCGCCGCGCGTCGCGCCCAGCGCCCGCAGGATGCCGATCTCGAAACGCCGCCGCACCACGGAAACGGAAATCGTGTTGTAGATCAGAAACGCGCCGACGGCGAGTGAAATATAACTCAGCACGCGAAGATTCCATCGGAACGCCGCCAGCATTCGCCGGTTCTCATCACTTCGCGTTCCCTCCGGAGCGACACACACGCCCTCGGGCAGCGCCTGCCGCAACAGCGACTCCCACTCCTCCGTACTGCGCCCCACAGGTACTTCGATCAAAATCCGGTCGAGCCTTCCGCTGCGGTGTAGCACGCGCGTCGCCTGCGCCAGGTCCATCACCATGGCCTCGCCGGAGCGGTCGCCCAGCACTCCCCGAACCGTGTATTCGGATGAAACGTCGTTGATGAGAAGTTCAACGCGGTCGCCCATCTTGTAACCGAGGCCGCTGCCGGCCCAGACGGAATCGTCGTGCTCAAACGCAGCCGCGTCTGAAGTCGTCGCGCCCAGCGATTCGGAGACCAGGTCCACTCCCACCAGCGGCACGGTGCGGCCCGTCGCCCGGATCGACGCGTAATCTTCCATGCGCGGATGGATCTTAAACGCGTAGGGAAGCGCCGCCAGGCGCGCCAGCGCTTCCGGAGGAATGCCCCCGGTTGCGGTCACCTCAAAATCGACGTTTCCGATCAGCGTTTCCATGGAGGAGCGGAACGAGCCGGCGGCTGCCTCTCCCGCGAGCTCGATTGCCAGCACGGCGGCAATCCCCAGCGCCACGGCGATCGCAGTGAGAGATGTGCGCACCGGCTCCCGCCGCAGCGGCCGCAGGATCAACCTATGAAACAGAACCGCGCGCGTCAGCAAGCGGATTTCCTCTTCACCGGCTGGTGCAACTCCTGCACGCAACCGTCGCGCAGGTGAATGACGGTATCCGCTGCGCCTGCCGCCTCCAGATTGTGCGTCGCCATGAGAATGGTCGTGTCTTTCTCGTTTGCGATCCGCCGCAGCAGAGCCAGAATCAGGTCGCTGGTCGCGTTGTCAAGATTGCCTGTCGGCTCATCCGCCAGCAGCAGCGCGGGCGAGTGCACCAGCGCGCGCGCGATCGCTACCCTCTGCATCTGCCCGCCCGAGAGCTGATACGGCATGCGCGCCGCGTACGAGTCCATCTCCACCCAGCCCAGCCGCTCCAGCGCCGCCTCCCGCGCATCGCCACGCCCCGCCAGCATCAGCGGCAGCTCCACGTTCTCCACCACCGACAACGTCGGCAGGAGTTGGAACGACTGGAATACGAACCCGACCTTCTCCCGCCGCAGCCGCGTTAGCCCGCGCTCGCCCAGGCTTGACGTCGCCACGCCGTCCAGCATGACGGTTCCCGACGTGGGAAAATCCATCGCGCCCGCCAGATTCAGCAGCGTGGATTTCCCGCATCCGCTCCGTCCCGCGACGACCACAAACTCTCCCCGGCCCGCCTCTAGAGACACGTCGCGCAGGGCCGCCACCGGGATCCCCTCGGTGATGTAGTCCTTGCTGACGTGCTCGAGCCGGAGAATGCTCATACCCTAGTGTCGTCGAATTGTGGCGCCGCGGAAGTGTTGAAAGCGACGCGCCCACTGCTTCCTGCCGCGAGAACGATCGCTCATCAAAAATGATATGATATCTTGTGCGATGTGAGACTAGTTCTGGACACGGATGTTGTAGTGGCGGCCGTGCGCAGCCCTGCGGGTGCCTCCGCGGCCATCCTACGTTCCATTCGCAAGCGCCGGGCTACGTTGCTATTGAGCGTTCCCCTGGCCCTGGAGTATGAAGCCGTTTGCCGGAATGCCGACCATCGCCTGGCCGCTAGGCTGAGTGAGCGGCAAGTGGATACCTTTGTGAGCGGCGTGATTGCGATGGCTGAGCCAGTCGAAACGCACTTTCTGTGGCGGCCGCAACTCCGCGATCCCAATGATGAGATGGTGCTGGAGGTGGCGGTCAACGGACGGGCAGATGCGCTCGTGACATTCAACCGGCGGGATTTTGGGAACGTGCCAAATCAGTTTGGCGTGGAACTCCTGCTCCCGCGCGCGGCAATAGGGAGGATCAGACGATGAGCGAAACTCAAACATACCCTTTGCGGCTCCCGCGATCGCTCAAAGAGGCGGTGAAGCGGCTCAGCCGGGAGGACCGAACCAGCATCAATCAGTTTGTGGCCACAGCGGTAGCGGAAAAGGTTTCGGCGCTACAGACTGCGCGGTTTTTTGCAGACCGGAAAGCCCGAGCGGATTTCAGCGCGTTCGATAAGATCGTGCGCCGGCGTGGAGGGAAGGCGCCCCGCCAAGGCGACGAGCTCATACAGAATCGCCACGGCAAGAACGCATGAAAAATCTCTCACCGGTAAGCGCCTGTTGTGTGTTCAAGACGGCGTTACCGGCCGGCGAGGGGAACCACTTGTTTCATGTCGAGCATCCGGCAATCCTCACTCCAACTATAGTGGCACTTCGCTAGCCCACACCGGCGTTGTATACTTCTTTCGACCACCCTACAAGGAGGCGATAACGATGAGAATCCTCGAGACCGTCCTGGCGGCCGGTGTCACCGTTCCGGCGCTCTTTGTCCAAACGATGTGGGGCCAAACCATCTGGCCGGGCTACGGCGGCGACGCGAGCGGTCAGCGATATTCGGCGCTCACGCTGATCAACACTAAAAACGTCGCCAAGCTCAAAATGGCCTGGCAGTACGGCATCGACCCGAGTGGGTTTGACATCAACTCCACCAACCGGTTGCTGACTGGAACCGAAGCCGTTCCCGTCATGGCCGGCGGTATCCTGTATACCCCGACGTTCCACCACACCATCGTGGCGCTCGAGCCCGAAACCGGAAAGGAGATTTGGAAATACGAGCTCGGAAGAACGGTGGCCGCTCCTCTCCGAGGCGTCACCTACTGGGCCGGCGACAAGGACAGCCCTGCCGAGATCCTGGCGGGAACCAGCGACGGCAAGCTCATCGCGCTGAACGCCAAGACCGGGAGACTCGTCCCGGGATTCGGCAATGAGGGCACGGTCAACCTGCGCATCGGGGTCGCGGAAAAATTCCCCGACGCGCCGTACCACGTCGCCTCTCCCGGGGTCATCTACAGGAACCTGATCATCACCGGCGCGCAGGGTAAGGAGGACGATCCCGACGGGCCGGCCATGGACGTGCGCGCCTGGGATCTCCACACGGGCAAGCTGGTCTGGACGTTCCACCCTCTGCCGCATCCGGGCGAGGCGGGCGCGGAGAGCTGGCCCAAGGACAACTGGATCACCGCCGGATCGCCCGCCAACTGGGGCTTGATCACCATCGATGCGCAACGAGGGTTGCTGTTTCTGCCGATCGGCCAGCCCTCCGCGCAATACTACGGCGGGGCGCGGCACGGCCAGAATCTGTATTCTTCATCGATCGTCGCGATCGAGGCCGCCACCGGCAAGGTGCGCTGGTATTTCCAGTTGACGCACCACGACGTGTGGGATTATGACGCCGAGGCCGCTCCGACGCTGATGGACATCGTTCGCGACGGAAAGAAAATCCCGGTGGTGGTGGCGGTGTCGAAGCCGTCGCTGATGTTCTTCCTCGACCGCGAGACCGGCAAATCGATCTATCCCGTTGAGGAGCGCAAGGTGCCGCAGAGCGACGTTCCGGGCGAGGAGACTTCGCCGACGCAACCCTTCCCGCTGAAGCCGCCGCCGCTTGCGCGCAGCAGCATGAGGCCGGATGAAGTCTTCACGGGCGAGCCGGAGCACGAGAAGTTTTGCCGAGACCTGGCGGACAAGATCGGGGGCATCCACAACCTGGGTCCGTATACGCCGTACAGCAACAAGGAATTTCGCGTGATCTTCCCGGGCCAGCAGGGCGGGGCGAACTATGGCGGCGTTTCGGTCGATCCCAAGCTCAGCTACGTGTTCGTGAACACGCGCGACGTGGCCGGCATGGGCCGCCTGGACAAGTCGGCCGAAGGCGATCAGGTGGCCTACCGCCGCTTCAGTCCTCTCGGCAAGGGCTCGGCCAACGCCCGCTTCTGGGACCCCGCGAAGCAGTTGCCGTGCCAGCAACCCCCATGGGCGCATTTGACCGCGGTCAACGCGAACACCGGCGACATCGCCTGGCGAGTGCCGCTCGGCACCAGCGACGAGCTCGAAGCCAAGGGGATACACAATACCGGATCGTTTGGCCAAGGCGGGCCGATCGCCACCGCGGGCGGGTTGGTGTTCATCGCCGGAACGATCGACAAACGCGTCCGGGCTTTCGAATCGCAGACGGGCAAAATGCTGTGGGAAGCGAAGCTCGATGCCGAAGCCCACACCAGTCCGATGACCTACCTGGGGCGCAACGGCAAGCAATACGTGGTGGTCGTGAGCTCGGGCCTCAACGCATTTTCACTGGAATAGTGAGGGACTCACGCAAAGGACCTCTGCGCGTACGCCGGAGTTCGCCTCTATGCCGTCACAATCCCCAATTGCGCGCCCGCAAATGGGTAAAATTGAAGGCCGTCACGCCCTCTCTTCCGAGAGTCAAATACAGGTCAAGGTCGTCGGTGAGCACGGCGCATTTATACTCCCGTGCGACAGCCGCGATTGACGCGTCAGTCAGCCCGAGAGATTCAAAGGGTCGATTTTGGGCCGCGCGGGCGCTGGGCATCTCCGGTTCACGCAGAATCGCAAGCGTCGCCTTGAGAACACGTCGTGCCTGTAGCAACTCGGCCCCTGTCAGATCGGTCAAGTTGCTCACTTCAGCCATCACATGGGCCACCGTGTAAAGCGGGTTAAGGCGATCGATCACTCGAATCAGAAGTTCGTAATCCTGTCTTGTGTACTGACGCGTTCTTTTGAAGGTCTCAATCCGGTCGTAGTTGACGCTTCCAACAATGAAAAGTACAAGAAGGTTCGTGTCTATGAGCATCCCAGAGTTGCGACTTGACTCGAACCAGCGCTCAGCGGGGTTCATCGAGAGGCCAGCTCACGCAACTTCATCGCTAGCAGTTCGCCAGTCTCGACGTCGATCAGGAAGCGTTTGTACTGCAGCGGATCGGCAAGACCTGCGAGTGGGGACATCCGATTCGGGTCTCGAGGGAAGCCGAGCGTTATGCTCCAGACCTCACGATCCCTGTAGGATTCCCTTTCGATCTCCTCAAGACTCCACATGCTCGGACCGAGCATTTCTTGCGCCCCTTTTTTGGCGCGCGCGACCGCTTCTTTGACGTCGATCATCCGGCGATCCTCACCGTCACCATGGTGGCACTTTATTGCCTCCGGCGTTGTATACTTCTTTCGGCCACCCTCGCGTCTTTATGGACGAAACCACCCTCGACCACGTTCGCACAAGCAGCGGCAGACTCGGCTGGCTATCCGGCCTCACCCTCCAGGAGCGGCGCGCGTTCGTAGCCTGCGCCGGCGGCTGGGCTCTGGACGCGATGGACGTTCAGATGTACAGTTTCGTGATCCCCGCGCTGATCGCCACCTGGGGGATCACGCGCGGACAGGCCGGAGTGCTGGGGACGGCGGCGTTGCTGGTGTCGGCCGCCGGAGGATGGCTCGCCGGTTGGTTCGCGGATCGCTACGGCCGCGTGCGGACGCTGCAAGCGGCGATCCTCTGGTTTGCCGGCTTCACGTTCCTGTCGGGACTGGCGCAAAATTTCGAGCAGTTGTTCGCCGCGCGCGCGCTCATGGGGCTCGGCTTCGGTGGCGAGTGGGCCGCGGGTGCGGTGCTGCTCGGGGAAGTGATCCGGCCCGAGCATCGCGGCAAGGCTCTGGGCCTCATGCAGGCGGGCTGGGCCGTGGGATGGGGCGCCGCCGCGCTCCTCTACGCTCTGTTTTTTTCCCTGCTGCCGGCGCACATCGCCTGGCGGGTCCTGTTCCTGGTCGGAATCGCGCCCGCTCTTCTGGTTTTCTGGGTGCGGCGTTATGTCGAGGAGCCGCCGGTCTACCTGGAGTCCAAGGCTCAGCTCGCGGCGCGAGGCGACCGGCCCGCGTTCCTCGAGATCTTTCGTCCGCCGCTGTTGCGCGTCACCGTGCTGGGCGGCCTGATGGGGACGGGCGCGCAGGGCGGTTACTACGCCGTCACCACCTGGCTGCCGACATTTCTTCGCACCGAGCGTGGGCTTTCGATTCTCGATTCAGCGGGCTACCTCGCCGTGTCGATCGCGGGCGCATTCTGCGGCTATCTCACGGGTGGCTACCTGGCGGACAGGATCGGGCGGCGTATGACGTTCCTCGTATTCGCGATCGGCGCCGGCACGATCGCAGTCATCTACACGACGGTTCCGTTCGGCGACGCCGCCATGCTGGCTCTGGGCTTCCCGCTGGGTTTTTTCGCCTCCGGCGTGTTCAGCGCCATGGGCCCGTTTTTCACCGAGCATTTTCCCACGCGGGTGCGGGGCGTCGGGCAGGGTTTCGCCTATAACGCCGGACGGGCGACGGGAGCACTGTTTCCGGCGCTGGTCGGCGTGCTGTCGGCGAGGATGCCGCTGGGCCACGCGATCGGGTTGTTTGCGGGCGCCGCTTACGCGACCATGGCCCTGGCGGCGTTTCTGTTGTCGGAAACGCGGGGGAAGGTGTTGGCTCCTTGAGTGGCGAGTCATGAAAAACCAGTACTTTGGCGACGTGAACGACTTCCGGAAGTACGGGTTGTTGAGAACCCTCCAACAAGCGTCTGGGCTCTCACTGGGTGTATGTTGGTGTCTCACGAGCGATGATGGCGGCGGGGACGGCGAGCTTCGAAAGTACTTGGACAAACCTCAGCGTTGGCGGCTGTATGACCTGATCTTTACGATAAGCTCCTGCGCCTCTTGATCGCGGGAACGCCGCGGACAGTTCGTCATGCACGCGAGTGGGACCTTATCCCCAACGCTTCGTACTTTGACTCTCACTTGCAGGACAGTCGAAGGGCGCGCGAGGCGTACTTCCGGGCGGCACGGCAGGCGGTAGGAGACTGCAACTTGCTGTTCTTGGATCCGGACAACGGAATTGAGGTTCCCAGCACGAAGTACGGTGCTTCCGGATCCTCGAAATGTGTGTACTGGTCGGAACTCAAGGACACCTATGAGAATGGCCACTCAATACTGGTCTATCAGCACTTCCCTCACGAGAACCGCGAGCGTTTCGTTCAGCGTCGTGCATGCCGCCTCCGTGACGAGCTCCGGGCGTCAGACGTCATCGCGTTCTCGACCTCGTACGTGGTGTTCTTCCTTGTGCAGCAGCCGAGGCACGTGAGCGCGTTCGCCAACGCGGCGCACGAGGTGCAACAGCAGTGGCGCAGTCAGATCGGCGTCTGGCCAGCCGCAACCGCCGGGGGCGTTTCTTGAACAGTCCGCCGAGGGCCTAAGCGCGCTAAACTGAAGCCGTGCCCGCCCTGCTGAGGGTCCGCGGTCATCGGTTCTTCTTCTTCAGCCTGGAGGGTCGCGAGGCGCCGCACATACATGTGGCCCACGCGGGGAGATACGCGAAGTTTTGGCTGGAGCCTGTGGAACTCGCGAACAATCGCGGTTTTCGCGATCACGAGCTTACGGAGATTCGTAAGATCGTCGTGGAGAATGGACAGTTCTTCCTGGAGAAGTGGCATGAGTACTTTAGTGGAAAGCAGTGAAGTCATGGCGGTCGACGTCTCGTGTACAGCGGACGCACTGAAAGTGGTCCTCGCCGATGGGAGGGTTGTCTCGGCGCCACTCGCCTGGTTTCCGAGACTTCTTGCCGCCACCCCGAAACAGAGGGCGGAATGGGAGCTGATCGGCGGAGGCATCGGCATTCACTGGGAAGCCATCGACTAAGACATCCTGATCGCCAGCCTGTTGCAGCCGGAGAATTTCATGCGCATGCCTGACGAGGTCGTGCACCCGACCGCGCAAAGGCGCCGGCGCACCCATCGTTGAGCGAAACGTTCCGGCTAACGGCCCCGGAAGAAAAATAGGTCGTCAAGCGAACGGAACAAATTGTCGAATATTTGATCGAACATGGTTCGTAACACGCCTTCGGTCACCGAGATAAAGAAGCTCTTTGAACGCGACGGCGAGTAACTTACCGTTGTTGATGCCTCCGCACCCTGTAAACTGAAAATAGTTCCCCATGATTACGGAGGTCGCAACCACTACTTTTGACGAGCTGGAGCTCGACTGCGGCGTTACGCTTGCGCCGGTCCAGGTCGCCTACGAAACCTACGGCAAGCTCAACGCCGAAAGAACCAACGCGGTCCTGATCGTCCACGCCTTGTCGGGCGATGCGCACGCCGCGGGCGAGGGCGGCTGGTGGGCGAAGATGATCGGTCCGGGCAAGGCCTTCGATACCGATCAATATTTCGTCATATGTTCAAACGTGATCGGAGGCTGCCGCGGGACCACCGGGCCGACCTCCATCAACCCGGACACAGGATGCCCGTGGGCGATGAAGTTCCCGGTGATCAGCATTGCCGACATGGTTCGTTTGCAGAAAATGTTGATCGACGGGCTGGGCGTCGAGCGGCTGCTGGCTGTGGCCGGCGGCTCGATGGGCGGAATGCAGGCGCTGGAATGGGCGGTGACGTATCCCGATCAGGTGGCCGCGGCGCTGCCCATCGCCACCACGGCGCGGCACAGCGCGCAACAAATCGCCTTCAATGAAGTCGGCCGGCGCGCCATCATGGCCGATCCGGATTGGAACGGCGGCAATTATTACGCAGGCCGGCCTCCGGCACGCGGCCTGGCGGTGGCGCGCATGGTCGGCCACATCACCTACATGAGCGACGAAAGCATGCGCCAGAAGTTCGGCCGACGTCTTCGCGCTCCCGACCAGTTCGAGGTAGAGAGCTATCTCCAGTACCGGGGCAACCAGTTCGTCGACCGTTTCGATGCGAATTCCTACCTCTACATCACGCGCGCCATGGATTCGTTCGACCTCACGCAGCGCGGCACCCTGGCGTCTCTGTTTGAGCGCGTCTCCACGCGGTTCCTGGTGATCAGCTTCACCTCGGACTGGTTGTATCCGAGCTACCAGTCGCAGGAGATCGTCAGCGCCCTGCGCAGCCGCAACTGCGACGTCGCCTACTGTAATCTCTCGTCCAACTACGGGCACGATGCGTTCCTGGTGCATGCGGAGGAGCAGACCGAACTGGTGCGAGGCTTCCTGGCGAGTACTTTCCGCGAGGCCGTCAAGCGTGGGTAGCGCCGTGGTTGAAACCCGGCGCGAGAGGCTGCGCGAAATCTATGGCCGCCGCGATTACGCCATCATCGGCGAGCTGGTGGAGCCGGGAACGCGCGTTCTCGACCTCGGATGCGGCGAAGGCGAGCTGCTCGCGTGGCTCAAGGACCAGAAGAACGTCGATGGACGCGGCGTGGAGCTGACCGGCGCTCGCGTGCAGAGAGCCATCGCCCGCGGCGTTTCGGTGTATCAGGGCGATCTCGAATCCGCCCTGGAGGACTATCCCGACCAGGTGTTCGACTACGTCATCCTGAGCCAGACGCTTCAGGAGACCCGCGATCCTCTGCGCGTGCTGCGCGGCATGCTGCGCATCGGCCGCCATGCGATTGTGGCCTTTCCCAACTTCGCCCATTGGAGCGTGCGCCTGGCGCACCTGTGGAGCGGGCGGGCCCCGAAGACCAGCTTGTTTCCGCACGAATGGTACGATTCGCCGAACATTCACTTCCTGACTGTGCTCGATTTCGAAGCGCTCGCGCAGCAGGAGCACTGGCGGGTGGAGCGGCGCCTCTTTCTTGCGGGACAGCGCCAGCCGCGGTGGTTCCCGAATTTGATGGCGGAAGTGGCGGTGTTCCTGGTCGCCCGGACGTAGACTGGACGCTTGGCACTGTGTTTCATCGCCGCTGCCACCGACGCCGGAAAGCGGCTCGATCACTTTTTGCAGGAGAGCGTCGCCGGTTACAGCCGTTCCCGTTTGCAGAGCTGGATCAAGACCGGCCGGGTTCAGGTGAACGGCGCCGTCGCGAAGGCATCCTTGCTTCTACGCGCCGGCGAGCGCATCGAGGTGTCGCCAGGCGACCTTCCTCCGCTCAAGGCCTCGCCGGAGGATCTGCCCGTCGAGGTCCTGTACGAAGACGCCGCGGTAGTGGCCGTGAACAAACCGGCGGGTCTGGTGGTTCATGCGGGCGCGGGCGCCCATGCCGGCACGCTGGTGAACCGTCTGGTGCACCGCTTCGCGGCGCTATCGCACGTCGGCGGCGAGCTGCGCCCGGGCATCGTGCACAGGCTCGACCGGGGGACCAGCGGGGTCCTGTTGGTCGCGCGCACGGACTCGGCGCATCGCAACCTGGCGGCGCAGTTCGCCGGACGAACCGTGGAGAAGACGTATCTGGCGCTGGTCCACGGGCGCGTCCGCGCGGATTCCGGCAGGATCGCCACGCCGATCGCGCGCGACCCGGTCCGCCGCACGCGCATGACGGCGCGCCTCAGCACGGGCCGCGAGGCGATCACCCACTATCGCGTGATCGAACGCTTCGGAAAGTTCACCTATCTTGAAGTGCGCATCGGCACCGGACGCACCCATCAGATCCGCGTGCACCTGGCGAGCCTGGGCCATCCCGTCGCCGGCGACCGTCTCTACGGCGCGCCCGCCGGCCGCCGCATCTTCCTGCACGCCAGGCGAATCGCATTCACCACGCCAGCTACGGGCGTCCGCGTCACGGTCGAGGCGCCACTGCCCCCGGAGCTCGCAGGGTGGCTCGACGAGCTTCGACTTGGCCTATAATTGATGGTGTTCCCAATGAGGACTCTGCTGGCCGCCGTTCTGTTCTTCGTCCCGCTGGGCGCGCAAGCGCCTCAGCCTCCTTCGGGCGAGGACAACCGCATCACGCTCGACGTAACCCGCGTCCAGCTTCTGTTCACGGTGTCCGATAAGAAGGGGCGTTTCGTCACCGATCTCAACAAGAGCGATTTCGAAGTCTCGGAGAGTAAGAAGTCGCAGAACATCATCGAGTTCTCCGCCGAGACCGACCTGCCGCTGCGGCTGGCGATTCTGATCGACACCAGCAACAGCATCCGCGAACGATTCAAGTTCCAGCAGGAAGCCGCCACCGACTTCATCAACACCGTGCTGCGCCCCCGCCAGGACAAGGCCATCATCGTGAGCTTCGACACCGCCGCCGAACTTGTCGCCGACCTGACCGACGACACCGAGAAGCTGGCCTCGGCGGTGCGCGGACTTCGTGCCGGCGGCGGAACCGCGCTTTACGACGCGATCTTCTTCGCCTGCCGCGACAAGCTGATGCAGGACCAGCCGGCCTACAAGTTCCGCCGCGCCATGGTGATCCTGAGCGACGGCGAAGATAACCAGAGCCGCTGGAGCCGCGAGCAGGCGCTCGAGATGGCGCACAAGGCCGACGTGGTGGTCTACACCGTCTCCACCAACATCACGCGCATCCCCACTGAAGGCGATAAAGTGCTGAAGTTTTTCGCGCAGGAAACCGGCGGGCTGGCGTTTTTTCCGTTCCAGTCGCGGGATCTGGCGCAGTCCTTCGAGAACATCGCTAATGAGCTGCGCCACCAGTACAACGTGCTCTACCGCCCGGAGCCGCTGAAAGTGGACGGCCTTTACCACAGCGTCGATATCAAGGTGAAAAACCGCAAGGACCTGATCGTGCGCGCCCGGCACGGCTACTACGCCCCTACCGTTACCCCCTAAAAGAAAGGTCGAAATCCGTGTCGCAAGCCAATGTCGAGATTGTGCGGTCGCTGTATGGCGCGTTTGCGCGCGGAGATGTTCCCGCCGTGCTGGCGGGACTTGATGCGAAGGTAGAGTGGCGCGAAGCGGACAATTTTATTTACGCCGATGGGAACCCCTACATCGGACACGACGCCGTGTTGCAAGGCGTTTTCATGAGGGTTGCGACGGAGTGGGACGGCTTCGCGGCCACATCCGAGCGCCTGCTGGACGCCGGGGACACTGTGGTCTCCCTGGGCCGCTACACCGGCGAGTACAAGGCGACCGGCAAGCGCATCGACGCGCAATTCGTGCACGTCTTCTCGCTGGAGAATGGCAAGGTGGTGCGGTTCCAGCAATACGCCGATACCTTGCAGGTCGCGCAAGCCACGCGTTAGCTCAAGGACCCGAGGAAGGAGATTCGATCCGTCCAGTCCAGCCTTGCGTGTTTCTCCCAGAATGCAGTCAACGAGCGGATAAGCCGCCCGAAATCGTTGGGAGCAATCGTGCGCCGTTTGACGAAGATGACCCCGGCATGCGAGATCCCCGCTTCTGCCATCGTGATAAGCGCCGCGGGGATGGTTCGGACGTCATAGGAAACCAGCGTGAGGCCGTCCGCGGCTGCGGCGCGAAGGATCCCTGCATCGCCGGCTCCGGCGAATGCGCCGCCCTGCCACTGGTAAATGCTGACCGCGGAGATCGCCGGGCGCCTCGCAACAATCCGTTCCGCCACAACCGGCGAGATGTGCTCATCCAGGAGGTAGCGCAGCATCCAGCGCTACTTCCGGCTGGGAAGCGGGTCCATGTACTGCGCCGGCAGCATGCGCTTGAGATCCTCAGGCGTCACGGATTCGGTGTCCTCGATCGCGTCGCGAATCTCATTGGGAAACGCTTGGGCGTAGTTGAAAGCGGCTTGGACCCATTCGACCGGCCATTGGAAATGCCTGGCAGTCTTCTTCACATCGTTCCGGTACTGCCCCGCGATCATCATCACCATCCACACAGGCGATCTGCGTCCCTGGATGTACGCCTGGCGACCCACGGATGAATCCCGGAACTCGATGTAAGGAAACTCCGTCTGCCGCAGGGCCTGGTCGAGAAGCAATCGGCCGGCCTCGCTTGGCGTCCGCCCAACCCGGCGCGCGTACCGCTTCAGACGTTTCGCTTGTTGGTCCTGCAAACGCAGACTAACCACCTGAGACATCGAAATCTACCTAAGTGATTATATCGTAATCGTTGTATACGGGACGGACTCAGGGCTTCTTCTTGTCGTCCTTCTTCTGCTCTTTCTTGTCGTCGACCGCGTCGCCAAAGATGATCTTCGTCTCGGCCTTGAACTGCTTGTAATCCTCGTACTTGATGGTCTGGCGGATGCGCGCATCATTGTCTTTGAAATGCAGCGTATCGTTGGCGATGGTGTAAGTGGGGAACCAGTACTTGCCGTCGATCTGCTCGCGATAGGTCTCGAATTTGGGAAATTGCTGATCCTCGTTCTTCTTGAGCAGGCCAACGCCGCGGCCGTAGCTCTTGACGATTTGCAGGTCGCGGTCGTCCACCCACACCTGGCCTTCGAAGTAGCGCTGGCCGGGTTCCATCTTCTTGGGCTTCACGGCGAAGACGTAGGCGCCGATCTCATCCACCTGCTGGCGGCCCAGGTAGCGGATCAGGTATTTGGGCAACTCGGTCGTGGTAAGGACGAAGGGCTGCACGCTGCGGATGTCCTGGATATCCTCGGGCGACAAGTTGAAGTTCCGCAGCGTGGACACCGGGGCGCGCACCACGTGCTCGTTGCGCTTGCCGTCGGCGTTGAAGATGATGTCGGAAACCTCCTCCCACCGGCCGACGGTGTTGCCGCCTTCGTCGAGATCGAGAACGCGCGCGGTCTGGCGGTAGGTGTAGTTCTCGCGCGCTCGCGCGAAGTCCGCTTCCCTGGCTGCGAACTTCTGAATGATGTCGTCGATCTGGGCCTGCGTCGGCTCGGTGGCGTCTGCTCCCGGCAGCATCCCCGCGCCGGCGACGAGTAAGGCGATGACTAGTGCGAACGCGCGCATCGTAAAACCTCCTACAACAAAACTGACGAACCCCGTTCAGCCGCGGTTTCCAAGCATTTGCTTGGCGATCGTTAACCGCTGCATATTGCTGGTGCCTTCGTAAATCCGGCCGATCTTGGCGTCGCGATACAGCTTTTCGACCGGATAATCCTTCGTGAACCCGACGCCGCCCAGGACCTCCACGGCACGCGAAGCCACTCGCTCGGCTGCCTGCGACGCGAAATACTTGCACATGGCCGATTCGGTGACGAACGGCAGTCCGGCATCGCGCAGCCGCGCGGCGTTATACACCATCAGGCGCGACGCTTCCACTTCCACCGCCATTTCGGCCAGATCGAATTGCACTCCCTGGAATTCGGAAATCGGTTTGCCGAACTGCTTGCGCTGCTTCGAGTAGGCCAGCGCGTGGTCGAGCGCCCCTTGCGCCAGTCCGGTCATCTGCGCGCCGATGCCGATACGCCCTTCGTTCAGCGTCTCGATGGCGATCTTGTAGCCCTTGCCGACCTCGCCCACGACGTTCGCCTTGGGCACGCGACAATCATCGAGAATCAGCTCACACGTGGACGAGGCCCGGATGCCGAGCTTGTCTTCCTTCTTGCCCACCTTGAATCCCGGAAACTCGCGCTCGATCAGGAATGCGGTGATACCTCTGTATCCCGCCTCCGGATTCGTGGTGGCGAACAGCAGAAACAGGCCCGCTTCGCCGGCGTTGGTGATCCAGAGCTTGCGGCCGGTGAGGAGATAGTGGTCGCCCTGATCGACGGCGCGTGTCGCAAGCGCGAACGCGTCCGAACCCGAACCGGCTTCCGACAGCGCATAAGCCGCCACCGTGTTTTCCGCCAGCCGCGGCAGATAGCGGCGCTTTTGATCGTCGCTGGCCCAGCGGACAATCGCATTGTTGAACAGCGTGTTCTGCACGTCGACAATCACCGCCGCCGACGGATCGACTTTCGCCAGTTCTTCGATCGCCACAATCGACTGAAAAAAGGATCCGCCCTGGCCGCCGTACTCTTCGGGAACCTCGATCGCCATCAGGCCCAGCGTGAAGAACTCCGTCAGGAGATCCTTGCCGAAGACGCCCGCCTCGTCCATCTCCCGAACGCGTGGCGCGATGCGCTCCCGCGCGAATCTGCGCACGGTCGCTTGAAACATCGTCTCCTCTTCGCTCAACTGCGTCAGCGGTAGAACCGTTGCGCGCTTGTCGGTGGCGAGCATCACTTCAATTGTAGAATGGCGACGATGCCAACAGATTGGAAGAAGCTGGCCGCGGCGCTCGAACCGCCGATTCCAACAAGCGATGTCGAGCGGATTGCGCCGGTCCTCGATGCACTGGAGGCCGCGTTCCGGCCGCTCGCGCGCTCCCTTCCTCCGGACGCCATTCCGTGGACCGGTCCCGAGGATCTCGAATGACCATCGTCGAAGCGGCCGCGGCGCTGCGCGCGAAGCAGGTCTCCACGCGCGAGCTGACCGACGAATCGCTGGAGCGCATCGCCCGCCTGAATCCACGGCTGAACGCATTCATCACGGTGGTTGCCGAGTCGGCCCGCATCCGCGCGTCGGAGCTCGACTCCGAGCTCGCCCGTGGCGTCGATCGTGGACCGCTCCACGGGATACCGATCGCGCACAAGGATCTGGTCCTCACCAAGGGCGTCCTCACCACGGCGGGCTCGAAGCTCTTCGCCGATTTCGTTCCGGACCACGATGCCGAAGTTGCCGCGAAGTTGAGCGACGCCGGCGCCGTGCTGATCGGCAAGACCGGCCTGCATGAACTTGCCTACGGCATCACGTCCAACAATCCGCATTACGGCGCTGTCCACAATCCGTGGGACACGGAGCGCATCCCGGGCGGTTCGAGCGGCGGATCCGGCGCGGCCGTCGCGGCGGGCCTGGTGGCGATGGCCACGGGCACCGATACCGGCGGATCGATTCGCATTCCAGCGTCGTTCTGCGGCGTGGTGGGCCTGAAACCGACGTTCGACCGGGTGAGCCGTCGCGGCGTGCTTCCGCTCGGGTGCACTCTCGATCACGTCGGCCCTATGACCCGGACGGTGCGCGACGCTGCGATTTCCTTCAACGCGATGGCGAAGCATTCGAGCAGCTACGTGCCGCCCGCGGACGCTGACATCCGCGGGCTCCGCATCGGCCTGCCTTCGAATTTCTACTTCGACCGGCTCGATCTCGAAACCGGCGGCGCGGTGCGAGCGGCAGTGCAGATCGCCGCGGCGATCGGCGGGCGAATCGTGGACGTGCGCGTGCCTGACATGGACGCGCTGAACACCATCGGCCGGCTCCTGCTGCTGGTGGAAGCTTCGGTTGCGCTGCGTCCCTACCTCCACCGGCGGGCCGATTTCGGCGCCGACGTGCTGGCTTTGCTCGATCAGGGGCACCTCATTTCCACGGCCGACTACATCGACGCCCAACGTCTGCGCCGGATCTACGCGCGGGAGTTTTCCCGGCTCTGGACTCAGGTCGATTGCGTACTCACGCCCATGACGCCGATGGCTGCTCCCAGGATCGGCCAGACGACCGTTCCGCTCGGCGGCACCTCGGAGGACACCCGTCTGGCGTGCACTCGCTTCGCCCGGGCCATCAACGCGCTGGGGATTCCGGCGCTCTCGATGCCTTGCGGCTTCACCAAAGCCGGGTTGCCGATCGGTTTGCAGATCCTTGCGGCGCCCAATCAGGAAGACACGCTATTCCGCGCGGGCGCGGCGCTGGAGGACGCATTGAATCTCACAGTCCTTCCCAAACCGGATTGAGGTTTAGCACGAAGCCCGCGACCGGACCATCGCCCACGATTTCCGCAATGTGGCGGCGGACTCGGGGGGCTTGTCCTTTGCGATAGACGTAGACGGCTTCGGCGGCCCCGTCGATCAGCCAGGCGAGACGCAGTTCCGCCATGACCTGAGTGGTGCGATATGCGGATTCGCCGCCATCCGGGGGCGCGATGACGATCTCTCCTTCCGCCGTACGTTCCAGGCGCAAGTCTGGATTGGCCATACAGAACGCCCAATACTCTTCATCGGAGAACTTCTCCCGCCCCCGCATGACGACATTATCGCGCTTTCGGCCTCCCCAGACGGAGAATTAGCGCGCGACGTTTTTCCTCCGGCACTGCGGCTCGGGGAAGCAATTGCCGGTAGCGCGACGCCGACGGCCCCACCGCGTGACCAATGGTGCGCATATCGAACCGGTCCCACTCGTGTCCGTCTCCGTAGATCATCGGCGCCGTCGCCAACCGCCGCAAGATCGCAGGGGGCGTTCGATAGCCCGGCTGTGCCGCGATCTTTTCCTCTTCGCGCGCCACCAGCCGCGTGACTTCTTCCGACGCCGAACGAAATCCGAGCTTGCGATAGAACCAGAAGGCGCCGGATTCGATCGCCTCCTCGTTTTCGTGCCCAAGCTGGTAGGGGTCGATCGAGTAGCAGGTCACGCCGAGCCGCTCGCGGAACAACTTCAGCAGGCGCGCGTACAGCCACGCGGTCTCGCCTTCGCGAAACGTGTAGTACAGATTGAAGCCCACCTCCATCCGCTCAAACAGCGACAGTCCCTCGACGTAGCCCATGGGCACGCCGTTCTTGAAGAACATTCCGCCGTGGTAGCCGCGCAGCGGCAGGCGCCATTGCTTGGGCACGCCGCAGAAGAAGATATCCACGCCGCGGCCGAGATCTGCGTGATAGAAGTGATTGACGTCGGGATGCGTGAATCCATAAAGCTCCCGATAGCGCACCGCCGACGTATCCAGGATCAGGTCGCAAAGCTTCCGCGCGCGCCGCGGCGGAATCCGCCTGACGGAAATCTCAGGCGTAGCGAACTCGGCTTCAATTGAAACATCGCGGCGCGTCAGCAGAGGCCGCGTGTGATAGAAGATCCGGCGGCGCGGGATGCGCGTGCGGGAGCGGGCCGCCGAGGAGTCGCCGAGCTCCCAGCGCAGAGGGATCTCGAGCAGATCGTACGTATCGGCCGGCACGCGATCGAGCAGCCACGCAAGATTCACGCGAGCCGACTCGAACCAGCGTTTCCAGTCCGGATGAGGCTCCACCGTCCAATCCTCGCCCGCCATCGGAAGCAGACGCGCCAGCACGGCGCCCAGGCGATCGGACCGCTCGTAATTGTTCCAGTCGATTCGAATGGCGCGGCGATAGCGGGTTACAAGGCTTCGCGCAACCTCGTAGCTGAAGTTGGTGGAGAGGCCCGTCGCGGCGATCCCGGAAATCTCGGGGTCCTCGAACAGCTCCGGATCGACGCCTCGCAAACGCTCGCCGAACGAACCCAGGATTTCGTCGGCCAGGCGCAGCACCCGCGAGCTCTGAGGAAACGCGCGCATATAGAGGACCGTCTCATGCAGACGGATCAAGTCCTGCGCGTCGCGTAATCGCGCCCGCCGCAGACGTTCGAGAAGCGCCGCCGCCCGCGCCGCAGCCTCGCGGCCGAACTGGCCCTTCCATTGAACAAGCCGGTCGAGATCGCGAGGCATTCGCTCAGTGTAGCCTGCTAAATTGGATGGAGTGAAAAAGAGCAACGACCCGGCCGAGCTTGCGGCCATCGCCCGGCGCATGCGGCGCGACGTGATCGAGATGATCACCGAAGCCAGGTCCGGCCATCCGGGCGGGTCGCTCTCGGCGGCGGAAATTGTGGTCACGCTGTTCTTCGACGTGATGCGCCACGAGCCGGCCAATCCGAAATGGAAGGACCGCGACCGCTTCCTTCTTTCCAAGGGCCACTGCTGTCCGGTCCTCTACGCGGTGATGGCCGAGTGCGGCTACTGCCCTAAGGATCGGCTCAACACGCTGCGCAAACTCGGCTCGATGTACCAGGGTCATCCCGACGTGCGCTTTCTGCCGGCGCTCGAGGCCTCCACCGGATCTCTCGGCCAGGGTTTGTCGCTGGGCATCGGCATGGCGCTGGCGGCGCGTCTGGACCAGAGTCCGTCACGCACCTACGTCGTGCTCGGCGACGGCGAGATTCAGGAGGGCCAGATCTGGGAGGCGGCCATGTTCGGCTCCTATCATCGTCTGGATAACATCGTCGCGATCGTGGACTACAACGGCATCCAGCTCGACGGGTTCGTGAAGGACATCATGGACCTCGAGCCGCTTGTCGAGAAGTGGCGCAGCTTCGGCTGGCACACCATTGAGCTAAACGGCCACGACATTCCGGCGTTGCAGAAAGCGTTCGCCGAAGCCGCGACGGTGAAAGGCAAGCCCACCGTGATCGTTGCTCACACGATCAAAGGCAAGGGCGTTTCCTTCATGGAGAACAATCCGAAATTTCACGGCGTGGCGCCGACCCGCGAAGAAGCGGCACGCGCGTTACAGGAGCTGGCATAGTGCCCACCGCAGCCAGGTACGAACTGAAGCTCGGCATGGCCACGCGCGAAGCCTTCGGCAAGGCGCTGGTCGAACTGGGGCGCGCGAACCCGAACGTGGTCGTGCTGGACGCGGATCTTTCGAAGTCGACCTACACGGCCGGTTTCGCCAAGGAATTTCCAGGCCGGTTCTTTGAATGCGGCATTGCCGAGGCCAACATGATGGCCATCGGCGCGGGTCTCGCGTCGGCGGGAAAGATTCCGTTCGCCTCGAGCTTCTCCGCCTTCGCTCTCAATAAGGGATTCGAGCAGTTGCGCGTCACCGCCGCGTTCCCCAGCGTGAATCTGAAAGTTGTCGGCACGCACAGCGGCATCTCGATCGGCGAGGACGGCCCGTCGCAAATGAGTATCGAGGACCTGAGCCTGGCGTGTTCGCTGGCAGGGTTTACAGTGTTGTGTCCAGCCGACGAGGTGGCGATGACGAAGCTGGTCGCGGCGGCGGCCGAGCACATCGGGCCGCTGTTCATTCGCGCCGGCCGCTCCAAGGCGGCGATCGTCTACCGGCCTGAGCAGGAGTTCACCATTGGCCGGGCGGTTGAATTGCAGGAAGGCGCCGACGTGACGCTGATCGCCACCGGACTGCTGGTAGCCGAGTCGCTTCGCGCAGCGGAGGCTCTGGAGGCGGAAGGGATCTCGGCGCGCGTGCTCGATCTCCACACCATCAAGCCGCTGGATCGCGACGCCATCGCGCGCGCAGCCAGGGAAACCGGTGCGATCGTGGTCGCCGAGGAGCACCTGGTGGATGGCGGGCTGGGCGTGCGCGTGGCGCAGGTAGTGGCCCAGACGCATCCGGCGGCGATGGAGTTCGTGGGCATCCGCAACACCTACGCCGAATCCGGCACGCCCGATGAGCTGCTCGATAAGTACGGCTTGCGGTCGCGCGATGTTGCCGCAGCCGCGCGCCGCGCACTCGAGCGGAAACGCTGAGCGCATGAAGAAGGACGCCGCCGGGGAGAAGTTGCGCCGCGCCGGGAAAACGCTGCACGACGACGTGGGCCCTCTGCTGGCCGCCGCCGGCCTCCGGCTTCAGCTTCTGCGGATGGATCACCCCGGGACGGCGGATCAAGTCGACGAGCTGCTGGCGACGCTCGACGACGCGATGGAGCGCGTTCGAGCGCTGAGTCGGGAGCTGAGCCCGTCTCCGGTGTCCCCACCCGCGCGCCGGCGTACCCGCGCTTGAGCAGTAACAGAAAACGGTACAATTGTTTGACCTAACATGTCTTACAATGTCCTTCTCGTCGATGATCACAAGATCATGCGGGACGGTCTCAAGGCCATTCTCGGCCGGGACGACGAGTTTCGGGTGGTGGGCGAAGCCGAAAATGGCGCCGACGCGGTGCGAGTCGTCGGGCGCCTGCGGCCGGACCTGGTACTGATGGACATCGGCCTTCCGGGCTTGAACGGCGTCGAAACGACCGCCGAGATTCTGCGGCATCATCCGGATTGCAAGATCGTGATCCTGTCGATGTACGACGATGAAAACTCCGTGGTCGGCGCGATCCGTTCCGGCGCGCGCGCCTTCATTCTGAAAAAGGCGTCCGATACCGACCTTCTCGAAGCGCTGCGCATGGTGGCGCGCGGGGGCGCGTATCTGAGTCCGCACGTTTCCGATCGCCTGCTGGCGCGCATCCGGAAAGGAGATCTCGAGTCGACTGCGGCCGCCTCCGTGCTCCAGATGCTTACGCCCCGCGAGGTGCAGGTGCTGCGCCTGGTGGCCGAGGGAAAGACCAGCAAGGAAATCGCCGTGGTGCTCGATCTGCGCGAGTACACCGTGCGCAGCTACCGCAAGACCATGATGAAGAAGCTCGGTGTGAATAACGTCGCCGGCCTGACGCAGCTGGCCCTCTCCACCGGCCTGACGCAGCTTTCCCGAAGTCAGGCGTCCACGAATGAGCAAGGCTGACCGCGTCGAGCGAGCGTCGCCGTGGGGGCCGATCGCGGTTTCAGACGCCCACGTTCATTTTTTCTCCCATCGGTTTTTCGAAATCCTGAGCGCTCAGGGCCAGGCATTGACGCTCGAGACGATGGGTGCGCGCCTGGAGTGGGAAATGCCTCCACCGGAACCGGAAGCGCTGGCCGGCCACTGGGCGCGTGAATTGGACCGGCACGGCGTCGCTAAGGCGGCGCTGATGGCCAGCCTTCCCGGCGATCACGAATCGGTGGTGGCCGCCGTGCGCGCTCATCCCGGCAGGTTTTTCGCGTACGCCATGGTGAATCCTCAGGCCTGGCGGCCCGAAACATTTTCGGCCGTGCACGTAGCGTGCCTTTTTCCAGCAATGCATCAGTACTCGGTGCAGAGCAGCGAGGCGGAGGCGGTCTTCGAGTGGGCCGGGCAGCACGGAAAAGCCGTGTTTGTGCACTGCGGCGTGCTCAGCGTGGGAGTGCGCAAGAAACTCGGGCTGCCTTCGCTCTTTGACATGCGTTACTCCAACCCGATCGATCTGCATGCGGTTGCGCTTCGGCATCCGAGGGTTCCGATCGTGGTGCCGCATTTCGGCGCCGGCTATTTTCGCGAAGCGCTGATGCTGGCCGACCTCTGCCCCAACGTGTCCCTGGACACTTCCAGCTCCAATCACTGGATGCATTACCAGGAATCGCACCTGGACCTGCGCCAGGTGTTCCGCCGCGCCCTGGACGTGATCGGCCCGAGGAGGCTGCTGTTCGGCACGGATTCGTCGTTCTTTCCCCGCGGCTGGCACCATCAGATTTTCGACGAGCAGGCGACGGCTCTGTACGAGCTGGGACTGAGCGCCGCCGACGCAAACCTGATTTTCAGCGAAAATCTCCTGAGAATAATCGCCCATTAATCCGACGTGTAATTCGTGGGAGCACGAATTTCCTGGGGTCGCAAGCCGTCGTTGCTTTATCCGATCCAGCCGCCGCCTAAGACCGCCGTGCCCAAGACAGCCGTGTTGGTCCCCTGGTTCCGGTCCAACGGAACCGTGCGGGTGTTTGCTCGCGGATGGACGGAGGAGGCCGCCGCGTTCCGGCCGTGCGCCGTCGCCGCGACGCCGGAACAACTGGAGGCGCTCGCCGCTTCGAGAATCCCCTCGCTGAGCCACGCCGTGATCGCGCTCACGCGTCCCGGCGAGCCGCGGCTGAGCGAAGCCCTGCGCGACCGCTTTTGGGACGCCTTCCGCGTTCCTGTGTTCGAACAGATTATCGGCGAAGGAGGCGAGCTGCTCGCCGCCGAGTGCGAGGCCCACGACGGCTTGCATATCGAATCGGAGCAGCAACCTCTGGACCAGATGAAAGTCGACGAGTCCCCCTGTGCGTGCGGGCGAAAGACGCCCCGGCTGGTTCCGGCGGACCCTCGGGAGACGCTCCGGCGCGTCGCGGCCTACGCGCGGTAGCCGGTGGAGCATCGCGACCGCGATCCTGTGACGGCCGCATTCTGCAAAGCGCATAATACTCGGAGTCTCCTGTCACAGTGGTTCGCCGAATAAATCGAACGCAAACCAGCAGCCAACGTCGTTATAAACGGAATGACAGCTGCACGGTTGGAGACCACAAGGCCACCTTAATTCTTCCACTCCTCCGAGAGGCGCGTCTAAGACCAGGTGCGCTGGCAATTTCCAGAACGCTGCTTCGGGATCGAGAGCGGCACAAGTTCGGGATGCCGGCTATATGTCCCGGTGAACGTGGCGGAGGCTGGACGAACCTTCGGTGGACGGCGTTTCTCGAGAGCTACCGAAGATGTTGCCGCGCGCTCGGCGGCGCGGGTCTTGTATCATCGTAGTTATCGCCCTAAGCCTGTCCACGCTTGAAGTGCTGCTTAAGGCTGAGGTCGCTTCATGTTTCCCTGGTTCGTGAGAGCGCAATGCGCCTGCTTGGTCGTCTTGTTTGCCGGTTGGTGCACATCGGCGCAGGGTCAAGCAACGGTGCCGCGGACGGCCGATGGGAAACCGAACCTCGCCGGCATCTGGCAGGCGTCCAGCACCCCGTCAGTTGATCTCCAGGATCACGCCGCGCGATATAACATGCCAGCCGGCCGCTCGGTTGTGGTCGGCGGAGGTGAAATTCCGTATCAAGCCTGGGCCGCCGCACAGAAGGCCGATCCGCTGGCGCAATGCTACATCCCTGGGGTCCCTCGGGTCATGTATCTGGATTTTCCGTTTCAGATATTCCAGACGCCTCAGGCTATTGCCATGACCTTCGAGTGGTCGCTGGACTATCGCCTGATCCCCACCGACGGCAGCCCGCACCCCGCGGACCTCGATTCCTGGATGGGCGATTCGCGCGGCCGGTGGGAGGGAGACACGCTGGTGGTGGACGTGAGCAACAACAATGACAAAACATGGTTCGACATGGCGGGCGACTCTCACAGTGACGCGCTCCACGTGGTGGAGCGATACCGCATGACCGGCCCGGACACGATTCAGTACGAAGCGACCATCGAGGACGCGAAGGTTTTCACGAAGCCACACCGGCGAAAGCTGTAGCGAATATCCGCCGGAGGACTGACGGAAAGCCGGACCTGGAGGGTTTCTACGAGCCCGATGCCGGAGGCGCGAACTTCGGCCTGGAAAAACACGCCGGAGACCCGCTTATTCCGGGCGGACGCGGGGTGATCATCGATCCGCCGGACGGGAACCTTCCGATGCAGCCCTGGGCCGTGCACGAAAAGGTCGACCGGAACCGGACCGAGCGCGGTTACGACGATCCCACCGCGCACTGCTTCCCCGCCGGCGTTCCACGGTCGATGTATGTCCCGACGGCGTTTCACGTCATTCAGACCGCCGACTACATCGTCTTTCTGCATGAGCGCGTGTCATGGCGCACTGTTTTCTTGGACGGGCGCTCGCACCTTCCCGACGGTATCCGCTTGTGGCAGGGCGATTCCGTCGGCCGGGGGGAGGGCGACACACTGGTTGTCGATACAACCAACTTCAACGGCAAGACTTGGCTGAACGAGGTCGGCGAGATTGTGAGCTACGCCGAACACGTGGTGGAACGATTCAGCCCCGCGGGTCCCGACACCGTGAACTACGAGGCGACCGTCATCGATCCCGTCGTGTATACGCGGCCGTGGACGATCGCCTTACCCCTCAGGCGCAAAAAGTTCGAGCTGACCGAGGGTGCGTGTCACGAGGAAGATCGCGATCTCCCGCACCTGAAGGCCCTCAAGGACGCGGCGGCTGGGAAGTAGCGCTCGAATTCACTGCGAGTGTCCCACGGCTCGTGCAACTCGGCGGCAAGATCGCCTGCCCCACTCTTACATCTACATCGTGAGGAGCGCCGCCATGAGCTCGATGCCATCCCAGAGGTTCTGGATGCGAAGGTTCTCGTTGAAGGTATGCTGACTGTCGTCGTGATTGGCGATCGGAACGACGATGGTGCGCGCGCCAAGAGGGCGCTCGACGCTGGTGAGCGGGAGGCCGCCACCCATATTGGGGAGCTTGACGGCCGGGCCGCGAACGCTTTCGACCATACGAATCACTTCCTGCGAGATCGGCAGGTCCATCGGTGTGCGGGTCGCCGGTTCGTCGCCTTTCACGGTTACCAAGGCGACCTTGGCATGCGCGATCCGCGTTTGTGAATCGGGCGCCGTGTTTACCACGAAGAAGCCCTGCTTGCGGATGTGCTCGACGACGCGCTGCGCGGTCTTGCGCGGATCCATTCCTTTCACCAGGCGAATATCCATGGTGGCGGTCGCGGTCGCCGGAATCACGTTGGACGCCTGCTCGCCGATGCGGGAGCTGGCCATGCCGCGGATGTTCAGAGACGGAAGCGTGATCAACTCGGTGAGTTTCCTGGGACCGCCGTCGGCCGACCCCAGCGAGAACTCCCGCATGAGGGCCTGATCGATGTCCGGCGCCTCGGCGAGTGCCCGCTTCTCCGTCTCATTGAGCGGCGCGACCTCTTCATAGAATTGATCCACCAGGACCCGGCCGTTATCGTCCTTCATCGACGTAAGAAGCCTGGCGAGGGAGAGCGCGGGATTGGGCGCCCAGTTGCCATAGTGGCCGCTGTGAAGTTCGCTGCTGGGACCATAGACGGTGACGTTTACCTGGACGACCGTACGGGCTCCGAAAGCAATCAGCGGGCGGCGGGTCTGATGGACCGGGCCATCGCACATCAGCCACAGATCGCCCGAAAACACATCTTTGTTGGACGCGAGAATCTTCTCCAGGTTCGGCGAGCCGCCCTCCTCTTCCCCTTCGAAAGCAAATTTGATATTGGATTTCGTCTTCAGACCAGCGGCTTGAATCGCGTCGAGTGCGGCGAGCATCGCGATGATGGGAGCCTTGTCGTCCCCCGAGGAGCGCGCATACAGGCGCCACTCGGGATTGAAGGGAGCGCCGGGAGGGGGAAGCGGGATCACCTGGCCGTCTTTTTCCAGTGGTGCATTGCGCAGCGTAGGCTGGAACGGCGGCGTGACCCATTCCTTAGGATCGAGGGGTTGGCCGTCGTAGTGCGCGTAGAAGACGATCGTGCGAGCGGCTCCGGGCGTCTTGATTTCACCGAACACGACCGGGTTCGAGCCCGGAACCGAGATCAGCCTGGAAGCGAGGCCGCGCTTCTCCATCATCTTCTGGATCAGCTCGGCGTTGCGCTGGATATTCGCGCGGTCGGTGGCGATGTTGGGGATGGAAAGGAGGGAAACGAATTCGTCTACCACGGCACGTTCATGCTGCTGGCGCCATTGACGGGCCGCCTGAGCCGCGGTGTTGGTTTGGGCCGCCGCAGTCCAGGCGAGAGAGGCGAGGAGAAGAACGGTGCGGTTCATACGGCTCCGGAGGTAGGGTCAGCTTGGCAGCGGCTTGCCCTTGGTCTCGGTGCCGAACGGCAACAGCAGGATTCCGATCAGGAATCCGACCGACGTCAGCGCCACCGGGGTGCCGAGCGTCCCAAAGTGACGAACGCCGGCGCCCACCAGAAAGCTGATGGCGGCGGCGGCGAAGCGGCCGATGTTGGTGGTGAACGCGAATGCGCTGACGCGGCATTCCGTGCCGTATTGTTCGGGGATCCACAAAGAGTACACCGCGAAGTTGGCCCCACCGATGCCGAGGAAGAAGAGGCACACCATGAACCACAAGAGCGCGTCGGTCTCAAAGTAGAACACGCGGCCGAAGGCGAACGAGATGAAGATGAACATCATCGCAAAGAAGAAGGCCAACGTGTTCTTGCGGCCGAAACGTTCGGCGAGTATCGGAGTCATCAGAGCTCCCAGAATGGTCCCGACCGAAACCAGGGCCGTCCCGTAGGAAGATAGTTGCGCCGCATTGAAAGCGGTGCGGCCCGCCTTTGCCGCCAGCTCGGTGATTGCCGCGGGCACGTAAGAGGTCCCGGCCCACAAGCCCGTGATCGACGCCAGCATGTAAAACGAATTGAGAATGGTTCGCCGCCGGTACAGGGAGGAAAACGGCGTCCGGAACGCGGAGATCGCGGTCCAGGCGTGGCCGAGCTCCTGCTTCTTGTTCTTCCAACGCTCGGGCTCGTGAACGCGATTGTAGAAAAACGCGACCAGCAGCGCCGGCGTGCCTCCCACCACGAACATCCATCGCCAGCCGTAGTGCGCGCCGATGAAGTAGTTTGCGATCGCGGCGAGGAAGAAGCCAAAGTAATAGCCCGTGTGCATCAGGCCGGCGCCCATCTTGCGGCGTTCCTCCGGCCATTCCTCATTGATGAAGGTGGCGCCGACCGACCATTCTCCTCCGATTCCCAATCCAGCCAGCAGCCGGAAGACTCCCAGCGCCCAGATGTTGGTGGAAAGTGCGGCCAGGAAGGTAAAGAGCGAGAAGCACAAGACGGTGAGCATCAGGGTTCGCATGCGGCCGAAGCGGTCCGCGATGGGGCCCCACATGAGGGCCAGTCCCCAGCCGATCAGGAAGAGGGCGAACAGGATCGCGCCGTAGTAACCGATGTTGGCGTTGGTGGCGGCGATCCCGGACTGGGGCAGCAGCTCGCGCAGCGCCGGCACCAGGACCAGAGCGTAGATGAACGAGTCCATGCCGTCCAGCGCCCAGCCGCCCCAGGAAGCCCAGAACCCGCGGATCTGGTTGGGCGTCAGGCGCGTTTTGGCCGCGACCGGAGCGGAGGTGGAAGCATTGGTGATGGGGGTCATCGCGTCAAACAAGTCTACCGCAGCCGGAGGCGCTCGCGCGTTGACTTCTCTTCTCGCCCGGAATTATACTCTTACACGCTGGAGGACTCAATGCTGAAGTACTGGATGTGCTTGCTGGCTTTCGCTTTGGTTTTTGCTTTCGTGATGGGAGCGCAGGCTCCGAAACAAGACACGCGCCCGGCGTGGGCGTTCCTCATCCCCGACAAAGAACAGCCGCCCAATGAGGAAAGCAGCGGACCGATCCACGTGCCGGGCAGCAGCAAGACCTACACGGCGGCGCAGATCGACGACCTCACCAATCCGCCGGATTGGTTTCCCGAGCAGCATAGCCAGCCGCCGCAGGTGGTGGTCCACGGCAGCGGAGCGGTGCTGGCCTGCGGCTCCTGCCATCTGATGACCGGAGACGGCCATCCGGAATCCGCCACCCTCGCCGGTCTTTCCGCCGAGTATATCGCGCGCCAGATGGCTTACTTCAAGAACGGGACCAGAATCGACCCGGCGCGGATGAATGCGATCGCGAAGACGATGCCGGATGCCGACATCCGCCAAGCCGCCGAATATTTTGCGACCCTCAAAGCGAATCCCTGGGTCAAGGTAGTTGAAGCCGACACGGTGCCGAAGAGCTTCGTCAGCGCGCGTGGACGCATGCGCTTGCCGATGCCGGGCGGCGGAATGGAGCCGCTGGGGAATCGCATCGTCGAGTTGCCGGAGGACGCGGTCCGGGCGACCAGCCGCGATCCGCACTCCGGATTCGTCGCCTACGTCCCCAGGGGCAGCGTCGCCAAGGGCAAGGCGCTGGTGACCACCGGCGGCAACGGCAAGACCATCGCGTGCACCATCTGTCACGGCGATTCGCTCCAGGGCTTGGGCGAGGTGCCGAGAATCGCGGGACTCCACCCGGTCTACATCGGCCGCCAGCTATACGCCATTCAGACCGGCGAGAGCAACGGCAAGGCGGTCGCTTTGATGAAGAAGGTGGTGGCCAACCTGAACGCGGACGACATGCTGGCGATATCCGCGTACGTGTCGTCGGTGACGCCGTAGCCGAGTAGCAGCCGGCCTCGGCAGTTCGAGGGGTGACCGCGCCGCTCGCCGCGTCCGGCAAGAGTCCGATATGCTGACACGCGGACAAGGGGCATCCAACCACGAACCGCCAGGCGCACGCCATCGCTGATCGCAGACGAGCCGGAGCAAAAGATCTCATGCAAGACAACGCTCACTCTTCTGCTAAAGTGTTGGTTGCAAATGCTCGACCATCTCGATCCGCGTATCGGACTCAACTTCATTGACGCGAATGTGCTGGACCGAACGGACGGGCCAGAGGCGGCGGCGGTCGATGCGATTCTGGAGTTGCATCAACTGGGGGACCACGACTTCAGGCTGGCTTTGCCTTACTCCGTCAAGGCAGAGATTGCGCATCCCCATACGCCGGCGGAGGTGAAGCGCAGAGCAGCGCACTTGATCTTCTCGGAAGAGGTAGAACTGACAGGCCCTGAACTGAAAACACACGAGAAAGTACGGGCCTTGATCCAAGGAAACTCCAAGTCCGGCCTCCACGACCGCGATGCATTCCATCTTGTCGAGAGCGCAAAGTATGGTAGGCACTTCGTAACGAACGATAGGCGACTCCTGAGAAAGGCTACGGAGATTTGGGGGATTGCTCCAACTCCGAGTCGTGAGGCCAAGCGAATGGCTGGCCGCCTATAATACGCATGCGATAGAGTAGTCTCGATACGTTAAACGCGGATTGGAGTCTAAAGCTATTGGAGATCAAGGAAGTCTTCTAGCTCGTCTTTAGTGACCAGATATTCGCCACAGGGTCCGGGGCACGTCACGATATAGTTCTCGGTAGATGGATGATGCTCCCGGAACTTCGCTTCGCCCCCGCAACGGCGGGGGCATGGTCCGCTCAAGGGTAGGTCCTGCCCGTCGTAGTGGCTTATGGGATTGCTTGTTATCATGATCAATTCTAGCGACTCTTTCATTCGTGATATCCTGCTCCGCTTGTGAGCGTCTGCTATGGCGCTGCTCATTCAAGGATTCGGCACGGCATTTTATCGGCCAGCGTGATTTCCAGCCGAACGGCTCCTACCTGACGACGAAATAGATCGTGGTCTTCTTCATGCCGGTACTTCCTTTGAAAACCATGTGAGTTAGTAGCGTGGAGTGCGAAAACTCGGTGGTCTACTGGAAAGAGCGCTACGTGATCCACCAAGAGATGCCGATTCACGTTCGACAGGTGCTGTGCATCTGCGCATTCACCGGACTCGGGACTTAATCCCGGAAGACGGCCCTTTATTTTATCGCCCATGCGCCGCTCACCACCATGCCCCTTCGCCGCATGCTTGAGGCGAAGAACGTCCTCGGGTGAAGGCGCAGCCGGTGGCGGTCAGCCGTGCAGTTCTGGCCTTGGGGTTGACTTGCAACCACAAAGTGTCATACACTTCGTATAACGATGCGCGTCGAGTGGGACGAAGAAAAGGATGCCGCGAATCAAAGAAAGCACGGCGTCGGTTTTGAACTCGCAGCGCGCGTGTTTGCGGACCTGGACTACGTGCTCCGGAAAGACCGCATGGACGAGGACGGCGAGATGCGATGGCACGCGATCGGCTTGGTCGACGCCGTTCTCCTGTTGGTCGTTCACGTATACAGGAGCAATATCAATGACGAAGAAATCATCCGTATCATCTCGGCCCGAAAAGCTCGTAAGCGTGAGGGCAGAAGATATTTTCAATAAACCGCTCACGCGGAAGCAAAAAGCGCAACTCGAACGGCTGAAGAAAATGCCCGATTCCGAAATCGACTACTCGGACATCCCTCCGCTCACCGATGCGGAACTGGCGCAATTCCGTCGGGCGCCCAAGGTGCTGGTGGCCGCCCGCCTGGACCGGGACGTTTACGACTGGCTCAAGCAGTATGGAGAGGGTTATTCGACCCGCATCAACAGCATCCTGCGCGCTGTGATGTCCAGAGTACGATAGCGCCAGCGACGCAGCTACGCGCCCACAAGAACCGCGGTCTTCTTCTTCCGCGACTTCGGCACCGACGGCGCCGCGGCGGGCGAATCCTGCATGGGTAGGCTCACGCGGCGGATTCCATCGTAGGCGTACAGCGCGCCGGCGACTGCGCCGGCCGTCGGAACCAGCCCGATTTCGCCGGCTCCCTTGGCTCCGTAGCCTCCCACTTCATCGGGCACTTCAATCAGGATGACGTCGATTTGCGGCGTGTCCTTCGCCTTCAGGATCCCGAGGTCCTGCAGAAGCAGGGAGTCCGGCCGTCCATCCGTGCTCGTGAAATTTTCCGAAAGCGCGTAGCCTAGGCCCATGTGCACGCCGCCCTCGATCTGCCCGGCGCAAGCCTTGGGATTGATGGCGCGGCCGACGTCGTGGGCCGCCACCACGCGCTCCAGGCGGCCGTCTTCGCCGAGGATCACCACCTGCGTGGCATAGCTGAACGTCAGGTGAGTGGTCGGATTCGTCACGGCCTCGGGCGTGCCCGGGCGTGTAGTGAAATTGCAGACGTAATCGCCCGAGTATTCGCGGCCGGCCAGCTCTTCAAGCGTCGAGTGCTTCAGATCGGATGCCAGTTGGCTCGCCGCCCTCTGCGCCGCCGCGCAGCTCAGCGTAGTGCCGCGCGAGGCCCACGTCTCGCCGCACTTCGCGCCCAGGTCCTTATCCCAGCGGACGGTCATGATCCCGGCGGGCAATCCGGTCTCCTCGCACACCGCCTGGCGGATGGTGGTGAAAATGCCCTGGCCCATTTCCGTGTAGCCGGTGAGGATCTCGAGACGCCCTCCCTCCAGCACGCGGACCATCGCGTGCCCGCTGTCGATGGTGCCGTTGCCGATGCCGGTGCTCTTGATGCCGCAGCCGATGCCGGCGTATTTCGCGCTCTTGTAGATGTCCTTCACGGCTTCGAGCGTCTGGCGGATGCCGCAGCTCTCGCGCATGATCTGGCCGGTGCCGAAGGCGTCGCCGGGTCGGAGCGCGTTCCGGTAGCGGATGTCGTAGCCGTCCACACCGACTCTCTCGGCGAGGATGTCCATCATCCCTTCGATCGCGAAGTGGGCCTGGTTGGTGCCGAAGCCGCGCATGGCTCCGCTGGTCGGGTTGTTGGTGAACACGGCCTTGGCCTCGATGTCCACGTTGGGCACGCGGTAGGGGCCGCAGGAGTGGCAGGCGGCGCGAAGCAGGCACTTGCCGCCGGTGCCCGCGTAGCCTCCGGTGTCGCCGACGATGCGCACGCGCGCCGCGAGCAGGTGGCCCCCGGCATCCGCGCCGACCGTGTACTTCAGAACCATCGGATGGCGCCGCGGATGGAGCTGCGTGGATTCCTTGCGCGTGAGAACGGCTTTCACCGGACGGCCGAGCAGATGCGCCGCCAGGGCCGTTTGGGCTTGAATGGAAAGCTCCTCTTTGGCGCCGAACGCACCACCGCTCGACGCCAGCGCGATTTCGACATCTTCAACCGGCAGGTTCAGGACTCTGGCGATCTGGCTGTGGTCGTAGGTCGAGCCCTGGCTCTGCGAAAACACCTTGACGCCCTTTCCCTGCGGCAGCGCCAGGCACGCTTCGGGCTCGAGAAACGCGGGATCGACGGGCTGCGTCGCGAAGGTCTGCTCGATCACGTGCGCGGCTGTGGCGAGCGCCGCGTCCACATCGCCGCGGGAAAACGCGGTGGTCTCGAGCAGATTCGGATGCACATGCAGATTTCCAGGCGCGTGCACCTGGGGCGCGCCCGGCTCGAGCGCCGCGAAAGGATCGGTCACCGGCGGGTACACTTCGTAATCGACAATTACACATCCGGCCGCGCGCCGCGCGTGGAAAGCGGTATCGGCCACCACCAGCGCCAGCATGTCGCCCACGCAACAGGTGGTCTCGCCCACGGCGACGAACACCGGCAGATCGGGATAGTTGAGGCCGGTTCCGCGCTGGCCGGGAACATCGGGCGCGGTGAGAATCCTCACGACTCCGGGCATCGCCTGCGCCGCTTCGGTGCGAATCGCCAGGACCTTGGCGCGCGGATGCTCGCTCAGCACCGGGGCGCCGTGCAGCATCCCGGGAACATGCATGTCGTCGATGAAGGGTTTGTCGCCCAGGGCCTGCTCGAGTCCGGAGTAGCGCGGGATGGATTGGCCGATCCCATTCTCGTGATGGGTGGACGTGGCGCGCGCCAGGCCGAACTGCTCCCCAAAGTAGAAATGGCGGCGCACTTCCGAAGGTATGTGTCTGCCATTGTTCCACGCCTCACCGGCGGTTTGAATCGCGTCGAGGATGCGCGCGTAGCCCGTGCAGCGGCACAGGTGACCGGAGAGCGCCTTGGCGACAGCGTCGCGGTCGGCGGTCTTGTTCCTGCGCATCAATTCCGCCGCGCGGACGACGATCCCGGGGATGCAGAAACCGCACTGCACCGCGCCTTCGTGCACGAACGCTTCGCCCAGCACGCGGCGCATCTCTTCCGGGATGCCCTCGAGCGTGACCACGTCGTGGCCTTCCATCTGTTCGGGCTTGCGCAGGCAGGCCAGCACCGGACGCCCGTCCACCAGGACCGCGCAGCATCCACAGGTGCCCTCGGGAGCGCAGCCGTTCTTGGCCGATACCATGCCGCAATCCTCGCGCAGGACGTCAAGGAAGTGCATGCCCGGCTCATAGGAGCTTTCGGTGAGTTTGCCGTTCAGGGTGAAATGGGCTTTCGGCATGCGCCTCAGTTCAAGGTTAGCAAAGACCGGGACGGTGCGACCGGCGCCCTCGCCAGCCAC
>JBGPLI010000017.1:0-42484 GCA_041486445.1 Bryobacteraceae bacterium
CGAACAGGCCTCGGATTTAACATTGCCCGGCAGGAGCCAGCTGTAACTTCTTGACGGGCGGTGACGTTACTTAATCAACTCTTGCGCGTTTGCAACAGGCCTCGTTCCGAAAAACTCACTTTTTACCACGGGCTGCTAGGCTCCTTTCGCATCTGTCCGCTCCCTTACGGTCGCGGTTCCGTGCCCCATGCGTCAGCATGCGGACAAACGCGTAGGTGTGGCTAGTTCGCCTTCTTGGCGACCGTCGACGGCGCTTTCTTCGCGTCGCTGGTGGTGGCCGCGCCTTCTTTGAGCAGGCTGTCGATCAGCATCCGCAGATACCCCTCATCCTGCAAGTTAGGGGTGCCGGTTACCTCGCTCTGCGCGCGGATCATGCCTTTCTTATCGACTACCGCGACCTGCGGAACCACGTAGCGGTCCATCACCGACAGCCCGAGGTAGCTCATCACCGTGTCAACCGAGCTGTAACCTACCGGGAAACCGATGGCGAATTGCCTGACGAAGTTGGCAACTTTCCCGGGATTCGATTCATCGAAAGTCGTGCCGATCACTTGAAGACCGCGCGGCCCCAACTCGTTCTGGAGCTTGGTGAGCATTACGGCTTCGCGCTGGCAGTGTGGGCAGGTGGTATACATGAGCGCGAACACCACCACCTTGCCCTTCAAGCTGGAAAGCAGAGTCTGTTTGCCCGAGGCCTCAATGATGGCGAATTCTGGGGATTTGCGGGGCACAGGGGGGATGGCCAGGGCCGAAACACCGAGTGCCACAAACGCGGTGGCGAGAGTAGCAAGTCGCATGGTCATAGTTTACCTCAGTCCTTCGATGGATTGGACAAGCGAGCCCGAAACCCGCAGTTGGAAGCGGCCGGTATCGCCGGCGCCGGAAACCTCCTCATCGGAACTCGCCGACACGTCCATCTGTTTCCATTTTCCCTTCAAGACGCGCTGATACAGCGCGAAGTAGACGCGCGCCGCATCGGGCGAATCCCACTCGGAAGTATACGCCAATACCGGATATTTTTCACGCTTGTGCTCCCACAGCCGGAACGATCCGCCCCGCCAGTGGACGGCCGCGGCGCCGCCCTCATAGCTGCCCACATATTGGCGCAGCAGGACGGCGTGATCGAACTCGCCGACGCCGCCCTCGCCCAGCAGTCGGAACTGCCGCGCGTCTTTACCGGCCAAAGAGGCCAGCGGGGGCGGCTCCGGTCCGGTCGGCATCCTGTCGCTCAGGTAAGCGTCCGAGTGCAGGATCTGCTGGGTGCTGCGCGGGGGACGCGCGAACACGGCGTCAAAGCCCAGCCGGCCGAGCTTGTGGAACACCTCGTCCTGAAACCTCATCCCGGCGTTGTAAGGAAACACAAGCGACTCGCGGAGATAGAGCGGCGCCGTGGAAAACACAGGATATTCGGAGCTGATGCCCTTGTCGTCGCTGGTCACCCGTTCGAGCAGGCGCGGCGACACCTCGGCCTTGCCGCCGATGCGTTTGGATTCGTAGGCCCAGGTGAGCCAGTTGGCCTGGCCCTCCATCACCGCCTCGCGCGCGGTGGCGGCGTCGTCGTCCGGGTTGCCGTGACGCAGGTATTTTCCCAGCGGATGCTGCTGATCGGCGAGCGCATGGGCCAGCTCGTGCACCAGCGCGACGCGCTGTTCGTCGTCCGCAGTGGTCGAATCGAGGAGGAACAGCCGCTTCCGGCGGTAGTCGTAGAAGGCCGCGGCCTGCTCGCTCACCAGGTCCACGGTCGAGCGGGCCAGGTTGAAATCCTGCGGTACCAGGCCGAACATTTTCAGCGTGAGCTCCTCCGCGCGAGTCTCCTTCTTGCCGCCGGAGTCGTTCATGTGCGCCTCAACGAAGCGGCGAAAGTCCGCCTTGCTCAGCATCTGCGACGGAACTCTCTTGTGGATTTGCCAGCCGGTGATCTCCGACAGCGACGCCACCATCTGGTCTACCTGTTGGAAGACGGAGGAGGCGGGCTGGGCAAAGGCGGTGGCAGCGGCGAGCAGCGCCACCAGAAGGCGACGAGGCAGCATCGTAAAAACACCAGCGTAACACGCACTGCTAGAATAGGAGGTCCATGGCAGACGACAAGCTCTACAAGGCCGAATATCAAGGCAGCGGCACCTTCATCATCAGCAAGCCCAAACGCAAGTCGCACAAGCGGCGGCAATCGAAGCTGAAAAACCCGCAGCGCGGCGCGCGCAAGTAAGCCGGCAGAGGGCCGGCGCGGCTCTACCCCTTTGAATCCGGGGGGCCTACGCAATCTGCGCAAGGGTAACTCCTTCGCGATTCTCCTCACAGTCGAAGCTCGATGGTCGATGTGGCTTCTTGAGGAAGCCATGCGCCCAGCTCAAATTGTTTCCCTGATCCGTCCCACCTCGTTGGCCGGACGCACGTTCTTGTTCATCACTCTGGCGATGGGCCTCATGCTGGGGGCGGCTTTCGCCGGTGGAGTGATGGTCGCGCCGCAAGGCTTCTCCGCGGCGATGAGCGCGGGCGGGATGATGCTGGCCGTAGTGGTGGCGGCGGCTGCATCGCGCTCCATCACCCGTCCTTTCAATCGTCTGATGGACACGCTAAGCCGGAGTGAACGGGACGGTCTGCTCGCGCCGCAATTTTCGGGTGACTCGGGAGTTCGTGAAGTGAACCACCTGGCCCGGGTGCTGAATGGCGCGGCGCAATCGTTGCGCCAGTCGCAAGCCGACCTGGATCGGGCCTATGTTCAGTTTGTCGAGACGATGGCCGAGGCGCTCGATGCGCGCGATCCCTATACGGCCGGCCACAGCGTTCGAGTCGGCGCCTACGCCTACGCGATCGCACGGGAAATGGGCCTCCCGGAAAACCAGGCCGAGACGATTCGCGTCGCCGGGCAGATGCACGACATCGGCAAGATCGGCATCTCCGACATCATCCTGCAAAAGCCCGGGAAGCTGACACCGGAGGAATTCGGCCTGGTCAAGCTGCATCCCCAGGTCGGCCGAAAAATCCTCGAGAAAGTCGGGCGCTTCGAAAAACTGCTGGCGCCGATCGAAATGCACCATGAGAATTACGACGGCAGCGGGTACCCCTACGGACGGGCCGGGGACCGCATTCCGATCGAGGCTCGGATCCTGCACGTGGCGGATTGCTTCGACGCCATGAACACCAACCGCGCCTATCGGATGGCTTTGCCGCTCCAGGGAGCCATCGAGGAGCTGAGGACGAACTCCGGAACCCAGTTCGACCCGGCGGTGGTGGCGGTGTTCCTGAAGATGATCGCGGACGGGAAGCAGGACGACATCCTGATGGCCGCGGATTCGCGCCTGCTCGCGTCCGAGCCCCCGGTCGAATTGCAGATGGTGTCCTAGCTAACGCAGGCACGCGCGCACAACGGAGCCTGGTGTGGCGGTATAATCCAATGCGCGGATTCCCATGGCTCCCCAAGCCATTGCGCACTACCGGATCACAGCCAAGCTCGGCGAAGGTGGCATGGGCGAGGTGTACCGCGCCACCGACACCAAGCTGAAGCGCGACGTGGCGCTGAAGCTGCTGCCGGAAGCGTTCGCCCGCGACCCGGCCCGCATGGCTCGCTTCCAGCGCGAGGCCGAAGTGCTGGCGTCGCTCAATCACCCGAACATCGCGGCGATTTACGGCGTGGAAGAACACGCATTGGTGATGGAGCTGGCCGAGGGCGAGTCGCCCAAAGGCCCCGTGCTCTTCGACGACGCCTGGAGGATCGCGACCCAGATCGCCGATGCGCTGGAATACGCGCACGAAAAGGGTGTGATCCATCGGGATCTGAAGCCTGCCAACGTCAAGGTCACGCCGGAGGGCGTGGTCAAGCTGCTGGATTTCGGCCTGGCAAAGGCGTTCAGCGAAGTGGCACCGGCTTCAGCCGGTGATCCACAGGCTGAAGCCTGTGCCACCCTTACCATGGGCGCGACCGAAGCCGGCGTCATTCTGGGAACCGCCGCTTACATGGCGCCGGAACAGGCCCGGGGAAGGAGCGTGGACAAGCGCGCCGATATCTGGGCCTTCGGCGTCGTGCTGTACGAATTGCTCACGGGCGAGCGGCTGTTCCAGGGCGACGATGCGGCCGGCACGCTGGCGCAGGTGCTGACCAAGGAGCCGGACCTGGAGCGGGTTCCACCGCAAGTGCGCAAGCTCCTGCGGCGGTGTCTGGAGAAGGACCCCAAGCAGCGGTTGCGAGACATCGGAGATGCGCGGTCGTTGCTGGAGGAAGGCGGGACTGAAATCCGGCGGCCGGCGACAAGATCGCCGGCCCCACACCGGGCTGCCATGGGAGCGCTGGTGCTTGCTCTGGCAGCGCTGAGTTTCCTCCACTTCCGCGAGACGCCGCCGGAGGCGCGGGCCGTCACCACCGCGATTCTTCCGCCGGACAGCGCGACATTCGACTTCGCCACCAACCCGAACCTGCCCGCGATCTCTCCGGACGGCCGCCGGCTGGTGTTCGGCGCACGATCCGCGGACGGCAAGACGCAACTGTGGATCCGGCCCTTGAACTCGCGAACAGCACAGCCGCTGGCGGGCACCGAAAGCGCAAGGTTTCCGTTCTGGTCGCCGGACAGCAAATCCATCGGATTCTTCTCGGGCGGCAAGCTCAAAACCATCGATGTGGCCGGCGGCCCTCCGCTGACGATCGCGGATGCACCCATCGGACACGGCGGGAGTTGGAGCCCGGAAGGTGTGATCGTTTTCTCTCCCAACGAAACGGGCCCTCTCCAACGCGTGCCCGCATCAGGTGGCACGGCTGGCCCCGCGACCACGCTCGATGCCGCGGCGAACCGCTCGCATCGCTTTCCCTGGTTCCTGCCCGATGGCCGCCACTTCCTTTTTGAAGACTTTCAACCGAGTAACAACGAGGTAAGTATTCAGGTTGCGTCTCTCGATTCCAAGGAAGCCAAAATGGCCGCGAGGACCAGTTCCAATGCCATCTACGCGGACGGGCGCCTGCTGTTCCTACGCGGGAACACCCTGATGGCCCAGCCTTTCGATGCGAAGCGTCTGGCCACCACTGGCGACGCCGTTCCTATGGCGGAGCAGGTCGCATCCGTGGGTGTCGATGCGGTAGGGCTTTTTTCGGCCACTAGCACCGGGCTTCTGGCGTACCAGGCAGGCGCCGGGGCAGGCGGCCGTAGCCTAACCTGGTTTGACCGCAGCGGCAAGCCAGAGGGCACGCTGGGCGACGCGGGCGACTTCAGGACCCTGGAGTTTTCACCGGACCGCAAGAGCCTGGCAGCCTCCGTCGCCGACGCGAGCGGCAACCGGGATCTTTGGATCTATGACGTCGCGCGGGGACTGCGCACACGGTTTACTTTCGATCCGGCGATCGACGATTTCCCTGTATGGTCTCCCGACGGGCGCAGCGTCGTATTTAGCTCGAACCGCAAGGGACATTTCGATCTGTACCGGAAATCCTCGGATGGTACGGGCGCCGAGGAACTGCTGTATGAGGATAATCTCGACAAGGTGCAGCCGAGCTGGTCCCCCGATGGGAAGTTTTTGCTTTATTCAGCCGTCCGCCCCATGACGGCCGATGATATTTGGGTCTTGCCGCTTGCGTCGCGGGAGGCTGGGGGGGCACCGAAGCCGTCTCTGTTCTTGCAGACTGCCTTCCACGAGGTCCGGCCGCGATTTTCGCCGGATGGGCGGTGGGTGGCATACCAATCCGACGAGTCGCAACAAAACGAGATCTACGTGGCTCCATTCCCCGGTCCGGGTGGGAAGCGGCAGATCTCGACCAGCGGAGGAAGCTTTCCCCGATGGCGGCGGGATGGGAAGGAGATCTTCTACGTCGAGCCGAATACACGCCTGATGGCCGCGGAGGTGAATGCCCGGGGCAACACGATCGAAGTCGGGCAGGTTCGACCGGTGGACATCCGTGTGGTCACGACCGGAAGTTATCGGTACGACGTTTCCCCCGATGGGCAGCGCTTCCTGGTGGCGACAGCGCCGGAACAGAATGCTGCGGCGCCGCTGACGCTCGTTCAGAATTGGGCGGCTGGTTTGAAGAAATGAATCAGCCAGCGGGAGACGGTCTTGAAGCAGTCTCGTCCCCGCCGAAGGTGACGTTGTCGTAAACCTCCGACAGCGCGACCACCGCATCCACACTTTCAAAGCGGCAGAGCGCGTCCAATCCCGCGAACTCGGAGAGCAGCCACTGGCCGCCCGGCTGACGGCGGAAGACCTCCACGCGCGGTTCCGACTGCGACACCAGCGCGTACTCCTCAAGCGATTCCAGCGCCCTGTACTGCGCGGATTTGAATCCCCGGTCGTAAGCTTCGGTGGAGGGGGACAGCACCTCGACGATCAACCGCGGGTTGAGGAGCGTGTCCCGGCGCCCGTCCGCATACTTGGGTTCGCCGCACACAACCACGAGATCGGGGTAGGTGTAGAGCCCGCCGGGCGCGACCCGGACCCGCACGTCGCTGGACGTCACCATGCAGCGGCGCTTCTTCACGATGTTCCTAAGCTCGCTGCCGAGATTGAAGATGATGAGCGCGTGCCGGTGCGTGCCTCCAGACATCGCATACATGCGCCCGTCGTAGTATTCGTTTCTGAACTCGGATGCGCGATCGATCTCCAGGTATTGCTCGGGAGTCAGGCGCGTCTGCGGCTGCGCGGACATGCCTTTATCTTAGCGCTGTAGACGCAGGATGCCGACTCCGAGCCGCGCGCGCAGCAATGAGTCTTGTCCTACCATGTGGATATGCGCATCCTCGTCTCGCTGTGCCTGATCTCCAGCTTCGCGTTCTCTCAGAAATTCTCCGGCTTCGACGCCGCTTCGCTCGACCGCGCGGCCGATCCGTGCGCGAACTTCTACCGCTACGCCTGCGGAGGATGGCTGGCGGCGAACCCCGTGCCGGCCGATCAGGCTCGCTGGGGCCGCTTCGACGTTCTCCAGGACCGCAACCGGATCATCCTTCAAAATATTCTCGAATCCGCGGCCGCCAATAAGCCGGTCCGCACGCCCATAGAGCAGAAGATCGGCGACTACTACGCCTCCTGCCTGGACGAGAAGGCCATCGACCAGAAGAGTACGGCGCCGCTCCAGCCCGACCTCGACCGCATCGCGGCGATGCGCGACAAGACCGCCATCACCGACGTTGTCATCCGCTTGTTTCGCACCGGATCGGAGCCGTTCTTCCGCTTCTCCTCAGAGCAGGACGCCCGCGATTCGACGCAAGTGATCGGAGGGCTCGACCAGGGCGGGCTGGGGCTGCCCGAGCGCGACTACTATTTCAAGACCGACCAGAAATCGGTCGAGATCCGCAACAAGTACGTCGAGCACTTGACGAACATCTTCAAGCTGCTGGGGCTCGCGCCGGCGGCGGCGGCGAGGCAGGCGGCCGCCGTGATGCGCATCGAGACCGCGCTCGCCCAGGGTTCCTTCGATCTGGTGACGCGGCGCGATCCGGAAAAGGTTTACCACAAGATGACCGTGAAGGAGCTGACCGCGCTCGCGCCCAGCTTCGACTGGCCGAAGTTTTTCCAAGGCGTCGGCGCGCCGCCGATCGAGAGCCTGGACGTCTCGGTGCCTCCTTTCATGGAGTCCCTGGAGAAAGTGATCGCCACCACCAGCCTCGCGGACATCCAGTCGTATCTCGTCTGGCATCTGGTGCACGACTCGGTAGAGGTGCTGCCCACGGCGTTCGAGCAGGAATCCTTCAACTTCTACCGCAAGACGCTGGCCGGGGCCAAGCAGATGCGGCCGCGGTGGAAGCGTTGCGTGGATCAGACCGACAACCAGCTTCCCGATGCGCTCGGCCGGAGGTTCATCGAGAAGACGCTCGGCGAGCAAGGCATGCGGCGGACCCGGCAGATGGTGGGCGAGATCGAAAAGGCGATGGCGCGGGATCTCGATGCGCTCGACTGGATGACGCCCGCCACCAAGGCGCAGGCCCGCCGGAAGCTCGCCGCGATCATGAACAAGATCGGCGGCAAGGAGCATTGGCTCGATTACGCCAGCGTCACGGTGGCGCGCGGGGACGCCTACGGCAACGCCGAGCGCACCAGCGAATTCGAGCTGCTCCGCCAGCTCGCCAAGATCGGCAAGCCGGTCGACAAGACCGACTGGGGGATGAGCCCGCCGACGGTCAACGCCTACTACGACCCGCAGGAGAACGACATCAATTTCCCCGCCGGCATCCTCCAGCCTCCTTTCTACGACAACAAGATGGATGACGCGGTCAACTACGGCGCCATCGGCGCGGTGATCGGCCATGAACTGACGCACGGCTTCGACGATCAGGGGCGTCAGTACGATGCCGAAGGCAATCTGCGCGACTGGTGGACCGAGGAGGACGCCCAGGCCTTCGACCAGCGCGCCCAGTGCCTAGTGCAGGAATACTCCGGATTCACGGCCGTCGACGACGTGAAGGTGAACGGCAAACTGACGCTCGGCGAAAATACGGCCGACAACGGCGGCCTGCGGCTGGCCTACATGGCGCTGATGGATTCGCTCAAAGGAAAAAATCCGCCCAAGCGCGACGGCTTCACCGCCGAGCAGCGCCTGTTCCTGGGCTGGGCGCAGATCTGGTGCGACAACCAAACCAGCGAATCGGCGCGGCTGCACGCCCAGACCGATCCGCACTCGCCCGGAGAGTATCGCGTGAACGGAGTGCTCTCGAACATGCCGGAGTTCCAGAAGGCGTTCGCCTGCAAGACAGGGCAGCCGATGGTGCGATTCCCGGCGTGCAGAGTGTGGTGATTACTTGGGAGCCTCCGGCAGGATGAACGTGGTCTCGCCGGGCCGCAGCAGCTTCAAGTGCCTGCGGATTTCGAGGTCCTGTTCGCTGCTGTTTTCCTCGAGCCGGCGAATGTGCTCGCGCCGCTGCTCGTTCTCGCGGGCGGACGCCGCGTTTTGCTCCTCCAGTTGGCGGATCTCGCGCCGCTTCTCGATCAGGGCCTGGATGCCTTGCGGCCCGCGCAGCGCAGCCCATGCGGAGATGCCGATGATCGCCGCGGCGAGCCAGTAGCCGCTACGCCGCGCGAAAATCCTCGGAGACGATGCCAAGTTATGTTATAACCCGGATCGCGACAAATTGCCAGTCCTCAGGTATTCAGATAAAAGTGTGTGGCTCCGATCACGCGACCTCCAGCAATTCTCGCACGGTCCAGATGTGATCGGCGATCCCGGCTTCCATCGCAGGCGTGACCCTCAAGCTTTTGTGGACCCGGCAAAAATTGTAAAACGTGAACCACAGCGCGACCGCTGCCCAGTTATTCTCCCACTTCTTGCTAAACGCGTTTGTGAGACGCGTGAAGCGCCTGGTCCCCATTCGTACACTGAGGTTCTGGCGCTCCACGATGGAGGTACAGATGCGCTCGGGATCGGGTTGCCCCATGACTGGGATCACCTCCGTTGAGGATACTTCAGCGGGGCTGTAGCGCTTCTCGCCGTCCTGAGGGGCTGCGTAAACTTTGATGAGCATGGCGTAGTCAGCGCGGTCGTGCAGCGTCGTGGTGATCGCGGAACGGTACGGCGCGAAACCATCCGTGGTCACTTGGAACTGGCCGTGCCGCGTTGCGTGCCGCACGCCTTCGACAAAAACATCGGTGGTCTTCTGGTCACGCTTGCCCATGGCAATGTTGAGCACGAGTTTCGTGTGCCGCTCAATCGCCACGAACGTGTAGCAGTCACCAAGGTTCTGATCGTCCTCGGGCCTCACGCGTCGCTGTTTCTTCCCCACAAAATTCCACAGCTCGTCAAATTCTACGTCGCGTACCGGCACGTTGACGATCTTCTGAGCCATGATCTTCTCGCACTTCTCGCCAGCGAGCACCAGGAGCTTCAGAATCGTTTTCTGATGAACTTCGGTCAGGCGCACCACGCTCGAAACGCTGTTGCCTTCAAGCAGGAGCCGGAGAACCATCTCGGCCTTTTCGACGGGAAGGTACATGCCATCCAGGGGGTTCTCGCGCGGCTCCAGGAAAGTCTTGGAGCACTGGCGGCACTTGAACCGTTGGTTACCCTTGCGGTCACGCCCGTGGCGTTTGCATTCGATCCGGCAACTGTGACAGGTCACTGTGAATCTCCTTGCGATTCGCAGCCAGAAGCCGGATAATTGAATTGCGAGTTCGTGCGGCTTCGGCTGTACGATCTACGGCCCCGGTCGGTGCTTCAACACTGATCGGGGCTTTGTTTTCCATAGTTCAAGTATACAGCAAGCGGCTCGCTGTTGTCAAGAGCATTCCTCTACAAATAACATGGAAGGTGAAGGCCGGGGTGGGACTCGAACCCATTCGCTCGGGAGTTGCTGGCTCCCGTCGCAGGACCATCCACGATAAGCTCCCCGGCCACCGCGCGGAGCCGCCCCGAAAGAGCGGCTCCGCAAGCCGTTCGCTGAATTTCGTAGCGAAGCTTTTTTGTGGACTGGCGGGCCGCGATTTAGTACAATAAAGACGGACCTCTGGTGCACACGCACCCCCTTCTCGGACTTTGGACGGTACGAATCAAGGATGGTCTAGACTGGCGAGTCGGGCCGCTAACCCGCTCGCCAGCTTTGCTTTGCGGGCTAGGTCATACGTACACGCTTCCTCTGAGTTGCGTCTATATCTAACATGGTCAACTTTGTCTGACCGCCCTTCAACTTGTCTGCGGGCAACTCGAACTCCAAGATAGACTCTTCTTCGTTCCAAGTGGCCGGAGCGGTAAACTTCTCCGCAGACTCCCAGCCGATATGGTTCATGAAGGCGCGGGCTGAAAAACTGGCTCCATTGGCTTTTGGCCCGTAGGTTAGTCTATACGCCCTCGCATCTTTCTTGGAGATTGGCTTGATTGCAACCTTTCGACGCTCCTCGTCCCATAGCAGCAGCACCTGCTCTACCGCATTTTGATGGAAGATTTTCGCAGCTGAAGTATTCATCGCCATGCGGTCTTTGCTGCTGAAAGTAACGGCAGGACTGCCTACCCGAATGGCTTTTTTCTCGAATATCGCGTACCCCAACTGACACCTCCTCGAACTTTGGACAATTTCATTTTAGCAAACTGAGGAGTCCTCGTCAATCACTATTTCGGGTATACACTGGGGGAAATATTGGAAGCAATATTGGGTTCTCAGGCAACGCTTACGTTTGCAGAAAACTACCCCACTTTTTTGGGCCGCCCGCCAGCACGCGTTTTCCGCATCGCCGCAAGCTGACGAAAATAGTCTGAGCCACGTTGAGCCGTTTTCTGTCCGCCCAAGCTGCCCAGTTTTGCGGGTGTACTGGCGATGCTCTCCGCGAGACGTTCCGCACGCCTGAGTATCTGCCCTACAATCCGGCGGCACTCTTCCGGCTGGACGGTTAAGGCTTCTCGCAGACCATCGCAAATCTTGGTAAGCTCGGCTTGGTGCTTCTGTGTGGGCGTCATGCTCCTACGGTACGGGAGCGGACAGACCGAAAGCAAGCGGCTCGCTGTTAGCAGCCACACACTTTTATCTGACTACCAGTCCTCAAAACATCAGCTTCAGTGCGAGCTGGATTTGCCGCGAGGTCCCCGCCGCCGTAATCTGCCCGGCCGTGTCGCTATAGCGGTAGCTGGCGCTGTTGCCCGAAAAAGTGACTGAATTCGGGTAGAAGAAGTTGGAGTGATTGAGAATATTGAAGGCCTCTGCCCGCAGTTGCAAATTGAATCGCTCGGTGAGTCTGATCTTCTTGAAGAAGGACGTGTCGACGTTGACCAGACCCGGTCCCCGCATCGACCCGCGCGAGACGTTCCCAAACGTTCCGGGAATCGGCATGGTGAAGGCCTTCGGATCGAACCAGTGATCTACAGTTCCCAAGACCACCGGTCCCTTGAAGTCCGGATTCCAGTTGGGCACGTCGGATACATTGCTGTCTCCCGTCCCGGAATTGTTGAAGCCAATCACAGGGGTTTGGGGGAAGCCACCCTGAGCGGTGATGATCCCGTTCCATTGCCAGCCGCCGATCAACTGGTTCTTCCAGCCGCTGGCCCCGCTTCCGAAGCGCTGTCCGCTCCCGAACGGCAATTGATAACTGAAGTTGCTGCTAAATGCGTGGTGCAGGCTGAAGGATGCCGGGCCGCGGTTCAGGAACAGTTGATAGGGGCTGAAGACGTCCGCCGGCTCATTTTCGCCCGACGGCGCCAGGACCGCCGAATTCATGTCGATCACCTTCGACCAGGTGTAATTGGCTTTGAACGCGAGCCCGTGCGTGACGCGCTTTTGCAGCGAAACATTCAGCGCGTGGTAGCTGGCCGTGCCCTCATCCACCCAGGCCGTGGTGTTGGACACAAATGGATTCGGCCGCTGCGTCAGCGTGACGCCGTTTACCACCACCGGAGGCGTGGAGGGGAAATAGGTCATGCCCTGCGGCACACGACCTCTTTGGGCGGCCGCGAGCACGCCGCCGCTAAAGCATCCCGCTGCGTCCTGGCACACCTGGGGCGCGGGCGAGTTCGTGTCCATCGTGAGATTGGTGTGGTAGGACTGGCTGCCTGCATAGCTCACCTGGAGCATCAGGTCCCGGGTGAGCTGGCGCTCCACCGTAAAGCTCCATTCCTGGATGGTGGGCGTGAACATGTTGGGATCGAAACCGGCGGGTTGATAAACCGAGCAGGGTTTTACAGGTATCCCCGGGCTGCAAGTGGCCGGGAGCGCAGCCTTCTTATCGAACGGAAGCAGAGGAAGGAATCCGGGTACGCCTTTCGCGGCGGGGGCGGCGCCCGTGATGTCCACCTGCTCGCGCGCGCTGTAAGGCGGATTGGGATAGGACCGGATGCCAAGATTATCCAGGAGATCGTTCAAAATGGAGAAACCGGCTCGCACAGCCCAGGTTCCGTTACCGGTCGGGTCCCAGGCTATGCCCACCCTCGGCTGCCACAACGCCTTGGCGTTGTTCTGAGCCAGGCAGGAACCGCCGATGTGCGGGTTGATCCCGATCCCATAGGTGTCGTCGTGGAAATAGTTGACGCACCGGTTCGCCACTTCATTCCATCCATTGGTCATCTCATCCCGCAAGCCCACCCGGAAGGAGAAGTTCGGCCGCAGCTTGATTTCGTCCTGGACATACCAGGCAGCTTCGAGCGACCGGAAGCCCAGCCGAACCGGATTCCGCACGATGATCGCCTGGGTTGGCCGGTCCTGGAGAAATGTCGTCACGCTCGCGTAGGCAACGTTTGCCGCCGAACCCTGCGCCGCCCCATTCGAGGCTTGCTGGATCCGCTGAATCCAGCCGCCCATGCTCAAGGAGTGCTTGCCCTTGGTCCAGTGCACGTCATCGGACTCGGTGAAGTAATTCCTTACGCCGATGCTAGCGTTGTTGCCGGGGGCCGCCGCGACCGCCGACGGCTGGGCCGTGATCACCCCGCCCCCGATGACGATCGAGCCGGGATTCCCTGGGGGAACAAACACCAGGCTCGAGGGGATCGGCACGGCGGGAGCCTGCACCAGGGTTGCATACGTACGGTTGAACCCCACGGTCACGACGTTCACCAGGCTGGGAGAGAAAACGTGCGTCTCCTGCATCCCGAGTGTCTGGCCGTTTATGTCGGACTGAGTGGCAAAGTTCGGGTCCACAAACGGAACCGTGCGGAACCCCGTGTCGTTGGTGTAATGTGACGAGAAGGAATCCTTGCTGGAGATGGTGTAGTCAAAGCGCGCCAGGCCAAAGTGCTCCTTGCGGGATTCCCCGGGGTTCGAGACAGCGACAGCGGTTCCATCCGCCGAATCGGGTGTGGTGGGCGTCGGCCAGAACGCGTTGGCATAGGGCAGCATGCCCGGATTCAGATTGGGAACGGGCGAACCGTTCGGCAACAGACCCTTACGAGCGTTAGCGCCGGGCACCACCGCGACGCTGCTGCGCGCCAGTACCTGCCGGAACTCTTCGTAGGTGCCGAACAGGAACAGCTTGTCTTTCTTGATCGGGCCGCCCAGCATTCCTCCGTATTGATGGCGCTTGAACGGAGGCGTGCCGATCGTCGAGTCGAAGAAGTTCCGGGCGTCCAAGGCGCTGTTGCGGAGATATTCGAATACGTCTCCATGCAATTGGTTGGTCCCGGAAGCGGTCACGATGTTGACCGTGCCTCCGGCGCGTTTGCCATACTCGGCGCCATAGGTGTTGGAGATGAGGTTGAACTCCCGCACCGCTTCCACCCCGAGCAACTGCCCGCTCACTCCGTACGGGGTGATAAACTGGCTGGTCGCGTTCCCGCCAATCCAGTCCATTCCATTGATGAGGAACCGGTTCGTCTCCGGCCGTTTGCCCGCCACGGAGAAGCCGTTCCAGGAGGCGTTGTTGAGCGTGTTCGAGCTGTTGTTGGACGTACCGACGTTGAGCGTGATGAGCGAGTCGAAGCTGCGCCCGTTCAGAGGCATGTCTTTGATCTGGCTCTCCGTGACCAGTCCGGAAGTGGAGGCCAGCGTCGTGTTCACCAGCGGAGCTTCCTCGGTCACGGTGACCTGCTGGTCGATACTTCCCACTTGCAGAACCAGATTGATTTGGGCGTCCTGAGCCACTGCCAGGTTGATCCCGCGCCGCACTTCGCGCCGGAATCCCATTTTCTCCGCGGTGACCTCATACTCGCCGACCGGGAGCGAGGGGACGGAGAAGTTGCCGCTGGTATCGGACTGCGCCGCGCGCGTCAACCCCGTCTCCACGTGTTTGACCGTGATGGCCGTTCCCTGCAACACGGCTCCGGACATGTCCTTGACGTTCCCCACGATGTCACCCGTGGAGCCCTGAGCGAAAACGAAGGCGGTCCCCAATGCAAGGAATGCAAAGAGGACTATTGTTCTGCGAGCCATACTCCCCCCTGTTCGGTGTCCAACGCCCGCGAGGCAGGCGTCGTGAGGGAGTATAGACCCTGCCTCCCCGAAAGTCAATAGTGTTTTTTGTAAAAGTCAAGCCCCTTAGGGACTGTATTTTAGTGGCCTCTTAGAGCCTCTTGCGCGATCAGAACATCAGCTTCAGCGCGAGCTGGAGTTGCCGCGAGGTGCCTGCCGATGTAATCTGCCCGGCCGTATCGTTGTAGTTGTAGATGGCGCTGTTGCCCCCGAAGACGACTGAGTTCGGGTAGAAGAAATTGGGGTGGTTGAATAAGTTGAACCCCTCGGCCCGAAGCTGCGCACTGAACCGCTCGCTGATTTTGAACTTCTTGAAGAACGAAGTGTCGACGTTGACCAGGCCGGGGCCCCGCATCGACCCGCGCGAGACGTTCCCAAAGGTTCCAGCAGTCGGCATGATGAAGGCCTTCGGGTCGAACCAGTGCTCCACGGTTCCCAGAACCGGGTTTCCATGAAAGTTCGGATTCCAACTGGGCACGTCGGTGATATTGGAATCGCCGGTTCCGGAATTGTTGAAGCCAATCACAGGCGTTTGGGGGAAACCACCCTGAGCGGTGATGATCCCGTTCCATTGCCAGCCGCCGATCAAAAAGTTCTTCCACCCGCTGGTTCCACCTCCGAAGTGCTGGCCACTGCCGAACGGCAACTGATAGCTGAAGTTGGCGGTGAAGGCATGCGCCAGGCTGTAGGACGCCGGGCCCCGGTTCAGGAAGAGTTGGTAGGGACTGAAGACATCGGCCGGCTCATTCTCGCCGGAAGGCGCGAGTATGGCCGAATTCATGTCAATCACCTTCGACCAGGTGTAGTTGGCTTTGAACGCGAGCCCGTGCGCGACGCGCTTTTGCAGCGAAACATTCAGCGCATGATAGCTGGCGGTGCCCTCATTGACCCACTGCGTGTTGTTGGATACGTATGGATTCGGGCGCGTTCCCGGGGCAAAGTACGTGGTGCCTTGCGGGACCCGCCCTCTTAGAGCGGCCGCGAGAACGCCGCCGCTAACGCATCCGGCTGGGCTCTGGCACACCTGAGGTTCGGGTGAATTGGTGTCCATCGTGAGATTGGTATGGTAGGACTGGCTGCCCGCATAGCCTACCTGAAGCATCAAGTCCCGGGTGAGCTGGCGCTCGACTGTAAAGCTCCACTCCTGGATGGTGGGCGTGAACATATTGGGATCGATACCGCCGGGTTGATAGGTCGTGCAGGGCGCAGGCTGGCTGGGGCCGCAGCCGGGCGCCACCGGGAGAGTCTTATCCAGCGGAACCAGCGAAAGGAAGCCGCCGGGTCCCGTGGCCGCGAGTAGCTGCTCGCGAGTGTTGGAAGGTGGATTGGTATAGGTGCGGTTGCCGAGGTTGTCCATGAGATCGTTCAAAATGGAAAAACCGGCACGCACGGCCCACGTTCCGGTGCCGGTCGGGTCCCAGGCTATGCCCACTCTCGGTTGCCACAGCGCCTTGGCGTTGTTCTGCTGAAGGCAGGAACTGCCGACCTGGGGGTAAACCGAAATCCTGTAAACCGGGTCAAAGACAAAGTTGGAACACCGGCCCGTCACTTCATTCCAGCCGTTGGTCATCTCGTCCCGCAACCCGATACGCATTGTGAAATTCGGGAACAGCTTAATCTCATCCTGGACATACCAGGCAGCTTCGAGCGACCGGTAGCCAAGCCGAACCGGATTCCGGACTATGATCGCCTGGCTCGGTCTGTCCTGGAGGAACGCGGTCACCGTTGGATAGGCGACGTTTGCCGCCGATCCCTGCGCCGCCCCCATCTGGTCGGCTTGGATCCGCTGAATCCAACCGCCGAAGCTCCAGGAGTGCTTGCCTTTGGTCAGGTGCAGGTCATCGGACTCGGTGAAGTAATTTCGCACACCGACGCTCGGGTTATTGCCGGGCGCTGCCGCGACCGCCGATGGCTGGGCAGTGATCACGCCACCCCCGATGACGATCGAGCCGGGATTGCCGCCCGGCACAAACAGCAGGTTCGAGGGAATCGGCACCCCGGGAGCCTGGACCAGGGTCGCGAATGTACGATTGAACCCCAAGGTCACGACGTTCACCACGCTGGGAGAGAAAACGCGCGTTTCCTGCACACTGGCGGTCATGCCGTTAATGTCGGACTGAGTGGAAAAATTCGGGTCCACAAACGGAACCGTGCGGAACCCATTGTCAACCGTGTAGTTGATCGACAAGGAATCCTTGCTGGAGACGGTGTAGTCAAAGCGCGCCAGGCCAAAATGCTCCCGGCGGGATTCCCCGGGATTCGAGACCGCGTTAGCGGTCCCATCGAGGTTGTCTGGACCCGTGGGCGCCGGCCAGAAGATGTTGGCATACGGCAGCATCGCAGTCTTCAGATTGGGAACGGGCGAACCGGCCGGTCCGCAAATAGTGGCGCCTGAGCAAAGACCCTTGCGTGCGTTCGTGCCGGGCACCACCGCGACGCTGCTGCGCGCCAATACTTGCCGGAACTCTTCGTAGTTCCCGAACATGAACATCTTGTCTTTCTTAATTGGTCCGCCCAACATTCCACCGAACTGATGGCGCTTGAACGGCGGCGTGCCGATGGTTGCATCGAAGAAATTCCTGGCATCCAGGGCGCTGTTGCGCACATATTCGAACACGTCTCCGTGCAATTGGTTGGTCCCGGAGGCGGTCACAATGTTGATAGTGCCACCTGCCCGCTTGCCGTACTCGGCGCCGTAGGTGTTCGCAACAAGATTGAATTCCCGCACCGCTTCCACCCCGAGCAACTGCCCGCTGACTCCGTAAGGCGTAATGTACTGGGCGGTCGCGTTCCCGCCAATCCAGTCGACCCCGTTGATGAGGAACCGGTTCGTCTCCGGCCGTTTGCCCGCCACCGAAAAGCCGTTCCAGGAAGCGTTGTTGAGAGTATTCCCGCTGTTATTGGAGGTGCCTACATTGAGCGTGATGAGCTGATCGAAGCTGCGCCCGTTCAACGGCAGGTCCTTTACCTGGCTTTCCGTGACCAGTCCGGACGTGGAGGCCAGCGTCGTGTTCACCAGGGGAGCCTCCTCGGTCACGGTGACCTGCTGGTCGATACTTCCCACTTGCAGAACTATATTGACCTGCGCGTCCTGAGCCACTGCCAGGTTGATCCCGCGCCGCACTTCGCGCCGGAATCCCGCTTTTTCAGCGGTCACCTCATACTCGCCGACCGGAAGCGATGGGACGGTGAAGTTCCCGCTGCCATCGGACTGCGCCGCGCGGACGAGTCCGGTGTCCAGATGCTTGACCGTAATCGCCGTTCCCTGCAACACGGCCCCGGATATGTCTTTGACGTTCCCTACGATATCGCCGGTGGAAACCTGAGCGAGAAGCAACCCGGTCCCCAGAGCGATCGATACAATAATCCACGCCGTCCTATGTAGCATATTCCCCCCTTAAGCATGCGGACACCGGTGAGGCACCCGCTCCGGACAAGTATAGACTCTCCAGAGGTATTCATCAATAGCTCTTTGGGGTCATTCCTGAAAAAGTCAAGTTCCGTCGTGGCTGTATATTACTGACTCTTCATGGCCGAACCAGGAACTCCCGGTTGCATTCCTCGCGGCCGTCGCTACTGAATCGAGCCGCTTGCTGTGTGCTAATATCGTTTGGCATTGCCATGTCCGATGATGACGAGCTGAGTCAACCAAGCCCTCTTGCGTGCCCCAAATGCGGGTCGCCGGACGTCCGCCGATCCAAGAGCGAGGGGCTCGTTGCGTTCTTCAATCAGCTTTTTGGCCGCTGGCCCTTTCGCTGCCGGAGTTGCCGGGTCCGCTTTTACCGCCACGCGGACCCGCCGCCGGAGTGACTACTTGGCCTTGTTCAGCAGCGCCTGGATCTCGGCCGGAGGCTCGAAGCGGTCCGCCGGAATCTCGACGTTGCTCCTGATGCTCTGGAGCGTGATGGTGAACTCCTGGCCGCCCGCCCGCTCGGTGAGCTTGGTCGGGATCAGGACGCCTTCGAAGCCCTTGTAGTCGGAAACCGAAGATTCCACCGGAATCTCGCCCATCTGGTTGACGGCCACCAAGGTCGTCTTCACCAGCAGACCGGAGGTCTTCTGAAAGTACATGGTGGTCGCGTGAGTGCCCTCGGCCGGAGTGAGCACGACCTTGTAGCAGGCTTCGCCTCCGATGGGTTCGACGCCGGCGGTTTCCGCCTTGGTATACAGTTTCCGCCACAAGATCGGCGCGTTGAAAGCGTCCAGCCGGAAGGCCTGACTCTTTTCCTCGCCGGATTTCAAGCGCGGACCGAGCAGAGCGCTCTTCTCCCAGGCCACGCCGCCGCCGGTGCCCGATTCGATTCTTCCCACCCCGTCCAGCTCCATCGCCGAATACGTCTTGTCCGGCTCGGCGGAGTAGCGGGTGAGCGTTCCCCGCAACCCCTGGGCGGCGAATTCGAGGGTCCCGCTGGCGACCTCGCTCTTCCGCTTCTGATACGCGGTCCTGCCTCCGGTCACTTCCACGTAGCGATCGAGAATGGTCTCGGCCTTGGGCAGCGCATCGTCGGCCGCACGCGCGGCCAGGCAGCCCAGCAAGCCGATCAACGCTGATCTTCGGGTCATTTCCATTTTTTCTGGCTCCGTATCCACTCTAGCGCAGCGTCCAGGACCGGATCGTGTCCGGCGAGCAGCGCCTGGCGGGTCAGCTTCACCTCGACGTCCGGCGTGACGCCGGCGCCCTCGAGCCTCCGGCCGCTCTCGGAGACGTAGTCCGCCGCTGCGTACTGGAAGCCGTCGCCGTTGGGCAGGCGCTCGATGATCGATGGCAGCGCCGCCGCGGCGGTGCGGGCGCCGAACACGCGCGCGCGGCGCAGGTCCTGGAGCCCGCCGGCGAAGATCTCCGAGGTCGAGGCCGAGGAGCCGTCCACCAGAATCGCCACCGGCCCGGTGAACACCTCCGGCCGGGGATTGATCACGAAATTGAGTGTGGCGTCGCGCAGGTACATCGTGCCCAGGCGCTGATCCGCCTTATCGACCAGCCAGCCCGCCATCCCCATGGCCATGCCGCCGATGCCGCCCGGGTTGCCGCGCAGGTCGACGATCAACCCGTCGCAAGGTTTGCACCCGGAGACCGCGTCGCCGAAACTCGCCATCACGCGGACCAGGTCGAGGAACATGTTGAAGGCGATGTAGCGCACCTCGCCGATCCGCCGCGACTCGAACCAGACGTGCATTGGAGGAAGGTTTCCGAAGCGCGCGGACTGGCCGCGCGGCGGCGCCAGATCCAGAGCGAGCGCCAGATCGCGATCGCCGCCACGGTCGAAAATGGCGTGAAGGACGCCACCCACCGGCCCGCTGAGCAGCGCCATGACGGCGCGCTCCAGTTGCAGCTCGTGGATGGCGGGATCGGCCGACAGCTTCTCGATGACCGGCGCGAGGTCCTTGCCCCCGGCGCTCACCACCCTCCAGCCCGGCTGCACGCCCGCTCTTTCGGCCGGCGATCCGGGATCGACGCGCGTCACCACGGCTTGCGCGTCGATCACGCGAACGTCGAGGCCGGCCGAGCCTTCGCCTCCGCTCTCGAGGCCGGCGTATTGATACACCGCGGCCGGGAAAATTGAAAAATGAGTCTGGCCGAGCCGCCCCAGCATGTCGCGCATCACGCCGCGAGCCTGGTCCATCGTCTCGGCCCGATCGATGCGCGGCCGAAATTCCTCGTGCACCGCCTGCCAGTCCAGCCCGCCGGGGTTTTTCTCCCAATGCTTGTCGCGAATGGTGGTCCAGACTTTTTCGAAAGAGGCGGTGTTGAGCTGCTTCTGCTCGGGGGTGAGCTGCCCGTAGAGAGACAGTCCGAAGCAGACTCCCGCAAGCCAGCGCATGACACCAGCGTGACAGGCGCATCGGCGAGGCGCAAGTACCCTTGCGCTTTAAGACACACTAAGCTGTTCAACTGAGTGCGACGCGAAGGTTTACCACCTATACTTCAGTTAGCCGCATGTCCTCCCCGGTTGCCGGAAAGTACCAGGATCACTACGGAGTTCTCGGTGTCGACCCGAGGTCGGACTCCGATGCGATTCAACAAGCTTACGCCACGCTTGCGCAGAAATATCATCCCGGCAACGGCGATAGCGGCGACCAGGAGAGATTCGAGGCCGTCAATCTGGCTTTCGAGGTGCTGTCCGACGCGGCGTTGCGGCGCGGGTTCGACCTACTGAAGGGCGTCGGCCGCGAGGAGGGCGTTCCGAAATTCAGCGGGCTCGACTTCTTCGACGCATTGGGACGCGAAACGGGCCTGCGCACGGCCCTGCTATGCGTGCTCTACGACCGGAGACGCAACAAGCCGTTTACGCCGAGTCTGTCGATGCGGAATCTGGAGAGCACGCTCACGGCCACGATCGAGGAAATGGGTTTCGCGCTGTGGTATCTGAAGCAACGAGGTTTCGTCGTCAACGACGACAAGAGCAGCCTGCAAATCACGGTCGAGGGGATGGATTTCCTGGAACACAACCGGCCCAGCCCAGAGGTCGTGATGCGGTTCATCAAGGCGGCGGCGCTCGATTCCCCCCCGTTGTAGCCTGAAACTCCGTCAGCCGAGGCGGCCCATCCGGCACACAAATCCGCAGTCACGCCCCAGGCGCTTCCCTAAACCTCGTGTTTCCTTTATGATTGGGTTAATACTGCGATTGGCAGCGATCATGCCCTGTTATAAGGAAGCGGGGGACGATGGACATCAAACGTGAAGGCGTGGCGAAGAGGAAAATAATCCGCCGCGTCCTCTACCTGGCGGTGACGCTCGCGGTGGTGGCCTTCGCCGGCTGGCGGATCAACCAACTGAAGCCTGCGGCCCCGGCGGTCGAGCGGGCTACGGTCTGGATCGATCAGGTGAAGCGGGGTCCCATGCTGCGCGAAGTGCGGGGACTGGGGACGCTGGTGCCGGAAGACATTCTGTGGATTCCGGCGGCGTTCGACAGCCAGGTGAGCAAGATCCTGGCGCAGTCGGGCGACGACGTCAAGCCCGACAAAGTTTTGGTGGTGCTGACCAACCCGGACATGGAACTCGCGGCCAACGATCTGGAATGGCAGGTGAAGCAGGCCGAGGCCAATTACGCCGACCTGAAGGCCAGACTCCAGAGTCAGGCGTTCGACCAGCAGTCGGTCGTGGCGGTGGCGCAGAGCGAACTGAAGCAGGCCGCTTTGAACAAGGACCGGCAGGAGCAGTTGGGCAAGGCGCAGCTTGCCGCCGACATCGACGTCAAGCTCGCCGTCGCCAAGTGGGAGCAGGCCGAGGGCAAATTTTCGATGGAGAGCCGGAAGCTCGAGATCATGAAGGATTCCGTGGAGGCGCAGCTGGACGCGCAGAAAGTGCAGATCGAGAAGTTGCGCGCCGCCGTCCAGTTGAAGAAGCAGCAGGTGGCCGATCTCACGATTCACGCCGGAATCGCCGGCAGGTTGCAGGAGATGACGCTGCAAGTGGGCCAGCGCGTGAAGCCCGGCGACGTGCTCGCCAAAGTAGCGCAGCCGCGGAAGCTGATGGCCAGATTGCAGATCGCCGAAACCCAGGCCAAGGATATCCTGCTCGGCCAGAAGGCAACGATCGATACCCGCAACGGCGTCATTCGCGCCCACGTCACCCGCATCGACGCGTCCATCGTGAATGGAACGCGAACCGTGGACTGCAAGCTGGACGGGCCTCTGCCCAAGGGCGCGGTGCCGGACCTGAGCGTCGATGGAACCGTCGAAATCGAGCGGCTCCCGGAGGTGGTCTACGTGGGCCGCCCGGTCTTCGGCCAGCCCAACAGCCAGGTGAGTTTGTTCAAGCTGGAGCCGGACGGGCTGAACGCCACGCGGGTGGCCGTGAAACTGGGCCGCAGCTCGGTCAACACCATCGAAATCGTGGACGGGCTGAAGGTGGGCGACCAGGTGATCCTCTCCGATATGTCGGCGCAGGATCAGAACCCGCGCATCCGGCTCAACTGAACATGCCCGATTCCTTGATCCATCTGGAAGGCGTGACGAAGGTGTTCGTCACCGACGAAGTGGAGACGCACGCGCTCGCCGGGATTCACCTGGACATCCAGAAAGGCGAATACCTGTCCATCGCGGGGCCGTCGGGTTGCGGCAAATCGACGCTGCTGGCGATTCTCGGATTGCTCGATTCTCCCACCGAGGGCGTCTACATCCTGAACGGAAAACCGGTGCAGAACCTGAAGCTGAGCGAGCGGGCGCGCATCCGCAACCGCGAAATCGGGTTCATCTTTCAGGCGTTCAACCTGATCGGCGATTTGAGCGTGTATGAGAACGTGGAGCTGCCGCTGACTTATCGCGGCATGGCAGGCGCCGAGCGCAAGCAGCGCGTGCACAACGCACTGGAGCGCGTCGGCATGTCGCACCGCGTGAAGCATTATCCGTCGCAGCTCTCCGGAGGCCAGCAGCAACGCGTGGCGGTGGCGCGCGCGCTGGCGGGCGATCCCTCCATACTGCTGGCAGACGAGCCCACCGGAAACCTCGACTCGGCCAACGGCGAAGCCGTGATGGACCTGCTGCGCGAGCTGCATAGCGCCGGCTCGACCATCTGCATGGTCACCCACGATCCCCGGTATGCCAGCTACGCCGACCGCAACATTCACCTGTTCGACGGCCGCGTGGTTCAAAGCAGTTCAGTTCCCACGCAGGTGTCTCCGTAGAACAGCCTGTGCCCGCGAATCCGGGACTCGACGTGCAGCACGAAGATCGAGCCCGGCGCCAGACGTGATCGGTCCCAGCCCTCGGCAGGATACGGGCCAGAGAGATTTTCCACGTAGCCACCCGTACCTTTCTTGAGCGTGGCTTCGAAATGATCCCGCAGCGAGTGGCCGGAGGTCCGGGCTCGGGTCACTTTGGCCCAATGGCCTCGATACTCCAGCGCGATTGCCGCCGAGTAGTACTCCGCCAGCGTCGCGCCTTCAGCGGGGCGGGGCGAGGTTCGGCCCGCGCTCAGCAGAATCACGAGGTCTTCGGCGCCGGCTCGCCGCAACGCGCGTTCCAACCGGCCGGCGAATTCGTAATCCTGCTTGCCGGCGCCGTTGGGGAGTTCCTCCGTCAGGATTTGACGCGCCAGGCTCGCGGTGCGCCTGCGCATCGCGAACTCCGCGTCATCCGCGGCGAGCGGGACCGGCACGTCGACCATTTCTACATCCGCACGGCTGATCTCCTCGGGAAGGCGAGGGAGATCGAGAACGCCGATTCTTTTCCAGTGGCGCTCCGCGCAGAGCTGTAGCAGCGCCGGCACCAGCGCTCCCGCGGGCCGAATGTCCTCGATCGCGCTCACCGACCGAATCCAGGGATACACGCGAGCCGAGAGAGCGCACAGCAGCACCGGCGCCCCTTCGCGAGGAATCACCAGGAGCGACCGGTTCCAGTACGGCATGAAATTAATCAGGAAGCGGGCCTGGTTGGAGCGGAAAACGTCGCTGTACACGACCGCGGCGGGTAGCTCGCGCTCGGCGAGTGACTTCCGGACGGCGTCGAGTCTGGCTTCGAAAACGGCCGGGGGAAGCTCGGCCTTGTCCCATGCGATGAGTCCCCTTTTCATTTCACGAATAACTCTTTCTTTGTATGATTCAGCGAAATGTTGCCCGCGGCCGTCACCAGCAAGGTATCTCCCAATACCATGTATCCGGAAAGCGGCAGGTAGGTATTGGGATGCGCGATCAGCACCATCCCTTCCTTGATCTGGTAGTCGGAGTCTTCGAGGATATGCGGCGTTTCGTCGGGGTACAGGCCCAGGCAATGACCGCGCACGCGCGTGTACCGCGACCCGGTGTATTCGCCGTAGCCGTGCTTGCGGAACACGTCGTTCTGCACGCGAGCGGCATCGCGGACGTTGACTCCGGGCCGGATCAGATCCTGCGCCGCTTGCTGCGCCTCGGAAAAAATCGAAAACGCCTGGCGCTGCTGCGGACTCGGATCGCCCAGCACCAGCGTCCGGCAGATCTGCGCGTAATATCCGTTGACCTGGGGAGTCAGCTCCGTGGTAACGGAGTCGCCCTTGCGCATCACTCGATCCGTAGGCGGCCTCATGCCCGTGACTTCCGGGCCGCCGGTTGCGATCAGCATGAAATTGTCTTCGGCGCCGTTGGCTTTCAAGAAGGCCTCGACCTCGGCCACCAGCGCGTATTCCTTCATGCCGGGCTCGATCGCGTCGGCGAGGCGCTGGTAGCCGCGATCGGCCAGCTCCGCGGCTTTTTTCAGGTATTCGAGTTCGTCCGCGGTCTTGATTCTGCGGAGTTCCTCCACTTCGGCAGTAGCCGAAACAGCGCCATTGAGGAATCGCGCCTCCATCAGCTCGATGCCGGCGATGGCCGAGGCGGGTTCGAGCGCCGAGGCAAAATCGGGTTGGAAGATGACCCTTTCATCGATCGCGGCCGAGACGAGCTCGTAGTCCCAGGGATCGGCGACCGCGACGATAAGCTCGCCAGAGCGGGACAGGCGTGCAGCGGCGTGCGGTCCGGAGAAATTGACGTTGACGAGGCAGCGGAAATAATCTTTGCGCCAGCCGTTTCCGTACAACAGGAGAGAATCCCACGCGCGCGCGGTCATCAACTCGATCAACTGGGTTCGCCGATGTTGGTTGATCAGGCCGGACATGCTGACCACCAGATTCTCACAGGTTCAATTCCGGGGGAGTGCAATGGTCACTAGAGTGACCACGTGAAGATCCGCACGAAGCGTACCATGCCCATTGAACTGAAGCGCGAAATGTTTTCGGTTCTCAGCGATCAGGTGCGGCGCCAGGTGAAAAAGCGGGGCCTCTCCGAAGACGAGATCGTAGCCGATTTCGAGAACTGGCGGAAGAGCCGGCGTGCGACTCGTCGCCGATGCTAGCGCCACGCGCTGGCGCTTGGTAGTGAGGTCATAGGGAGGAGATGGGCTCAAAAGCATCACCACCACCCGGCGCCTGCCCCACCGGGAATGTGGGACACTGCCTCCTGAGGGATCTCGTCCATGACGACACATTGGTTCAACCGACGTTCACTGCTGGCCCTGCCTCTGTTGGCGGCGCTGGCCTCGGGGCTTGCCGCGCAGACCGAGCGCACCACCTATTTTCCCGCCGCCGGAGCGTGGCAGCACAAGCCGCCCGCCGAAGCGGGGTTGGACGCCGCGAAACTGAAAGAAGCCATCGATTGGGCCGAGGCGCACGGCTCCAAATGGGACTTCGAGCGAGACCAGTTGCGCACCTTCGGCCGGGTGCTGGGCCCTCTGCCGCCGCAGCGCGCAGCCACCAACGGCGTCATTCTGCGCCACGGCTACATCGTCGCGGAATTCGGCGATACCAGGACCAACGACCCGGTCTACAGCATCGCCAAGAGCTTCCTCTCCACCACGACTTCGCTCGCGGTTGCGAAGGGCCTTATCCACAGCGTCGATGACCGCGTCGCCGATTACATTCATGACGGCGGCTACGACTCGCCTCACAACGCGAAGATCACCTGGAAAAACCACCTGCAGCAGGAAAGCGAATGGGAAGGCGCGATGTGGGGCAAGAACGCCAATTTCCTGGGCACCGAAGAGTTCGGCAACGGCCAGATGACGGCGCGCGAGATTCACGATCCCGGCGCCTACTACGAGTACAACGACGTGCGCATCAACCGGCTCGCGCTGTCGGTGGCGCGCGTGTTCGGCAAGGCGCTGCCGGAAGTGCTCAAGGAGAACATCATGGACCCGATCGGGGCATCGCGCGAATGGAAGTGGCAGGGCTACGGCGCGAAGTCGACCACCGAGGTCGCCGGCAAGCCGGTCGAGTCGGTCAGCGGCGGCACGCGCTGGGGCGGAGGGTTGTGGATCAACTCGCAGGATCTGGCGCGCTTCGGGCTGCTGATCCTCAACCAGGGCAACTGGGAGGGCAAGCAGCTCGTCTCCCCGCAGTGGATCAAGGACGCCACCACGCCTTCGGCGCACGGTCCCGACTACGGTTACCTATGGTGGCTGAACACGAGGCAGAGGCAGTGGCCGAGCGGGCCGGCGTCGAGCTTCGCCGCCATCGGCAACGGCGGAAACATCATCTGGATCGATCCCGAGCACGACATCGTGCTGGTGTGGCACTGGCACGAGCCTGGCCGGGCGGTGGACGGGATGATTCAGAGGATCGTGGCCTCGGTCACGGGTGCGTGAAAATGCGCCCGGCAGGGTGGTTGCTCGTCTGTGTTTCGTGCTCGCTTTGTTTTGGCGCCGATATTCACGGCATTGTGAGGACCGAGAGCGGCGCTCCGATGCCGGACACGCGGGTGACCGCCAGGGCGGCCGGCTCAAGAACGGAACATGACGCCATCACCGACAAGGGCGGCGTATACCGCATGCAGGGCATTGCGGCCGGGTCATGGAATCTCTCCAGCACGGGCGTCGAGACCCAGTGCGATGCACGGAGCGGCCAGGACTCGCAATGCGACATCGTCGTGAACGCTCAGGCCGGCGCTACGAATGGAGGCGTCATCGATTCGGATACCGTCCGGGATCTGCCGGTCAACGGCCGTGACGTGCAGCAAGCCGCGACGCTCCAGGCGGGAGTCTCGGCTGTCGAGACGCAACAAAGCGCTTCAGACACGAACTCCGGCCGCGGCCAGCGCGGTTTCGGCCAGCAGATCAGTCTGTCGGGGGCCCGCCCGCAACAGAACAACTACCTGCTGGACGGAATCACCACCAACGACTATGCCAACTCATCCCCAGGGAGCGTGCTGGGTCTGAGTCTCGGCGCCGATGCGGTGCAACAACTGGGGGTGAATACGAGCAGTTACCCGGCGCAATTCGGGCGGAGCTCGGGCGGCGTGGTGCACGCGGTCACGCGATCCGGATCGAACGCCTTCCATGGCAGCGTCTACGAGTTTCTGCGGAACAGCGCCCTGGATTCGCACGGATACTTCGACAATGCCAAGCCGCCGTTTCGAAGAAACCAGTTCGGCGGGGCGGCGTCGGCGCCCATCCGGCGAAATCGCACGTACATCTTCGGGAACTACGAAGGCTTGCGGCAGTCGCTGGGACTTACGCAGGTCGACACCGTGCCGTCCCTCGCCACACGGCAGAGAGCGCTGTCGTCGATGGCTCCGTTTCTGGACTTGTATCCGCTGCCGAACAGCGGGCTGCTTCCCGGCGGAGAGACGGGGATCTTTCGCTTCTCCGGGCAGCACGTGACCCACGAAGATTACTTCACCAGCCGAGTCGATCACACCATTGGCGGAAACGACAAGCTCACCGGGACCTATGTATTCGACCGCGCGAATACCGTGGAGCCGGACGCGCTCGATTTCAAACTCAACGGTATCGAGACGCGAAGGCACTTGCTGTCGCTGGCCGAATCGCACAGTTTCAGCGCCAATACGACGTTGTCATCGCGATTTGGGATCAACCGTGTGAACGCGCTCACTGGCCAGACTCCGGCGGCGATCAATCCGAAGGCGGCCGATACGTCGCTCGGCTTTGTTCCGGGACTCACCGTCGGCGGCCTGAACGTGACCGGACTGTCCACCTTCACCGGCGGGCTCGACGCCCCCAACAAGTTCGCTTTCCACTGGACGTCGTTCCAGTGGTACGTGGATGCCGCGCTCAGAAGAGGCCCGCACACCATCACACTGGGAGCGGCGGTGGAGCGTATGCGCAGCAACATGTTCACCAGCAACCAGCATAATGGCGTATACACATTCCAGTCGATCGAAGAATTTCTCACGAATCGTCCGTTTACTCTGAACGTAGAGCTTCCCGGGTCCGACGGCGATCGCGGATTGCGTCAAACCGTGCTGGGATCGTATGTGCAGGACGACGTGCATGTGTCGTCTTCCCTGACACTCAACCTGGGGCTGCGGTACGAGATGGCATCGGTGCCCGTGGAGGTCCACGGGAGACTGGCCGCGTTGCAGCACGTTCAAGATCCGCTTCTGCACTTGGGCGATCCGTATTTTTCCAACCCGACCAGACTGAATTTCGAGCCGCGCGTGGGGCTCGCCTGGTCGCCGCTCAAGAGCGGGGGTCTGGTGGTGCGCTCCGGTTTCGGCATGTTCGATGTACTGCCGTTGACCTACGAGTTCGAGATACTTTCCATAACTACCGCACCGTTTTTTCGACTCGCTACCATCCCCAGCAACCTCCTTCCGCAAGGCTCGTTTCCTAACGGCGGAGTGGAGATCGCCCAAAGCAGCAACAGCCCGCGGCGCACCGCGTACATCGAACCCGATCCGCATCGCAACTATGTCATGCAATGGAATCTCGGCATCGAACAGCGGATCGCCAAAAACGCCAACTTGTCGGTGGTCTACGTGGCCTCGCGCGGCGTCCATCAGCCGTTTCGAGTGGACGATATGAACATGGCGCTGCCCTCGTCGGTCACGTCGGAAGGTTACTTCTGGCCGTCGCCGTGGAAAAGCGGGCGGAAGTTGAATCCAACCACGGGGCGTCTCAATGGCCTGATGTGGAGCGGCGATTCCTCCTACCAGGCCCTGCAAACGCAGGCGCGAGCGGTCCCGTTTCTCGGACTGCAATTACAGGCCGCTTATACCTGGGGCAAAAGCATCGACAACGGATCCTCAACCATCAATGGCAATCAGTTCCTGAATTCCATTTCCACACTGCCGTGGTTCGACCCGCACCTGAATCGAGGGCTCTCCGATTTCAACATCACCCACAATTTCACGCTGCACTTCACCTGGCCCCTGCCGGCGCCCGGCGCGGGACCAAAGGCGATCCGCGCGATGGGAAGCGGCTGGCAGCTCGGCGGCACCTACCATGCGAGCTCCGGGGTTCCGTTCACGCTTCTTGTCGGTGGCGATCCGCTCGGGCAGAACAGCACCGATCCGGTGGATATGCCCGATCGTCTTCAGGGACCGGGATGCTCGACCTCGGTGAACGATCCGCACGCGGTCAGCTACGCGAACCTGAAGTGCCTGGTCTTTCCTTCAAATCCGCTTCGCCGGGGCAATCTCGGGCGAAACTCTCTGACCGGGCCGGGACTCGAGAACCTGGATGTGTCCTTGCACAAGGACAGTATCATCCGGCACGTTTCCGATCGATTCAATGTGCAATTCCGGGTGGATGCCTTCAATCTCTTCAACCATGCGAACTTCGCCGCGCCGCTCAGCCACCAGGTCATCTACGGCGAGAAGGGCGACGTGGTTCCGGGAGGCGGGCTCATCGACACGACGCAGACGCCTCCGCGGCAGGTGCAAGCGGGGATAAAACTGATCTGGTAAGAGGCCCTCGCTTACAATTATTGAGTTCTCCTTTCTTGGTAAACATGGTAAACTTGAAGGGCCATGGTTGAGGAACCGAAAGCGATCAAGGTGGCCGACGAGTGCTGGATCGCACTGGCGAAACTGACGCGCGAGCACCCCGATCGGCTGTCCTTTTCCGCCCGCGAGATCCTCGAAAGGGTCCGCAAGGAGCCTGTTCATCACGAGTTGCGTCCGGGTGTTCAGGCTCACATTCACCTTCACAATGTCGGGAATCTCCCGCCCAACACGGCTCGATGCTGCATGTCTTGCCGACTCGAGGATGGAACGTTCAAGCTTTATCGCTCTGGCGATCCGCGCCACCCCGAGCGGTCGGGAAAGACTCATCCCCGCCGCGCGGATTTGCCGGTCCAATATCACGGCCTTCTGGATTGGTACGAATTGGAGTATTGCGGCGGGACTGCGGCCAGCAACCTTGCCGTGGAGGATCCCATCCTCCGGTTGCGGGGGTTAGGGAAAGAAGTCTGGTCGGGTGTCGATCCGGACGCCTTTGTGGATGGGCTGAGGGCAGACTGGGCGTCAGAGTCCAACTCCCGCATTCACGATGCCGGCCGCCGATCCGTGGCACGGGTGAAAGAACGTGTAGGCGGGAACTGAGGGCTCGACGAGGTGGCCAAGGTCTTCTGGGATACCAATCTCTTCGTCTACCTGGTCGAGGATCGCGGTCCCAGGGCGGAACGCGTCGCAGAAGTCTGGCAGGGCATGCGAGAGCGGGGCGACCGGCTATACACGAGCGCTCTTACCGTGGGTGAGATCCTGGTGAAACCGGCTCAAATGGGTGCACGAGACCTGGAACAGAGCTACGTGCAAATCTTCCGCAGTCCGGAAATCACGGTGATTCCCTTCGATCTGCGGACCGCCCCCTTTTACGCACGCGTACGGAGCGACGCGACGATTCGCGCGCCGGACGCGATTCAGCTGGCTTGCGCGGCGGCCGCCGGAATCGATCTTTTCATCACCAATGACGACCGCCTCAGCAGGAAAAGAATTCCAGAAATCAAGTTCATCACTGGTCTCGACAGGGCGCCGGTGTAGCGCCTCCCACCCCCTTGACACCAAGGGACTTCTGTGTTGAGATTGGCGTCGTGGGAAAAGTGTTTCTGCTCGGCCTGGGCTGGGTGGCGGCGATCGCCAGCGCCCAGACGCCGCGCGCCACCCTCGATCAATACTGCGTCGGCTGCCACAATCAGAAGCTCAAAACCGCCGGCCTGATGCTCGACCAGGTGGACCCCGCACAAGCCGGCGCGAATGCGGAAACCTGGGAAAAAGTGGTGCGGAAACTTCGCGCTGGGATGATGCCTCCGCTGGGCATGCCCCGGCCCGCGCCCGCCGCCTACGAAGGCTTGACCGTCACGCTCGAGACCGAGCTTGATAAGGCCGCCGCCGCGAAACCTCACTTGGCCCCGCCCGGCGTCCACCGCGCTAATCGCGCCGAGTATGCCAATGCGATCCGCGAGCTGCTCGCGCTTGAGGTCGATCCGGCGGCGTTTCTGCCCGCCGACGACGCCAGCTACGGCTTCGATAATGTCGCCAGCGGACTGGGCGTGTCGCCGGCGCTGGTCGAAGGATACGTTTCCGCGGCCTCCAAAATCAGCCGCCTGGCGATGGGCCACGAGACCGCTCCGAGCCGGAAGGTCTACCACGTCCGCGAAGACTATTCGCAGGAAGATCACATCGAAGGCCTGTCGTTCGGCACGCGCGGCGGGATGCTGGTCCGTCATTATTTCCCCGCCGACGGCGAGTACCTCATCTCATGGTTGCCGATCCGGACCACGGTTGGCTCTTTGTACGGCGGTGACAGCGAGGGCGAGCAGCTCGAGCTCACGCTCGACGGCGAGAGGCTGAAGCTGTTCAAGGTCGGCGCCGAGGTGCCGCTGACCAGCAACCACGATAAGAACGAAGTTCGCGTCAACGTGAAGGCGGGCCTGCGGACGGTGGGACTGGCGTGGGTCGCCACCACGTACGTGCCGGGCTACGACCTGAATCGTCACTACCGGCGCAGCGTGCTCGACGACAACAATATCGACGGCTTCACGTTCACCCCGCAGGTGAGTTCGGTCACGATCGAGGGACCCTCCAACGGCACGCGTCCCAAGGACACGCCCAGCCGCAACAAGATTCTCACTTGCCGGCCCGCGAATGCCGCCGACGAGCTGCCCTGCGCCCGCAGGATCCTCTCGTCGCTGGCGCGGAAGGCGTATCGAAGGCCGGTGACCGATGCGGACACGGAAAAATTGCTGAACTTCTACCAGGCCGGGCGGAACACCGGCGATTTTGAGGACGGCATCGAGCGCGCGCTCGAGTTCATGCTCGCGCACCCGGAATTTGTGTTCCGCACCGAAGAGGGTCCGGCCGGGGTCAAGCCCGGCGAGCCGTATCGCATCAGCGATCTGGAGCTGGCCTCGCGCCTGTCGTACTTTTTGTGGAGCAGCCCACCCGACGACCAATTGATCAACCTGGCCGGCCAGAGCAAACTCAAGGATTCCGCGACGCTCGAGAGCCAGGTACGGCGGATGCTGACGGATGGCCGCTCGCGCGAGCTGGTGAAGAATTTCGCGGGACAGTGGCTGGGCTTGAGGACGTTGCAGAGCTCGACGCCCGAAGGCGTCATCTATCCCGATTTCGATGACAATCTCCGGCAGGCCTTCCGGACCGAGGCCGAGATGTTCTTTGAGAGCATCGTGCGCGAGGACCGCAGCGTCATCGATCTGCTGAACGGCGATTACACGTTTGTGAACGAGCGCCTGGCCGCGCATTACGGCATCCCGAACGTCTACGGGAGCCAGTTCCGGCGGGTGACGCTCGGCGGAGACCTGGACGTGCGCCGGGGACTGCTCGGCAAAGGGGCCGTGGAGCTGGTGACGTCGGTGTCCGACCGCACCTCGCCGGTGCAGCGCGGCAAATGGGTCCTGATGAATATTCTGGGCGTGGTTCCGCCGGACCCGCCGCCCAACGTGCCGCCGCTCAAAGAAACGGCCAACGGAGTCCCCGGCGGGGAGCAGACCATGCGCGAGCGGATGGAGCAACACCGCGCCAATCCGGCTTGCGCGAGCTGTCACAGGATGATGGATCCGATCGGGTTCACGCTTGAAAACTTCGACGGCATCGGGAAGTGGAGGACCACGCAGTTCGGCAAGAAGCTGGATTCGTCGGGCCAGTTGACCGACGGCACAAAGATCGACGGCGTGGCGGGCCTTCGCCAGGCGCTGTTGCGCTATTCTCCCCAGTTTGTCCGCAACCTGACGGAGAAGCTTCTCATTTACGCTTTGGGCCGCGGAGTAGAATACCAGGAGATGCCGGTGGTTCGCTCGATTGTGCGCGACGCCGCCCGCAACGATTACCATTTCTCATCGCTGGTGGCGGGCATCGTCAAGAGCGACCAGTTTCAAATGAATCGGAAAGCGGAGGCGGCCGTCAGCGTCGCCCGGAGATAATAAGGAGGCGCGACAGTAATGGAGCGCGTTAGAGATTCCGCCATGATCATTACGAAAAAGCACATTTCCCGGCGCACGGTACTGCGCGCGGCGGGCGTTTCCCTGGCGCTGCCGTTCCTCGATTCGATGGTGCCGGCGCTCGCGCCTCTGGCCAAGGCGGCCGCGCTCCCGAAGATTCCTCGTTTCGTCGGCGTCTTTAATCCGCACGGCTGGGCGCCGGATTTTTGGCTCATCGAAAAAGAAGGCGCGCTCGGCGAGCTTCCGTTCGTGCTGAAGCCGCTCCAGGATTGGAAGGACCGCATCACGGTGATCAGCGGCCTCGACGCCACTTCGTCGATGCCGCCTCCGGGTCTGACCGGTGGGGACCACTCCCGCAGCGCGGCCACGTTCAGCGGCGTCTCTCCGAAGAAGACCGTCAGCGAAGACATCCACCTGGGCGTCACCATCGACCAGATGATCGCGCAGAAGTACGGCCAGGATAACGCCCTGCCTTCGATCCAACTCGGCATCGAGGATCAGAGCGCGCTGGCCACCTGCCCGTGGGGCTATAGCTGCGCCTATGTGAATTCGATTTCCTGGTCCGGACCCACCAAGCCGTTGCCTCACGAAGCCAACCCGCAGCTGGTGTTCGAGCGTCTCTTCGGCGACGGCGCGAGCCCGCAAGAGCGCGCTGCGCGCAAGCAGGCCAAGGCCAGCCTTCTGGACGCGGTGACGCATGAGGTGGCCCGGCTGAACAGCACTCTTCCGGGCACGGACCGCACGCGGCTCAACGAGTATCTCGAGGACATTCGCGAGATCGAGCGGAGGCTGCAGAACGTAGCGAAGTCGGCCAATCTGTCGCCCGACGCGCAGGTTCCCTTCGGCATGCCGGAATCGTTCGACGAGCACATCAAGCTGATGTGGGACATGCAGGTGCTGGCCTTCAAGGGCGACATCACCCGCGTTTCGACGCTCATGTACGCGCACGACGTGAGTATGCGGACCTATCCGGAATCCGGCGTCGGGACCGCGAACCATGCGGCGTCGCACCACGGCGCACTTCCGAAGCGAGTCGAGGACTGGGCCAAGATCAACCGCTACCACGTGCAGACCCTGCCGTATTTCCTCAACCGGCTGAAATCGACGGCCGAAGGCGACGGCAACCTGCTGGACAACACCCTGATCGTGTGGGCCAGCAACATGGGAGATTCGAACCTGCACAGCCACCGCAACGTCGGCCACATGCTGATCGGCGGCGCGATGGGGCAGCACAAGGGCGGCGTTCACGTCAAGACTTCGGGTTCCACCGCGAACCTGCTGCTGACCACGCTGCGGATGTTCGGGATCGAAAAGCAAAGCATCGGCGACAGCACGGGAGCCGTGACGCTGTGAGCCTCAAACGAATTTTCTTCATGTGGTGCGGGGCGGGGCTGCTATCGCTGGCCGCGTTCGGGGCCTCCAGCAGCCCGGTAGCGGACGCGGCTCAGAACCGGGACCGCGCGGCGCTGCGCGCTTTGATCGACCAGAAGGCCGACGTGAACGCTCCGCAGGTGGACGGCGCGACGGCGCTGCACTGGGCTGCGCAGTGGAACGACCTCGAAGCGGCGGATCTGCTGATTCGAGCCGGAGCGAACGCGCAGGCGGCCAACCGCAATGGCGCCACGCCGCTGTTCCTCGCCACTCTCAACGGGAGCGCGGCCATGATCGAGAAACTGCTCAAGGCCGGAGCGGACGCCAACGCCCCTATCCTGTCGCATGGCGAGACCGCGCTGATGATGGCCGCGCGCAGCGGCAGCCTGGACGCGGTCAAGGCGCTGATCGATCACGGCGCCAAGGTGAACGCGAAGGAAAGCTTGCGAGGCACCACGGCGCTGATGTGGGCCGCGGACCAGAGCCACGCCGACGTGGTGCAGTTTCTGGCCGGGCACGGAGCCGACCTCGGGATCACCTCGAAGGTTGTGACGCCGGTACCGCGTCGAGGTCTTGGTTTCGCCCCGGTGCGTCCGGGCAGCGCGGCGACGCGCGAGCCCAGCGAGCAAAAGGGCGGCCTGACGGCGCTGATGATCGCGGCTCGCCAGGGGTGTCTCGAATGCGTGCGCGCGCTGGTTGCGGCCAAGGCCGATGTGAACCAGACTTCGGTTGAGGGCGGCACCTCCTTGATGGTGGCGGTGCAGAACGGCTACTCCGACATCGCGATGTTTCTGCTCGACCACAGCGCGAATCTGAACCAGGCCAACGCCAAGGGCTGGACGCCCCTGTACCTGGCGGTGAAGAATCGCAATCAGGAGTCGACGGCAATACCGGGCCCGAGCACCGACGGCGTTCTCGATCTCATCAAGACGATGCTCGACCGGGGAGCCGACCCGAATGTCCGGATCAAGGCCGAGACCGAGGTCCATCAGGGGATGTCGTCGATGTGGCTGAAGGAAGCCGGCGCGACGCCGCTGCTGCGGGCGGCCCTGTGCGGCGATCTCACGGTGGTGCAGCTGCTGCTCAATCACAGCGCCGATCCGGCGATTCCGACTCTCGACCACACTACGCCCCTGATGGTGGCATCGGGCGTGGGCTGGGCCGACGGCATGATCCGCGAGCATTCCCCCGACGAAACGCTCGAAGTAGTGAAACTGCTGCTCGATTTGGGCAGCGATGTGAACGCGGCCAACGACCACGGAATCACGCCTCTGCACGGCGCGGCCTACAAGGGAGCGAACAAGGCCGTGCTGTTGCTGGTCGATCGCGGCGCAAAACTCGACGCTCAGGACAAGGGAGAGGATTTCGGATTCGGCGCCAGTTCCTCGCGCATGACCCCGCTCAATTGGGCCGAGGGAGTGCCCATCGGGATGTCCTCCGCGATTTATCAGAAAGACACGGTGGCTCTGCTGACCCGGCTGATGAACGAGCGCGGAATCCCGATCGTCAGCACTACATTCCGCGGGCGGAAATCCGACGACTATGTGTTCGGGGGCAACCCAGACTCCTCGAAGTGAGGCCATTGCTTCTCATCCTCGCGTTCGCGGCTACCGGATGGGCGGAAACTCATCGCTTCGAGCCCAAGGAGTTCTATAACACCTTTTCGGGCGCCCACACTCCCGCGTTGCGCATTAAGCCCGGCGACCACGTTGTGACTTATACCATCGACGCGAGCGGCGTCGATTCCAAAGGTGTGCAGCGCGGCCGGGGACCCAATCCGGAAACGGGCCCGTTCTACATCGAGGGCGCCGAGCCGGGAGACACGCTGGTCGTTCATATCCTGCGTTTGGAGACCAACCGCGCGACGGGCTATTCGGCATCGCTGCTCGCGCCATACACCGCCGACCCAGGCTTTCTGCGCGCTGAGGCGCTGCGTGATCCGAAAAGAGCGTCTTGGCGGATCGATAAGCAGAAAGGCATTGCCTATCTCGACCCGGGCGAGTTCAAGGGCCCGCGCATCGAGTTGCCTCTGCGCCCCATGCTGGGTTGTATCGGGACGGCCCCGCCCAACAAGGCCGCCATCCCCACCGGGTATCCGGACAATTTCGGCGGCAACATGGACTACAACGGCATGGGGGCCGGCGTCACCGTGATGTTACCCGTATTTGAGCCCGGTGCGCTGTTGTTCCTGGGCGACGGCCACGCGCGGCAGGGCGACGGCGAAGTGGTCGGCAGCGCTATCGAGACCTCGCTCGACGTCGAGTTCTCGGTCGACCTCATGAAAGGGAAGAAGATCAACTGGCCGCGCCTCGAGAACCAGGACTTCATCATGGTCCTGGGCAGCTCGCGAGCCCTCAACGAGGCCTTGCAGCACGCGACGACCGAGCTGATGCGCTGGCTGATGGAGAGCTACGGGTTCGACGAGCGCGGTGCGAGTCTGCTCATGGGCCAAGGCATGGAGTATGAGATCTCCAACGTGGTGGACCCCGAGTTCACGATCGTAGCGAAAATGCGCAAGAGTTACCTGGGGCAGCGCTGAGCGGCACTGCCAAACTTCGCCATCCTGCACTTGAAACCGGCCCTGCGATTGTGTCATCTATAGAGTTATAAGGGGAACGGGCGGGTGAACTGCATGGAATGGCACATTATCAATCACCGCGACTATATCGATGGCCCCTTTGAGGGTTATGAGGCGGCCTTAGAGGAGGCCTTCGCGCTGGGCAACGAGAAGCGCGTCCAGCCGCGGGTGCGCTTGCGCGCAAAGGATTTCTACGTGTACCTGGCGCCCTACGACCGCAAAGAGCGCTGGCAGCCGGAGTACTGGATCTGCACCAAGGAAGCGGCGCTGGCCCAGGGCGTCAGCGAAGAGATCTTCGCCCAACCTTTGCTCGAAGCCTGGTAAACAGGCGTAAGAGTGCACACGATCGGGATCATTGTGCACACGTTTGTCTTACCAACCCGGCTTCGCGATCCAACCAGCCAGCGGGGACGCGACTTCGCCTAAGATTCACGTGAGCAATACTGTACGTCCTATCCGCGAATACTCTGGACTACGAGAAACCGCGGAGTTATAATTGGCATCCAAAGTGCCGGAGGGCCTTTTTCAGAGCGTTTGGAAAAGGAGTAGTGTATGCAAGGGTGGCAATACGAGCTGTTTTGGCGTATGGAGCAGGCTGCCTGGTCGATCGGCGTAGTCATTATCGCAGCGCTGGTCGTTGCGATCGTCGCGCTGATCCGCGGTCTCGAGTCCCGGGCCGATGTAGGAGGCCGGACCGAGATCGAGGAGTTGAACAGGAGCTACGCAACGGGTAAGATTTCAATCGAGGAGTATGAGGAGCGCAAGCATAAGGCGGCTGGGGCGGGTTGATCGTCTGCCGCGAGGCAAGGCCTGAAATGAGCCTTGCCAAAGCCCTGGGGCGGCTTGCGGGCGGGATTGCCGTGGTGAGCGCGTTGTACGCTTTCCAGAGGCCGTTCCGCGAGTATCCGGGCGTGGAATACGACAACTTCCCTCTGCCTCCGGACTACCAGGAAAAGACCGAGTGGGCGTTCGCGCGCCTGATGTATCCGGAAGCGGGCTTTGCCTTCGGCCGCCGATTCGCCGAGGGGGATTGGGCGCACGGATATGCGATCTGGACGCAGGATTATCCGCGCGCGGACCGTCACTTCTCGCAAGCGCTGCGGCGGCTGACGCGTGTGCACGTGCGGTCGGTGGAGCAGCCGGTGAATCTGGACGACGGAGACGACGTCTTCAATTGGCCCTGGATCTACGCCACGCACGAAGGCGAATGGGCGCTGACCGATTCCCAGGTGGTCAAGCTCCGCGACTACTTGTTGCGCGGCGGCTTCTTCATGGCCGACGATTTTCACGGGACCGTCGAGTGGGCGGGATTCGAGCAGGGGATCAAACGCGTGTTCCCGGACCGGCCCATCGTGGAGATCGAGAACAGCGATCCGATCTTCCACACCGTCTACGATCTGGACAATCGCTTCCAGCTAGTCGGCTACTCGTTCCTATGGAGGGGTTACAAGAACGACGGCCTGGGAGGACACTGGCGAGCCATCTTCGACGATAACGGCCGGATCATGGTCGCCATTTCCTTTAATTCGGACACCGGCGATGCGTGGGAATGGGCCGACAGCCCATCCTATCCGGAGAAGTTCTCGGGGCTGGCGATGCGCATGGGAGTGAACTATGTGGTTTACGCGATGACTCACTGAACCCCGCCCTGACGGGCGGGGCTGGGAACAGACGATGCGGCGAGGCGAACGCGCAGCTCCCGGGTCTCGCGCCGGTGGCAGACCAGGCACAGTGTTCGGAGATTCTCCAGGTCGCATTCTCCGCCGCCTTCCACCACAGGCACGATGTGATCGGCATCCCAGAGGGTCTTTCGCGTGAGTCCCCGGAGACCCCAGTGCGCGAGAAGTTTCAGGCGGCGAGTGGATCGCGACCGCTTCAGCTCGATATAAGCGGCGGCGGTATCGATGCGGCAGATCGCGCAAATGCCGCGGTCGCGCAGGAACACCTGCTCGCGGAGATAACCGGGGTCGGTCCGCAGACGCCATTCGTGAACGCACCAGTCCGAGCAGAAAGTGAAGCGCCGGGGAGGCACTTCGAGGTTGCACCAGCGGCATAGAGGACGGCCTCCCGGCCCTTTCTCCACCGCGTCGCGGCTAACGAACCCGCCAGGCATGACGCGAGTGGTGCTCATCGCGACGAAAACACCGGACCCGCGCCGTAGCGCAAGTACTGGTGGGTCACGTCTCGCGGATAGGTCATGGTGACCTTGGTCACGCTCCCCTTCGCGTCGAAGGCCGCATTCAGCTCCGGATAGATTCCAGCCCAATACGTGGGCAAGTTCAACTTGGTGTAGCGCGCCACCACCTGGTCGCGGAGCTTGGGATCGAAGTGCACGCCATACTTGTCCACCAGCGCGCGGATGGCGTCGTAATCGCCCTCGGCTTTGATCCGCATCAGCTCCTTGAGCAGCGCCCCCACGCCTTGGCGCATCTTCTCGTAGTCGCGCACGTAGATATACGCCTTGCCTTCGCGCTCGGTCCGGACAATGGCGCCGGTGGTCTCCAGGATGTAGTTGGAGATTAACTGGCGGTCCCGCTGGTGATCCTCCTCGATCGTGTCACCCTTCGGAATGCGGCGGAGCTGCAGCAAAGCGACCCGCGCCGCCGAATCGTACATCGCCTTGGCAACTTCGGGATTCGAGACCAGGCCGAGCTCTTTCAGCTTCGGATCGAACGCGTTCCACAACGCCATCAGGTCCGCGCGGCCCTCCTCCAGTGTTGACGCGTATTCCTTCAGGTAGAACGCCGCTTCGTGCGTGAGCTTCGGGCTCAGTCTGCCAGAGCCGTGGCCGATGATCTCGTGCAGCGTGGTCATCAGCTCGTCGGCCTCGGGACCGTATTTCTTGGAGCGATCGGCGTCGGCCTTGGAGTACGCGAATTCGTCGATCGCAGCGGTCCCGGCGGCGCGCGTCATCGCCCGCGCGCTGGCCGTGAACATGAAACTCTTGCTGCCGTATTTCTCGTGAATCTCGTTCTCGTTCGGCAGATTGTCGCCGATAGTGTTCACGTGAAAGTCCCCGGTTTCGATGAGCACCTCCACCACCTTGGCCACCGGCGGCCGCACGCCTTGCTTCTTGTATTGCGCGAGCCAAGGCGCATGGTCCTCGAAGTACTGCGCGTTATCGGCGACTTTGCGCGCCTCGGCGCTGACCTTGCGATCCGTCGCGGTCACAAACGCCTGCGAAGTGCCCTTGGCGCCGCGCGCATCCCGATACACTTCGATGAAGCCGTTGGCGAAGTCGACATCCGCGTTGTTCTGCACCCAGGAGACGCCGAACCGGATCCAGTCCTTCGGATCGCCGGTCTGGTAGTAGCGGATCAGATTCGCCATCACTTCGGCCTGCGGCGGGTCGGCGTAGGCGCGGGCCTGCTCAAAGCAGCGGATCGCGTTGCGGAGGTACTCGGCGTAGAGGCCGGGCGGGATCTTGCCGTCGGGCGTCCCGGCCCGATACACCTGCTCTTCCAGCCGTCCGTCGCCGCGCTTGGCCAGACGCGAGTTCAGCGGGTTGTGTTCGACGTACCCTTTCAAGTCCGCCAGGCTGACGCCGAGATAGAAATTGTTCGCACTCGACTGGAGAATGTCGAGATTGCCGCGAGGGCTTTTCGCGGTGATGAGCGGCTCGAAATTCGGATCGAACAACGACGGCCGCAGCTCCTCGATTTCCTTTTGGAACACGCTTTCCGTGCCCAGCCCGGTCGCTTTATGGCGCATCGCGGCCAGCCCCGCTGCTTTGAGCTCGTCGAACGTAAAACCGGGGAGGAACTTCTGGGCGGTTGTGTCGTTATGGTTGCCGCGATTTGCCCAGAACAGTTTCGTGAAATCGAGGATTTTCGCGTAGCTCGCCGGATCGATGCCCTCCGGATGTGCGGCGATGGCTTCGAGAATCCGTTTCTGGCGCAGTCCGAAGCGCGAGGACTGGTCGTAGATGATCGGGTCGATCGCGATGGCAGCCTGGCTGAGCCAGTATCCCAGGGCCTGCTGCTTGGGCGGGAGCTCGCGGAAGCTTTCCGCTTCGAGCTGGATGAAGGCGGTCGGGCCGGCGCGCTCAACCAAAGTGCGATCCTGTTGCGCCACGGCGCACGACGCGCCCAGGAGAAGGGCGGCGAATCCGGTCTTATGTCCCATGGCTGTTCATCGGATGCTGCTTGAAGAATTTCACGATCCGTTCGGAGGTTCCGTCGGGATATTCGTGCCCGCCCTGGTGAATCCAGGTCATGACAGGCGCTCCGGACGAGGGACTGTACAGCGTGCAGCCGCCGCCGCACGCCTCGCCCTTGCCGGTCGCGCCGTTGATTTTGCGCGCCATCTCGATGGCTTCCTTTTGATTGTCGAACAGGATTTGACGGTCCCGAACGCCCGCGATGTGCAGGATGGGCCGAGGCGTTTTGGGAGAGGCGCGCAGCACGGCGGCCACGGGCGCATAGGCCGCGAACACATTGGGACGCTCGGCCCACAGCAGATAAGTGAAGTTAGCGCCGTTGGAGAAGCCAGTCGCGTAGATCCGCGCGTCATCCACGCTGTATTGCTTGCGGAACGAAGCCAGCGCCGCGTCCACCAGTTTCAAATCGCGATCGCCGTAGGTTCCCGTTTCAACCTGCCATCCCGGCAGTGCAGGCTCGCCGGAGCGCGAGGTCGGCAGCCCCTGGAAGTAGGCGACGATCGCCTCGGGCCACGCCTGTTGCAGATCCACGTACTGAAAGTTTTGGATGTTATCGCCGTGGCCGTGGAAGGAGAACACCACGGGCACCTTGCCGCCGGGGCTCTTGGCGGTGGGCAGATACACGATTGCATCCCGTTTCAGGCCGTCGATCGTCCAGGTCATCATCTTGGCTTCCGCGCGGGCGGCGGAGTGAATGAGAACCAGGAGTGAGGTGACAGAGAAAATCAACTTGATCGGCATAGTATTAAGGTAACCGTATTTCGACCAGGTTGGTGGCTGCTGGTAGTGCCTGAAAAGCACTTTTCAGATGGGATGAGAAGGCCGGTCCCCCGGCGGGATGCGATACGCTCCCAATGAGAAGCGCACTCGAGGTGCAATCGAAAGGAGACCGGCCATGAAGAAGGATAACACCGTGAAGAAGTCAGCAAGGAATCGGAAAGGAGTCC
>JBGPLI010000018.1:0-42280 GCA_041486445.1 Bryobacteraceae bacterium
ATCATCACTTGGGCTGTCAACAGAGAACACCGAGTTGGAAAGTAGCATTCCTGGGAGCCCAGGGTGATGGCTCCCCACTCTGGATTCGAACCTGTGGCCCTTCGCTAGAAAGGGGTTTCAGAGCCTTCCCTGACCGCCGCGCGCTTCGCTCACGCCAGCAGCCCGGCGCGCTCCAGCAGCGCGTTCGGATCCGGATCTCTTCCCATGAAGGAACGATACAGCAGCGCCGGGTCCTCGCTATCGCCGCGCGCCAGGATTTTCGCGCGAAACTCGCGGCCGGCGGATTCGCTGAACACTCCCTCCTTGCGGAAGCGCGTGAACGCGTCGGCGTCCAGCACCTCGGCCCACTTATAGGAGTAGTAACCGGCGGCGTAACCCACCGGACTCGCAAACAGATGCGTGAATCCGGCGATCATCGCGTAGTCGTCCGGCAAGGGCGCCGGTGCGAACTTCTCCAAAATCTCTCGCGCGAAGCGGATCACGTCGCTCTCGCCGTCCCATTGGCGGTGCAGCGCCAGGTCCGCGAATCCGAAACCCAACTGCCGCATCTGCGCGTTAGCCGCGCGGAACGTTTTCGCGCGCTTCATTTTCTGGAACAGGTCCTCGGGGATGGCCGCGCCGGTCTCCCAGTGCCGGGCGAGAAGGTCCAGCGACTCGCGCTCCCAGCACCAGTTTTCCATGATCTGCGAGGGCAGCTCCACGAAATCCCAAGCCACGCTGGTGCCGGCCAGGCTCCGCACCTCCACGCGGCTCAGCAGATGATGGAGCAGGTGGCCGAACTCGTGGAAGATGGTCTCCACCTCGCGATGCGTCAGCAGGGCCGGCCGGCCGTCGAGCGGTGGCGTCAGGTTGCCGCAGATCAGGCCGAGGTGCGGGCGGCCCTCGGCCGGGTTGCCGGTAAGGAGCGCATCCATCCACGCGCCCCCGCGCTTGTTCTCGCGCGGGTACCAGTCGGTGTAAAACGACCCGAGATATTTCTCGGTCGCGCGGTCCTGGATCGCGTAGCAGCGGACCTCGGGGTCCCACGCCGGCACGCCTTGCTCTTCGGTCACGCGAATGCCGAAAATGCGGCCGAAGATTTCGAACATCCCCTCCACCACGCGCGCCAGCGGAAAGTAAGGGCGCAGCGCCTCCTCGTCGAAATCGTAGAGCGCGGCGCGCTGCTTCTCGGCCCAGTAGCCTACGTCCCACGGCTGGATTTCCTTGCCGGCGAACGCCGCCAGCTCACCGTTCTCTTCCAGAAACCGGCGCTCGGTCTTGTGACGAAGATCGTCGAGAAACGTCTGCGCGCGCTCGCCCGTGTGCGCCATGCGATCGTCCAGCACGAAGTCGGCGAAATCGCGGAAGCCGAGCAGAGCCGCCTTCTCCTTCCGCAGTGTGAGGATCCTGGGGAGGAGCGGCCGGTTATCGTGCGCGCCCGAGGTGGCCCGCGCGTTGTAGGCGCGCCAGGCCTGCTCGCGGATGCCCTCGTCGTCGAGATAGGTCATCACCGCGATAAAGCTCGGCGCCTGCAATGTGAACCGCCAGCCGGCCAGACCCTTGGCTTCGGCTGAGGCGCGGGCCGCCGCTACCGCGGCCGGGGGAAGCCCCGCGAGCTTGCTCTCATCGGTCAGCACCAGCTCCCAGGCGTTGGTCGAATCGAGAACATGTTCGGAAAATTTCGTGGTCAGCTCAGCCAGCGCCACGTCGATTTCCTTGAGCCGCGCCTTCCCGGCCGGATCCAGCTCCGCGCCGTGACGCTTGAACGAGTCGATGGTCTTGGCGAGAAAGCGGCGTATCGCGCCCGAGAGCGCGCTTGCTTCCGCCGTCGCCGCGTAGCGCTGGATCGCCTTCCACAGTCCGTCGTTGAGCGGCAGGCTGGAATAAAACGCGCTGACCTTGGGCTGGACCGCGTTGTGGGCGGCACGCAGCGCCGGCGTGGTCGCGACGCTCTCCAGGTGGCGAACCACGCTCATCGCGTAGTCGAGCGGCTCGGTCATCACGTCGAGCGCGTGCAGAGGGCGCTCGCTGGCGATGGTCTCCTCCAGGCGGCGCGCGGCGCCCGCCAGCAGCTCGCCGATCGCGGGCTCGATGTGCGCGGCCTCGATCTTGTCGAAAGGGACGCGAAAGGAAATTTCAAGAAGGGGATTCATGCGGAAACTACCCGATCGCGCGCGCCGCGGGCTTGGCGAAATACGTCAGGATGATGTCCGCCCCGGCCCGCCGAATGGATGTCAGCGACTCCATCATGGCCCGGTCCTGGTCCAGCCACCCGTTGCGCGCCGCAGCCATGATCATGGCGAACTCGCCCGACACCTGATAGGCGCCGATGGGCACCGGGAAGCGATCCTTCGCCTCGCGGATCAGGTCGAGGTAGGGCATGGCCGGCTTCACCATCAGCATGTCGGCGCCCTCCTCCAGGTCCAGCTCCATCTCGTGCATGGCCTCGCGGCGGTTGGCCGGGTCCATCTGGTAGCTGCGGCGGTCGCCGAACTGCGGCGTCGATTCGGCGGCCTCGCGGAACGGTCCGTAGAACACCGAGGCGAACTTGGCGGCGTAAGAGAAAATGGCGACCTTCTGAAACCCATTCGCGTCGAGACGCGCGCGAATGGCCGCGACACGACCATCCATCATGTCCGACGGCGCGACGATATCCACCCCGGCGCGCGCGTGCGAAAGCGCCGATTTCGCCAGCCAGTCGAGCGTGGCGTCGTTATCCACGTCACCGTCCACCACCTGGCCGCAGTGGCCGTGACTGGTGTACTCGCAATTGCACACGTCGGTGATGACGAGCAACCCAGGGACCGCGCGCTTCACCGCCCGCACCGCTCTCTGCGCGATCCCGTCCTCGGCGTAGGCCTCCGACGCGGTTTCGTCCTTGCTGTCCGGGATGCCGAACAGGATCACCCCGCCGATCCCTAACGCGTGCACCGCCTCGCATTCCTTCACCAGCTCGTCCACCGAGAGCTGATGATTGCCGGGCATCGAGCTGATCTCCTTGCGGACGCCCTCGCCCGGGCACGTAAACAGCGGCAGAACGAATTGCGAGGGCTCCAGGTGCGTCTCCCGCACCAGGCGGCGCATCGATTCCGACACGCGCAGGCGGCGCTTGCGGTGAGTGGGAAATGCCATAGCGACTACGATTGTATCAGTGGAGGTCTTTCAGAACCGCGACCGTAAGGGAGCGGACAGGCGCGTATTCCGGCACGTGCCTACGACTCCAGTATTAGTACTGAAACCGTTCCGAAACTGAACCTGCCCAGTACTCGGGAAGCGGGAACCTCATCGTAAAATAACAGGGTGTTAGGAGGTAACTGACTTTTATGGCTAGAAAAGCATCCATCATTTTCTCTGTGTCCTTTGCGGTGCTGCTTCCGGCGATCCTGCCGGCTCAGGATGCCGCGGCAATCCCGCAAGTGAACGGCATTTACTACCAGACGGCTTCCGGCTGGGCGCCTCTGCACTCGACGGTGTTCATGCCGATGGCCGCCGGAGGGACGTTGCAGTACTTCAGCTTGGGACACCGCCGCGCTGTCGTCGAGATGCCGGGTTCGGCCGCCGCATTCCGGGTCCCCAATCCGCGGCCCACGTTCGCCGTGCGGGGCCTTTCGCCGGCCACCGGACTGTATCTGGTCCGCAGCGCGAGAAAGCAGGGCTACCGCGAGGTGAGCATGCCCGTCGCAGGCGCGTTTACGCAATGGGCCCGCTTCCGCTCCAAGGACTTGAGCGAGATTGAGCTGGAGCCGCTTAGCTCCGACGTGGTGAGAGTGCGGCCGCGCGCCGACCTCCCGCCGGGCGACTACGTGCTGGTCTCGGATCTCGAGCCGCAGTATCGCGCGATTCGCCTCGGCTTCGAATTCGGCGTGACGACGCGATAAACCCGCGATAAACCCGCGTGCTCTCGACGGTGCGACCTGCTAGAATCTGACTCAATATGAGTCCCACAGGTCGGATCACGCGCAGACAGCTTTTTCGCTCGCTTCCGGTAATCGCGGCGGCGTCCGGAGCGATCGCCCAATCGAGCAAGCCGTTCATCGGTGTTCGGACGTTGAACCACATGACGCTCTACGTCTCCGACCCGAAGCGGTCGCTTGAGTTCTATCAGGGCCTTTTCGGCATGCCCATCCAGTTTCGCCAGGGCAATGCCGGCGGCCTGTTGCGGATCGGGCCGGGCCCGCAATACATCGCGCTGGCAGCCGCCGGGCCGGACCGCAAAATCGGCATCGACCACTTCTGCCTGACCACCGACGGCTTCAACGCCGGCCGGGTTGTGGCGACTCTCGCCGAGCATGGCGTCGCCAGGAGCGAGGGCCCCGGCGCCCTGAAGACGTGGCAGCGGATGCGCGGCGATACGCTGGAGTTCTACGTCGGCGATCCGGATGGCATCGTCGTGCAGCTTCAGAACCCGTCCTATTGCGGCGGCTCAGGCGGCCTGGGCGACAAGTGTTTCGCCACGCCCGAACCCGCGCCCCGCAAGGGCCTGATCGCGGTGCGGGACCTGAACCACTTCACGCTGAGCGTTTCCGACGCCAACCGCTCGCGGGAATTCTACCGGGGCGTGTTCGGCATGGGCATACGATCCTACCAGGGACCATCGTCTCCCGAGCTCGCTGTCGGCCCGGGCGTTCAGTTTCTGGCGATGGGCGGCGGAAACGCAGCGAAGCCTGGAATCGCGCACGCCTGCATGACCATGGAGGGGTTCCATCCCGACCAGGTGCTCAAGACCCTAGCCGAGTTCGGCATCAAGCCCAGAGGCGACGCTCGCGGCCCGGCGGCCCCCCTGGTGTCGTACGTGAACACGCGGATGGAAAACCGCGGCGGAGCCAAGGGGGGAACTCCCGAGCTGTACTTCACCGATCCGGACGGGATTGTGATGCAGCTCCAGGACGTGACCTACTGCGGCGGAGCGGGCTCTCTCGGCGAAGTGTGCCTCTAGAGAGGCTGCCGAGAGGGCCGTCAGCACCCACTCGCTGCCGCTCGTGGTTCTGTGTCGGCACCGAACCGCGAACGTCAGTGAGCGGAAATCGGGCCACAAATAAAATGGGGCGCGCCGTGAGGCGCGCCCCGTAACTACTTGAAACCGATCCTTGCCTTAGGCCAGGATGTCCTTCACGACGTGGCCATAGACCACCGTGGGACGCTCCGAGCGGCCTTCGTGCAGGAAGGTCAGGTTCACGTGATTCAACCCAAGCTGGTTGAGGATGGTCGCGTTCAGGTCGTGCGCGTCGACAGCGTTGGTAACGGCCCGCAGACCGATGGGGTCGGTTTCCCCGTACGTCAAGCCGGCCTTGATTCCGCCGCCGGCCAGCCACGAAGTGAATCCCCAGGGGTTGTGGTCGCGGCCGTCGCCCGACTGGCTGTACGGAGTCCGCCCGAACTCGGCCGTCCATACCACCAGCGTCGAGTCGAGCAGCCCGCGCGACTTGAGGTCGGTGAGAAGTCCCGCGACCGGCTTGTCCACGATCTTGGACATGCGGCCATGGTTCTCTTCGATGTCGTGGTGGGCGTCCCACGAGCTCGACTGTCCCGAGTAAATCTGGATGAAACGCACACCGTGTTCCACCAGACGCCGGGCTCTGAGCAGGTTGGTGCCGTACTGAGTCGTCTCTTCATCATCAACCCCGTACAGCTTCTTGGTGGCCTCGGATTCCTTGCCCAGATCGACGGCTTCCGGCGCCGCGGCTTGCATGCGGTAGGCCAGCTCATAGGACTCGATGCGAGCTTCGAGCTCGTCGTCGGTCGGATACTTGCTGCCGTAGTGCTGATTTACGCCCTTCAGCAGATCCAGCGTGGCGCGCTGTTCATTGGCGCCCACTGCCCCTGGCCTCGCCAGGTCGAGAATCGGAGAGTCGCCCTGGCGCAGGGCCGTGCCCTGATAGACGGCGGGCAGGAAGCCGGAGCTCCAGTTTGCCACCCCGCCGACCACGCCGCGGCCTTCGCCGATGCCGCCGGAGTTATCGGTCAGCACGACAAACCCTGGCAGGTCCTGGTTGGCCGAACCCAGCCCGTACAGCGTCCAGGCGCCCATGGAGGGACGTCCAGCGGTGAGCGCGCCGGTGTTGCAGCGATACAGACAGATGATGTGCGTGCTGCCTTCGGTCTTGGACTTGATGAAGCACATATCGTCGGCATGCTCACCCAGATTGGGCAGGAAGTCGGAGAACCATGCCCCGCTCTGTCCGTACTGCTTCCAGGTTCGCTTGGTCGCCAGCAGCGGACCCCGTCCGCCCTGCGTGCCCAGCTCGATCTTGCCGAATGAATCCGGCACCTGCTGTCCAGCCAGCCGGATCAGCTCCGGCTTGTAGTCGAACAGATCGATGGTGGCCGGAGCGCCGTGCATGTGCAGCCAAATGACGCTCTTGGCTTTGGGTGCAAAGTGAGGTGGTTTGGGGCCAAGGGGATTCGTCGAAGCCGCTTGAGCCTTCGGCAGAAGCCCGTCTTGTTCCAGCATGCCGGCGAGCGCAACTGCTCCCAGTCCGCGTCCAGCACTCATTAATACGTGTCGGCGTGATAGTTTTTGCATGATCTCTTTTCTCCTGTTTTCCTGATCCTGTTAGAACCTGTAAGTGAACTCGTTTGAATTCGCCAGCGCGTGCACCATATCCACAAAAGCAGCTGCCCGCGTGGCACTCAATTCCTGGGTCTCGGCAAATCCAGCGGGAGCGGCAATGGGCTTGCCGGCCGCCTTCTGTTCGGAGACGGTCTTTTCCTGCTTGTCCAAGAACGTCTTCAGCGCGTCCTTCTCCCATCCGTCTGGGCTGCGCCCGAACAGGAGTTCGTAGAGGCGGCCAAGGTCGGCGTCGAAATTCGTGCCCGCCTCCTTGATCACCCTGCCCGCGAGAGCCGCGGACCATTGGAAGTAGAGATCATCGTTGATCAAGGTCAACGCCTGCGGCGCTGTCGTGGTGACATCGCGCTTGCTATGCACCTGCTGCGAGGAGGCCATGTCGAACACCTCCAGCATCGGGTACGGGACGTTGCGCCGGATGAACACGTAAACGCTGCGGCGGGTGTGGTCCTCTTTGTTCGGCGTCGGATTGTAGGCGTTGCCCGCTCCCAGGTTCTTGGGTACCGGCGGACGAACGCCGGGGCCGTTCATCTTCTCATTGAGAAGCCCGGAAGCCAGCAGCATGGAATCGCGAATCTCTTCGGCATCCATGCGCAGGCGCGGGAACTTCCACATCAGCTTGTTGTCCGGATCGACGGCGGAGGCATCTTCGCGATGGTCCGAGGCTTGCCGGTACACGCTCGACAGCATGATCTCACGCTGCAGCTTCTTGGTGCTCCAGCCCTGCTGTACGAACTCGCTCGCCAGCCAGTCGAGCAATTCCGGATTGGAGGGCTTCTCACCCATCTTGCCGAAGTCGCTGACCGAATCGACGATGCCATGCCCGAAGTCCTGATACCACATCCGGTTCACCATCACCCGCGTAGTCAGCGGATTTTTGGGATCGGCGATCCAGTTGGCCAGCGCCGTGCGCCGCCCCGAGGAGGTAGCGGTTGGTACGATCACGGGCTGCGTGTCGCCGGAAATCATCGAAAAGAATCCGGGCTGAACTTCAGCAGCCGGACGGTTGTAGACGCCGGTCACCAGCACGTGGGTCGGTGGAGAATCGGGGCCGAGCTCAAACATCCCCGACACCATGTCGCGCGGCCCCGGGTTGATGTTGTCGAACTTCTTCAGCTCGGCGACCAACTCGTGGTACTTTTCCCTCTCCGGAGCCTTATATCTATCGAGGTCGGTGATCGCAGTCCGCTCTTGCCCTTTCATCGTGATGCGGGAGCGCCAATAGATCCACTTGTCATAACCGTTCCGCTCGCTGGCAGGCTTGGTGATCGAAGGGATGGTCTCCGGGACGAAAGAAGAGACGCGGTCGGCCTTGTATTGCTCGAACTTCGGCTTGAGGATCGCATCGATCTGGTCCTGAATGCTCTTGGTCTTCTCTTTGTAGACGGCCAGGCGCTGGTTGTAGTCCGCTTGCTCTTTTCCGGTCAGGGCTTCCACGTCGTCTTTAGCGCTGGTGTTGGCGAAGAAGGCCTGAAGCTGGTAATACTCCTTCTGCGTGAGCTTGTCGAATTTATGGTTGTGGCACTTCGCGCAGCCGACTGTGGTGCCCAGGAACACCGAACCCACCGTGTCGGTGATGTCGAACATGATTTCCTGGTACTTCAGGTTCAGGTCACGGGCATTGGTCTCGTCGGGATAGTTCCGCATGAAACCCGTGGCGGTGAAAGCCTCCAGGTCGCCCGGCCACATCTCGTCGCCGGCCAACTGCTCCTTGACGAAGCGGTCGTAGGGCTTGTCGTTGTTGAACGACTTGATCACGTAGTCCCGATAATGCCAGGCGTTGGGGCGGGTCTCATCCTGGTTGTAGCCTTCGCTGTCGGCATAGCGCGTCAGGTCCAGCCAGCGGCGGCCCCAGCGTTCGCCATAGTGCGGAGAAGCGAGCAACCGGTCCACCAGTTTTTCGTAGGCGTCCGGCGACTTGTCCGCGACGAAGGCCTTGACCTGCTCCGGCGTCGGGATCATCCCCCAGGTGTCGAGGGTCGCGCGGCGGATCAGCGCGACGCGGTCGGCATCTGCGGACGGCTTGACGCCCTTGGCTTCCATGCGCGCCAGAACCAGCGCGTCGATTGGCGACCGCACCCAGCTCTTATTCTGAACCGTGGGTGTTTGGGGACGTTGCACCGGCTGATAGGCCCAGTGGCCCTGTGCCGAAGGCGCTGCCCATTTGTTGCCCGCGTCAGTGGCCTCGGTGTCGGCCGCTATCGCTACGATGCAACAGCAAAGAAACAAGCATACGATGGTTTTCATCAATCGACTCCCAGAACGACCTGAATTGGTTTGTTGGTAGACAGAGGGGAAGAAGCGCGCCGGCAACTCGCGTTGTCCGCGATGGTCCGAGTTGTCAGCAGCTGCAGACTGCCAAACACTCACGGGACGCTTCCTAAATTGACTTCGAACGTTACCCTAGGGGTCTTGCCAGCGGCACCTGGTCCGCTAGCTTCCTCGTACAACTAGACAGCAGAAAGTGTACCTTATTACATCGGCGGCGTCAATGGGTTTTCGTAGATTTGTCAAGAAGCATGTTATTCGCTTTTTGTTCGCCTAAGTTGCGGCGCTGCGCTTCGCCGCTGACTGCTAGAATTGTCTAACCTTGAATTCTTCAAGCCATCTCGCGGTGGTCATCCCCGCCCATAGACCGTCGGGAGCGCTGATCGAGCTGGTACGGACGCTCGCGGGAAAAGACCTCGGGCCGATCGTGATCGTCGATGACGGCAGCGGCGCCGAATATGCCGACGTGTTCGACCAGGCGTCGCGGTTCGAGCGGGTCACTGTGCTCCGGCATGCGGTGAATCTCGGAAAAGGCGCGGCCCTCAAGACGGCGTTCAATCACGTCCTGTGCGCGTGGCCGCACGTGACCGGCGTGGTGACAGCGGATGCCGACGGCCAGCACCATCCCGACGATATCGAGCGAGTGGCCGGCGCCCTCGCATTGCGGCCCGCCGCCCTGGTGCTGGGCTGCCGCACCTTCGGCCCGGACGTTCCGCTGCGCAGCCGGATCGGCAACATCGCCACGCGGGGCATTATGCGAGCGATGGTGGGGCAGCGCCTCTCCGACACGCAGACTGGCCTGCGGGGTATACCGTCCAGCCTGCTGCCGAGGCTGCTGCGGCTGGAATCCACGGGCTACGAATTCGAGCTCGAAATGCTGCTCACCGCCCGCCAGCTCTCCGTTCCGGTGGCGGAGCAGCCGATCCGCACCATCTACGAACCCGGAAACAAGTCGTCCCACTTCAACCCGGTCAGCGACTCGATGAAGATCTATTTCGTGCTGCTGCGGTTCGGCTCGGTCTCGCTGATCACCGCGCTGATCGACAACCTGGTCTTCATTCTGGCCCAGACCCGCGGATGGGACGTGCTGCCGTCGCAAGCGCTCGGGCGGATTCTGGCGGTGGCGTTCAATTATTCGATGGTGCGGCGCTCGGTCTTCTACTCAAGGCAAGCGCACCGGACGGTTCTGCCGAAATACCTGGCGCTGGTATTGGCGAGCGGAACCGTCTCCTACGCCGGGATCCAGTTGCTGCGGACCAGGCTCGGAATCTCCGCGGTCGCCGCCAAGCTGTTCGTGGAAACGGTGCTGTTCTTCGCGAATTTCGCGGTGCAGCGTCTCCTCATTTTCCGGCAGCGTAAGCGCGAGTCCAAGGTAAGCCGGTGGTACGCGCCGCGCGTCTTTGCGGCGATCGCCGCCGCTGTCTTCCTCGCGCTGGTGGGCGCGGAATTCTACGGCTTGCGAACGGCGCCGCTGTTCACCCAGGAGATCTGGTATCCGTATGGACTCCATCGCTTCGCCTACTTCAGCGGGGCGTTCCTTGCCCTGGCGGCGCCGCTTCTCCTGCTGATTCCCTGGGTGTGCGCCCCGTTCTTCGCAGTGTTGCTGGCGCTTCTGACGACGGTCGCGCTCGGACCGCGGCCGGTGCTGGCCGTGGCGTTCTTCCTGGTGTCGGCGTGCGCGCTGGGCGCGCGTGTGTCGAAGGCCCGGGACCATTCCTTCGAGGACCATCTGCTCGCCACGCTGCTCGGCGCCGGCGTGTACATCTTCCTGATGACGTTTCTGGCGCGCCTGCCGGTGAACACGGCGTGGCTGTGGGGCGGGGTGCTCGCCGTCCCCATTGTGTTCGATGTGAACGGCGTGCGCGCACGGCTCATCCACTGGGCGAACCTGGTCCGATCGGTCGAGCTGCGCGGCGGATGGGAACGCGCGGCATTCGCTCTCGTCCTGTTCCTGCTGATGGCTCACTGGATGGTCGCGCTGAAGCCGGAAGTCACCTCCGACGGACTGGCCATGCACCTGGCGGTTCCCATGAACATCGCGGCCAACCATCGCATGACGTTCGAGCCGGCGCGCTTCCTGTGGTCGGTGATGCCGATGGGCGCCGATTGGTGCTACTCCATCGTGTATCTTCTCGGCGGGGAAGGCGCCACGCACCTGCTGGTCTGGATGCTGCTGGGAATGCTGAGCGCGCTGCTCTACGGGATGCTGGCGCGCGTAGCGAACGCCGCGGTCAGCCTGCTGCTGGTGGCGGGCTTTCTGGCCACGCCGCTGGTGCAACTCATGACCGGCGCGCTGTTCGTCGAAAACCTGCAAGCCTCGATGATCCTGGGGCTGATCGCGGCGATCTGGCGTTTCCGCGAAACGGGCGAAGCGAAGTACCTGTATCTCGCGATGGCGCTGGGCGGCACGGGAGTGGCGATCAAGGTGGGAACGCTGGCGTTTGTCGCGCCCGCTCTGGTGTTCGCCGGAGCCGAGGCGGTCCGCCGGTTCCGGTCGCTGGGTCCGCGTCCGTGGGCCAGCGCCGCCGCCGCTCTCGGGCTTCTTCTCGCGACGGCCGCGCCGCCCTATGCGATTGCGTACGCCAAGACCGGCAACCCGGTGTTCCCGTTTCGCAATGAAACGATCCGATCTCCGCTCCTCGACCCGGACGCCGGCATACGCGACGAGCGCTTTAAGCAGCCGCTGCGCTGGAACACGATCTACGACCTGACGTTCCACACCAACGACTACTATGAGGGCCAGAATGGTTCGCTGGGTTTTGCGTATCTGGTCGTCGTCCCGATGGCGCTGCTCGGGCTGGTGGTCGCTCCGGGCGCCGCCGCCGCCACCGGCGTGGTGGGGATCGCGGCATCGATCCTGGTCCTCCAGTCGGAGCCGAATGCGCGATACATTTACGCGGCGCTGCCTCTGTTCCTGGTTCCGTTCGCCGGGTTGCTCGACTGGATGCGCTCGCGCGAACGCCGGCTGTTCCGCGCCGTAGTGGTCTTCATGGTGGCCTCGACCGCGCTGGGCCTCTGGTTCCTGCCTTCGGCGAGCTACTACAACAAGGATTTCAGCCTTCGCAAGCCCTTCTCGCGGGCCGAGCGGGCGCTGTACCTGCGGGAGGCCGCGCCGGTGCGCGACGTGATCGCCTACTACAACCGCTCACACGCGGGCTCGGCCGTATTGCTGACGCAGGACAGCGCGATCGCCGGCCTTTCCGGCGACGTTTACGAGAACCACTGGCACCAATTCGCCACGCTCGACCGCATCCGCCACACCACCACACTGCCGGGGATGCTGGAGCTGATGAAGAGCTGGCGCGTCGGCTGGCTCATTGTGAACACGGAGAGGATCCGCCCGTCCGCCCTGGCGTCGCTGGTGCAGCTGTGCACGTCGCCTGAGTACTGGGTCAACGGCACGTATCTGGCGCGCCTGGATCCGGGCTGCGATCCTGGCGCCGCGCCCGTGCGCCATCGCCGCCCCACGATGGTGGCGGGGGCCGGGATCTATGACGACACCGATCCTTTCGTCGTATTCAATGGCGACTGGGATCAGCGCGATTTCCAGGACGCCGCACGCGGCACCGAGACCTACACCGACTTTCCCGGAGCTGAAATCGCGTTCGCCTTCGATGGCCGCGCCCTCAACTGGATTTTCGCCAAGGCCTACAACCGCGGCATCGCGGAGGTGACCATCGACGGCGCTCCCCAGGGCGCCGTCGATCTCTATTCTCCGGCGATCGAATGGCAGAGCCGCCAGCGTTTCTGCTGCTTCGCTCCGGGACGGCACGAGATCGTGATCCGGGCCACCGGGACCAGACGTCCGGAATCGAAAGGGCGCTTCATCGATCTCGACGCGTTCGAAGTGGAGTGATCAGGTTTTGAGCCAGTTTTCGGGAACCTTGGCCGCCCGGAAAATGGTGTTGTTGGGAATTTTCCCGGTCAGGCTCGCGAATGGGTTGACGTATTCCCACACGATCTCTCCCGCCGGCGTGACCTCGAAAATCCGCCCATTCGATCCCTCGCAGATGAGCGTGTTGCCGTTCGGCAGGCGCTGGGCGCCGCTGATGTAGTGGCTGAAGAAGCTCCAGATGGGCCGATTGCTCTTTTCGGCGTTGTACTCCCACGCGATCGACATGTCGACAGGGTTAATTTCCAGGACGCGGGAGTTCGGCCGCCCTCCGGTGTGGCGCGGATTGGTGCCGGGATCGACGTTCCCGTTGTCGAACACCAGCACGTGCCCCGTGCCCTGGACGCCGCCCGGCAGGAAATGAGGGTTGTGCTGCCCGATGGTGAGGTTGACGGACTTCCATACGATCTTTTTTGTGTCCCGATCCACTACGGCGAGCGTGTTGATGTACCGGTAGCTGACGATGAAGTTGCCGGGCTTGAAGCGCGGGTCTGCGTGGCCGGCGCTCTCCGGAATCGGGCTGGCTCCGTTCATATGCGCCCAATCGAATCCCCTCGCGCGGTTCCCATAACCGTTGAGGATTTCGGCCTTCACATCATTGGGGAACTCGAATTCATCGAAGTGATCGGCGGTTTGCCATTCCCAGACGACCTTTCCCGACGGATCGACCTCAATGAGACAGTCGTCGGTGAGGGTCCGCTTGGAGATGGCAGGCAGGTTCAGATCCTTGGAGCACACCAGCGTGGTGTTGCCGTTGGCCATGCGCTCGGCGTCGTGGTGCAGGGATCGCTCTTTGTCGCTGTACCGCCAGACGACGCGTCCTTGCTGGTCCATCTCGATCACGCTCTCCGCGCCGGCGGCCACCGCCCCCGGGCTGGATCGGATCGGTTGGACCTGGGCCAGCAGGTTCCCGTTGGCTAACGGCCGCGTGTAGCTCAATTTGGTGTCCGCGAGCGGCGACGGCCACTTCCGGGTGACGTCGCCTTTCGTGCCGATCGCGTAGGCGTTGCCGTCGGGAGCTCCGAAGATCACATAACCCGGCTGCACGCCCGGCTTGAGAATGGTCATCCCCATTTGCATGACGGTCGGGTAGGCGAGGGCCCCGAATACTGCCAGCGAGGCCGTGGCGGAGCCGAAAACGATACGGCGGGGAAGGGTGCGGCATGCGATCACAGCGAGGTCTCCTTACGTTTAAGAAGTATACTCTCTTACAGTAAGCAATTGATTCCGGGACTGTTTCGCTTCCTCGCAGGCCACTTGCTGCCGGCTGCGCCTTCGCCGCCCCACCACAGCAGCAACCTCCGCCGCCGGCGGCCTCCGCGCAACGCGCGCTCCTCGAGTCGGGACCCGCTCCCTATCGTTCGCTGGTTCGGTCACTTGTGAGCGCTGATCTCTGTGACCACGTTCCAGGTAAACTCGACAAAATTGTAGACCGACGATTCGAGCAGGCGCTCGACGTCGCCGTGCGCGCCGTAATTGATGCTGTCCTCTTCGGTCGAGGAAGGCCCGATGCCGTAGCTCTGGACTCCCTTCACCCGCACCTGCGCCTTGTCGCTGGCGCCCGTGGACATGCTTGGCAGGACCGTGACGCCCGGATACATTCGCCGGCTGACCTGTTCCAGCACCCGATACATCTCCGTATCGAGCCGGGAGGCGGGCGAGGACGGACGCGTGCGCGGCGCGGGCACGATCTTGACCGCCGGGTCGGCGATCACTCGTTTCATCTCTTCGTAGAATTTGGGGATGTCTTCATCCGGCAGGGCGCGGATATCGAGCGTCGCCTCGGCCTCCGACGGAATCACGTTCGGGCCGACGCCGGCCTTGAGCATGGTGGGTACCACCGAGGTTCGCAACATCGAATAGCGCGACGGGTCTTTCTCGGCGAGATAGCGCTGCGCCGCCGCGGCGCGCCGCGGATCGAAAAGGGCGTTGTAGCGCGCCGCCTGCTCCGGCGGGCTGATCGTCGCCAGCTTCTCGAAATACGATCGCGTAGTGTCGTTCAGGCGCATGGGCGGCTCCCACTTTCCGATTTTCTCGACCGCCGCACCCAGGTGGATCAGGGCGTTATCCAGACGCGGGACCGATCCGTGTCCCGAGGTTCCGTCCGCCACCAGCCGGACGCGCGCCGGCACCTTCTCGGCTGTGCTGATATTCACCGTGGTGACGCGCCCGCCTTCCAGCGTCGCGCCGCCGCCCTCGGTGAGCGAGAACTCGGCGTCGATCTCATCGAAATGCTGGTTGACCATGAAGTTGATGCCGACGCCGAAGGGGTCGGCTTCTTCCCCCGATTCGGCCAGGAAAATCACGTCCCGGTCCAGAGGGACGTTGCCACGCTTCAACAACAGCATCACCATGAGATTGGCCGCAAGGATGGGCTTGTCGTCGCGCGAGCCGCGCCCCCAGATGTAGCCGTCCTTGAGGACCGCTCCGAACGGGTCCACCGGCCACTTCTCACGTTGCACGCCGACCACGTCGGTGTGGGCAAAAATCAGAAGCGGCCGCTTGCTGCCGTTGCCTTTGAGGCGCGCGACCAGGTTGGCGCGATTCGGGTCCTGTGCGAACGTCCTGGTCGGGATTCCCTCCGCCTCCAGAACTTTCTTCAGATAATCGACGGCCTTGGTTTCATTGCCCGCCGTGGTGTCGATCTGGACCAGCGACCGGTAGTGATTGAGGATCTCGGGCTTACTTTTTTCCCAATCGATCGAGGGAATCTGGGCCAGCGCGGCCGAACACATGCAAAAAAACAGGCAGGAAATCGTGCGGTTCGGCATGGCGGACTCCTTTGTCAGACGTTACCATATCAGCATGAACGTGCTCAATCGAACTGTCGTACTTGGAATCCTACTGGGGGCGGCGACAGCCTGCGCCCAATGGGTGAACTATCCGGACCCGCGCACCCCGCGCACCAAGGACGGCAAGCCCAACCTGACGGCGCCTGCGCCGCGCGCCTCCGACGGCAAGCCGGATCTATCCGGAGTCTGGGAAGGGGAGCCGACCCCTCAGAGCGAGGTCACCCGGGTCCTGGGTGAGCATTTCTACGACATTCAAGTCGATGTTTTGTACAACCACAAGTACACCTTCAGCCTGTTTTGGGACCTCAAGCCGGAAGAAGTTCCTCTGCGGCCCGAAGCCGCCCCGTTTGTGAAGCAGCGCTTGGGTAGCAGCAGCCCCACGGCAGACTGTCTTCCCGGCGGCATCCCGTTCGCCATGTTGATTACGCCATTCAAGATCGTGCAAACGCCGCGGGAGATCGTGATGCTGTTCGAGCACCCCGACCCTCCTCGGCAGATTCACACGGATGGGCGCCCGCTTCCCAAAGATCCCTCGCCCTCCTGGCTGGGATCGTCCACCGGGACGTGGCAGGGCCAGACGCTCGTAGTCGAGACGACCGGCTTTAACGGCAGAAACTGGCTCGACGTCGTGGGCCACCCAGTCAGCGAATCCATGCACCTGACGGAGCGCTATCGCCGGCGCGATTTCGGACACATGGAAGTGGAGATGACCTTCGACGATCCGAAGTTTTACACGCGGCCGTTCACGGTCAAATTACCGATGCGGCTGATCCCGGACAGCAGCGACATTCTCGAAGACGTCTGCGGGGAAAATGAGAAGGACCGCGTTCACCTGGAGCGCCACTGACACAGATCCGTCGAGGCACGCGTGTATATTGGGAAGAACATGCCGCGTCGAACCATCCTACTCGGAACGCTGCTCGCGGGAGCGGCAGCGTGCGTGCACGCCCAATGGCTGAACTATCCGGACCCGCGAACTCCGCGCACCAAGGACGGCAAGCCCAACCTGACGGCGCCCGCGCCGCGCGCGCCCGACGGCAAGCCGGATCTGTCCGGAGTGTGGGAGGGGGAGCCGACCCCTCACGGGGAGGTCACCCGGGTCCTGGGCGAGCATTTCTACGACATTCAAGTGGATGTTGCGAGCAACCACAAGTATACGTTCAACCTGTTTTGGGACCTCAAGCCAGAGGAAGTTCCCCTGCGGCCTGAAGGGAGCGCCGTTCTGAAGCAGCGCGCGGGAGGCAGCCCGGGGGTAAACTGTCTCCCCGGCGGCCTACCCTTCGCCATGTTGATTACGCCCTTTAAGATTGTGCAAGCCCCGCGAGAGATCGTGATGCTGTTCGAACACCCCGATCCTCCCCGCCAGATTCACACGGATGGGCGCCCGCTTCCCAAAGATCCCTCGCCCTCCTGGCAGGGGTCCTCTACGGGTACGTGGCAAGGCCAGACACTGGTGGTCGAGACAGCCGGCTTTACCGGCAAGAACTGGCTCGATGTATTCGGCCACCCGGTGAGCGAATCTCTGCATCTGACCGAGCGATACCGCCGTCGCGATTTCGGGCACATGGACGTGGAGATGACCTTCGACGATCCGAAGTTTTACACGCGGCCGTTCACGGTCAAGTTACCGATGCGGCTGATCCCGGACGGAAGCGACGTTTTCGAAGAGGTCTGCGAAAACGAGAAGGACCGTGTTCATCTGGAGCGCCACTGATGGACACACAATCAGCCGCAGATAAACGCCGATGCACACGGATTTGAAGCAACGGCCTTATCGGTGTTGATCCGCGTTAATCTGCGGCTCTTAGGTTCTGACACTCAGCGCGCGTTCACCGTCACGTCCACGTCGTAGGTCGAGAACATCGCCCCGTCGGTGGCGATCGCGCGGATGCGGTAGTTGCCGGGCGCGCTGAAGGTGGCCTTGGTCTCAGCGTTCAGCGGCTTCCCGTAGACGGCGGGGCTCACGACGGGATCGAATTCCACCTTGCCCGGACCGCGAAAGTGAATCCAGCGGACCTGCACGCCTTGCACCCGCCCGCCGCGGTCCGCGACGCCCGGTTTGGGAAGCCCGTCATCGTTGACCGAAGCCGTCAACGTCGCGGCACCGCCGAGCGTGACGGTTTGCGCGGGATTGCCCGTGATCACCGGAGCCTGGTTGTCGGGCGTCGGGTTTGAATTCGAGGTCCGCAGGAACGGATCGGAGATGGCGTTTTTCGAGATCAGCAGCTTGTCCACTTCCCATTCCGATTGCAGCCAGCCCTTGGAGAGATTGGTGCGGCCCCGGTTGGTGAGCGTCCAGGTCAGCCGCTTGTCCATGGGCCAGTCCTTGGGGACGACCACCTTGAACACGAACCATCTCCGCCCCGGATAGAAGTGGGTCGGCTGGCCCTGATCGCCGTTGCCGAGATCGAAGGTGTTCTCCGGGCCGATCGGCACATCGAGAGCCTCGTCGCGGTTCCGGTTCAAATAGCCGAAGTAGAAGTTGTAACTTCCGTCGGGATTGCTCTCCCATCCGTCAAAGGTGGGACTCACATCCTGCCCTCTGTCATAGCGGGCCGGGAACTGGAACTGGGCGCACAGCAGGCCTGCCGTGAGCAGAAAAAGCGCTGAACTTCTCTTGCACATTACGCAGTTACTTTGATGACTCGTCGAGGCGGCCGGTCGCCTCGATTCGGCCTGTGAGTTTCGGCTGCTTCGCCTTGCGGGCTTCGACTTCCTTCTTGAATTCCTCGTCGGACATGTAATAGTAGCTGAGCCACGCCGATCCCATCTCATCGATGGTGCGCTCGCCCCAGGTAATCTGCGCGTCCGGATCGGGGTTGAACTTGCTCGCGTTGGTGTTGTCGTGCCACATGATGGAATGCAGCAGCGTGCCGGCCGGCAGCAGCGGCGCCGCGTCGTCGGCATAGACGTAGTTCATGTGCCAGTTGAACAGGAACCGGGAGCAGCTCAGCATCTCGGTTTTGCCGTTGGGATAGATGGCTTCCAGGCACTCGGCTTTGCCGCGATTGTGCATGTGTGGCTGGAAGGAGAGCAAGCGAGCCGGCTTGATCAGGGGCATGTAGCCATCGGAGCGCACATTCGCCTCGTGAGGCCGCAGGTCGATGTCGTTCACGCCGACGGTGAGCGAAGTGATCGCGTGCTTGGGCGTGTAACCCTTCGGATACAGCTTCAGGCCCAGCGCGACGTTGGTAGGAGTCTCCGTGCCGCTCGAGTGCAAGTGGAACTGGAAGTTGACCTTGGTTCCCGCCTTGATCAGCCGGCCCGAGCCTTCCGGGAACATGTCGGCGCCCTTTCCGATCGCGTATTCATCGAGGAACACGCCCTGCTCTCCCACCTCGAGCGCGACGTTGCCATCGAGCTGGCCACTGTGCCGTGTGCCGGCGTCGGGCTCCACAATGGACGTCCGGATGTGATGGATCACCTGATGGCCCTTGATGGGAATGATCTGGACCGCCTGAATATAGCGGTCCTCGGTGAGACCGGGATCAACCAGAATATCCGGCCACCAGTCCGGACCCTTGGCCTTCACGACGATATCTTTCGGCAGGGATATGGTGAAATCCGGTTTGCCGAACTGCCACACGTTCCCATCCGGGAACTGGCGCGGTGGCGGCATGAGCTTGGGATCGCCCTGAGGAGCGCCGGCGTCCACCCACTTGACGATGGTCGCGATTTCCTGGTCGGTGAGAGAATTGTCATTGTCGAAATGCTGGACGCCGATGCCTTTTTCGATGAACCACGGCGGCATCTCGCGGGCGGCGACCTTTTGCTTGATCGATCGCGCCCACGGGCGCGCCTGCTCGTAGCTGACCAGCGACATCGGCGCGAACGTGCCGGTGCGATGGCAGATCTGGCAACGCTCCTGGAAAATCGGCGCCACATCCTTGGTGAAGGTGACTTGTCCCTGCGCCAGGACGGCGGCAGCGGAAATCAACAGGCTGAGGGTGGTCTTCATGCTGGTAGAGCCTCCTCGATTCTGCGGTCAAGCTTACCACATTTTGCAAGAAATTGGCAGGCGACAAGATCGCCTGCCCCACGGCTCTATTCAGCCTTCGCCGCTTCCTTCACTTCCTTGCCCGGCGTCCCGCCCAACTGCTGGAGAGCCGCCTGCCAGGCGAATGAACCGTTCCGTGCCGGCAACCGGTGGCGTATACTCAAGCGAGGAGATTTTCCATGCGACGAAGTTTCTTTGCTCTGGCGATAGTGATTGCGATGCTGGCCTTCATCGGATCGGCCCAGCAGGCCGGACCCTATAAGATGCTCAAGACCGTGAAGGTCGGCGGCACGGGCGGCTATGACTACGTAGACGCGGATGTCGAAGGCCGCAGGCTGTATTTCGCGCGCACCGGTGCGATGCCCCGCATTCACGTTTACAATCTCGATACGCTCGAGCCGATTGGCGAAATTCCCTCGACCAACGCGCACGGAGCCGTGGTCGATCCGAAGTCCGGTCATGGCTTCGCCAGCAGCAAACCCATCCTGATGTTCGATTCCAAGACCATGCAGCATATCAAGACGATCGAGGTGCAGGGCAATCCGGATGGCATGCTCTTCGACCCATCCAGCCAGCGGGTCTACGTGGGCAGTCACATCGCGCCTTGGTTGATGGTGCTCGACGCCAAGGACGGCTCCGTGGTCGGTACAGTCGACATCGGCGGTCTGGCGGAACAAGCGGTGAGCGACGGCAAAGGGCATCTGTATATCGACGTCGAGGACAAGGAAAACATCGCCGTAGTGGACACCAAGACGCTCACGGTGACCGCCCACTACGATGTCACCGGCAAGGGCGGCACGTGCGCCGGCCTCGCGATGGATCTCAAGAATCGCATCCTCTTCGCGACCTGCCGCAACCCGCAGAACATGGTGATCCTCAACGCCGACACCGGCAACATCATCACCACCCTGCCGATCGGCATGAATTCCGACGGCGCGCAATTCAATCCCGCCACGATGGAAGTATTCAGCTCCAATGTCGATGGAACGCTGACGATCGTCAAGGAAAACAGCCCGACCAGCTTTGTGGTGGAGCAGACCGTGCAGACAATGCCCGGCGCGCGCACAAGCACCCTGGACACCAAGACCGGCCGGATCTTCCTGATCGGCGCCGAATCTGGTCCGCCGACGCCGCCGAAGGAGCCGGGCGGCCGCGCCGGCCGCGGCCAGCTCAAATTCGAGACGTTTTCCATCATGATGGTGGGCAAGTGAGCCAGGTCTTTCCCCTGGCCGCATTGAGGCGGTGAGCGCGCAGTGGGAACCGCTGCTCGCCTCCTGCCTCTCATTCTGGTTGCCATTGCCGTTCCGTCGTCCCGCGCCGGGATCTTTTCGCGTGCGCATCCAGGGCAGCGCACTTCGAAGATCACTCTCCGCAAGCGCCTGCACGTGAACACCCTGATCACCCAACCGGGAACGGTTGAGGTGGACTGGAGCAGTCTGTACTCCTTCTCCACTGCGAATTTCGCGATGCCTTCCGCGGTGAAATACACGCCCACGGGAAATCACATCGTGTGGGGACGCACAGAATACAGCGTCGCGTTCGATTCCATCACCTCCTCGGAAGCGGGGGGCGGCCGCTTGACGCAGTTCAGCCAGGCCGTAACGCTGACGGCGGTCTCGGTGCTGCACGATGGCGAAAAGCTGGACATCGCCGTGGCGCCCCAGTCGACCTTCTATCTGCGGGATGAATCGGGAGCGCGTCTGGGAGCCCTGGCCATCGCTCGCTATGATAGCGGCCGCAACAGTCTCGGCGTGACGGCCGGCTGGTCCGGCGCCACCCACAGCTCGCCGTCCAACCCTTCGGGAACATTCGACGCCGGATTCGGATTCGGCCGGCAGCTCGCTGGCGCGCCCTGGCTCGGGAAACTCACTCCCCATTTCAACGCGGAATGGGAGCGGTCGACAGGCCAGACCAGGATCGCGCTCGCGGTTGAGGGGATCGAATATCAGATCACCGGGCGGCTGGCGTTCGACGTCGCCGCGCAACAGGTGGCGGAAACGGGAACGGCGCCCGATCGCCAGATCGCTGTAGGCATCACGCTCAATTTGGGGAGCGTTCGCTAATCCCGGACCCGTTCGCCTTCACGCCGACGCGAAAACGCTCGCGCGGATCGGGGGAGTGCTCGAACGTAAAGCCGGCGAGGCCGTACAGGCCGCCGAAGAACTCCTCGAATGCGGGCTTTAGCGCCTGCCAGGTCGCGCCGGTGTTGGGGGCGAGCAGGCGATCGTTGATGATGACTTCGCAATCGCCGGCGCTGAACTTCAACCGGCCCTGAAACTCCGGCTCCTCCTCCAGGCGGCGGCAGGCCGCCAGAGCCGCGTGAAAGGCCTGCGACAAGTTCTCGCGGGGGCTGCCTTCGCGCCAGGCTTTGCGGTTGTAGAGCAGCCCGAGCCGGTCCGAAGCGAGGTCCAGACTGTAGTTCGCCTCGTGACCCACCAAGAGGACTCCGGGCCCGGCCGGCACGTGGCGATAGTCGGCCACATCGATCAATAATTCCTCGCACACGTTCCCTTGAATCCACCGGTGAAAGACCGGGATGGCGCCGGCCAGGTCCAGGTCTGCCGGCGCCGGACCTTCCGCGAAGATCTTGACGTTGACGTGCTGCAAATTCATACCAGCGCCGGTTGCGCGCACATGCGCCCGTAGCAACTGTGGCAGCCTTCGATGAACAGTTGCGCCTCTTCGACCAGACGGTGCGCGGAGTCGGCGTCCTGCGGAGCGCCGGACTGCTCGTGGGCGGCGAAGAAGTACTGGGCGAACTTGCCTCCCGCGAAGGGGTCGAAGAAGAGCTGCGTGTCGTAGAAGCTCGTTCGGAACTGATCCAGGATTCCATCCGGGGTCTGCTCGAACGGGACAACCCGGCATTCGAGCAGGGCCCTGGCGCCGTGCACCATGGACTCGTAGGCCATCCGCGCGGCACCCGCGAAGTCACCCTTGTCGAGCTGCAATTGCGCTTCAAACGCCTCGCGCTCGCAGGCGGTGAGCGCGAATTCGATGGGCGCGACGATCTCACCCGCGCACTCGCCAATGCCCATGTCGCCCAGAGTGTACTCGCGCGCATCCGCCCAATCGGTATAGAAAGACGGATCCACGTCGTGCGGCGGCACCTGCGTCAGGTCGTCCAGCATGGCCTTGCATTCGGCCTTGCCGATGCGGCGCACGAACGCCTGAAACGATTCCCCGTTCTGGCGTCCGGCCAGGAAGCGGCCGGTAATGCGATCGACGGCCTCGGGAAGGCGCTTGGAGGGAACCGCGCCGATGGCCAGACCGTAGGCGCCGCCGTTTTCGGTCCACTGGCCACCGAGGAGCACCTGAAAATGCGGCACGGCGTAGCCGTTCTTGTTGCGGTTCACTCCATAGAATCCGAGGTCGGCGACGTGGTGCTGGCCGCAGGAATTGAAGCAGCCGCTGATCTTGATACGCAGTCCACGGATGGCTTCATCCATTGCTTCATGGGGCGAGCCGTTGCGTTGCGCGAAACGGGCGCGCAATTCGCCGGCGGCCCCGCGCGACGAAGAAATTCCCAGCTTGCAGGTATCCGTGCCGGGGCACGCCACGATGTCCGCGATGGTTCCCGCGCCCGGCTGATCCAGCCTGGCTTGTTTGAGCCCCGCAAAGAGCGCCGGCAGATCGGCCTCGCTGACCCAGCGCAGCACCAGATTCTGCTCCACCGTGATGCGAATCGTGTCCTTCACGAACTGGCGGCTCAGATCGGCGAGTTTGCGCAACTGGTCGGCCGTGATGTCGCCGAGAGGCAGCGCCACCGTTACCATCGCGTAGCCGGGCTGGCGCTGCGGATACACGTTGGTCTTGCGCCACTGCTCAAAACCCTCCGGCGCGGCGGCGGAGATCTGGAGCAGACTCGGCGGCTTGAGCGGCTTTTCCTCGTATTGCGCGACGTCTTCGAGATAATTGGTCCAGCGGGCGTCGGGCTGGAGAATCGCCCGCTCCTCGCGTACCAGGCGCTTGAACTCCTCCATCCCCAGCTTGACGACCAGAAATTTCAATCGCGCGGTGTTGCGGTTCTTCTTCTCGCCCAGTCGCGCGAACACGCGGCAGATGGCCTGGCAGAGCGGCAGGAGCTCCTCTTCGGTCACGAATTCCTCGAACGGCTTGGCCTGGTAGGGGACCGTTCCCAAACCGCCGCCCACGTACATTTCAAATCCGCGCCGCGTGCGGCCGTCCACTTCGCGCGTGACCGCGATCACGCCGATGTCGTGAATGCGCACCAGCGCGCAGGCGCTGTCGCGGCAGCCGGAAAAAGCGATCTTGAATTTGCGGCCGAAGTTTTGCGTGTCCGGGTGGCCCAACAGATAATAGGCGGTGGCCTTGGAGTAGGGCGTGACGTCGAACGTTTCGCCCTGGCACACGCCCGCGTACGGGCAGGCCGTGACATTTCGAACCGTATTTCCGCAGGCTTCGCGCGCGGTAATGTTTACGGCGGCCAGCCGCCGCTGCAACGACGGCACGTCTTCGATGTGCACGAAGTGCAGTTGCACGTCCTGCCGCGTGGTGATGTGCGCGATGTTGTCGGAGTATTCCTCGGCCAGCTCCGCCAGCGTCTCGAGCTGCTCGGCGTTCAGGCCGCCGAAGGGGATCTTGATGCGCTGCATGCCGGGCGCGTCCCACAGCGTGTTGGGACCCTTGGTGAGCGGGCTGGCGGGATAGGGAAGTTTGCGCGTCTCGTGGCCGTCGTACCGTTCGCCATTGTCGTAGCGCTGTCCGTAGGAGCCGCGGCGCAGGCGGGTCTCGGCGAAGATCTTGTCGTCGATCTTGCCCTGTTTCTTCAGGGCCATTTCGTTTTCAAAAATGTCCAACTCTTTGGCCAGATGCGGGGGCATCCGGCCGATGAGCTGTTCTCTCCAAAGGCTGTTGCTGGCTTTCATAAGCAGTCCCTTAGGGCGATCATCCTAAAGTATATCGAAATTGGGGACATGGTGCAAGGGGAAGCCATGTTCCCGGTGCAGAAGTTCTTGAAAGTACGGAGTCGTCCGAGCGTACGAAATAGTCGCCGGGGCAAAACGGCGCTCGGCAAACAAAAAATACCAAACGAACCCATTTTGCCGAGGTAACCTCAAGTAAAGACAAGTCCTTAACCCCTTGTAAAACGAACCCATCGGGGCGCGGTTGGGAATGAGGGTGTCTCCACGGCTGGGCGTTGGGTTCGTTTTGTAGTGGGCGACTGCGCGATGGAGATGGTCGATAGCGACTGGTTTGAGATGGCACGTGAGCTCCGGCGCCAGGATAGCAGAGGGGTTGGAAGGCGCGAGGCGGGCGCGGGCGGGAAGTGGTTCTTGGATTTTGGGGATGAGTGAGATGGTGTGGGGTGAACGGCCACGGCCTTCGACCACAACGGGGTATGAAAAAGGGTTCGGGCGATACTGGTGAAGCCGACTGGACACCATGACCGATGGCGAGCGGTTCAGCATCGCTGTCTCTGGTATCGTCGGGAAGCGTCTGACCTTCGATCAACTAACTGGCAGGAATGCGGCGGCGGTGGGGTAGCCTGAATAGGAATTTCTCCCGTCGCGGAAAAACCAAAAAACACGCGATATAGTCGAAGCGGTCTATCATTGATTACCGCCTTCTCCAAATCAAAAAACCAACGTACGGCCACGCTGATTCTATCTTCCATTCCAGCCATTGAAGAAACTTGATGATCCACGAGATCAGAACCAACCGCCTCATATACAACGTGGGGATTCCATAGTCTCCTTTCGGAGTCGGACCGTATGACTCAAGGGCATCCAAGGTAAAATGGGTGATGTCCTCTAGCCCACCGCACTTGCTCGTCCATGTCCCGTCGCGCAATTGCCGCGCCATGTGCTTAGGGGAGTTGCCTCGTTCGTAGAGGGCCACTTTTTCAAACCAGAACTCAATACGCGAGTTATCGCACACTCGATAGCCTAGCCATTGGAATGCTGCAACAAAAGCCTCGCGAAGTTCCACGCGCGGACTCCAGAACGGCCAGTCCAAATCTGGATGCGGCCACATAAAGTGGTGGGTATCACCAGCGGCCCAGGCAATGCAGTTATATGAACCAACATTCGGTGGATAACCAGTTTCATCGCTGGTTTTCTCATAACCGGACGCGGCAAGTTTGTCAAATATGCGCTCTAAATGGAGAAGGGTAGCCAGATTATATTAGTCCCTTGCGTCTTCCCCAGCGAAGCCATGCATCAGTCATATGCCTGTAGTTGCTGGCATCCCTTGGGTCGAATGGTCGCAATCCAGTAATCTCTGCCAGTGCTGGAAACCAGAACCTTTTGTTACGTTTGAGATCGTTCAGAAGGTACGGTATTACCGGCCACCCGAGACTGATGATCTGCTGGTATCTCGTATTGTTAATTAGATCGCTAGCTGACGAAATGTGCCCTGTTTCGCGCGACCATTCATCCGCTAGCTCCTTGAATTTATCAGCGAGAGATTGGGGGTTGAGGTCGGCTGGGCGAATCCGTCCCAGTGCCTCCTCAAACTGCCGTGCTGCACGTTTGTGCGTAGGGAGTGCTTCTCCCCAAGATGGCTCCCGTGCGGCCCATTCAGCTATTCCAATTGGCGGATGACAGTATTCTAGTTCCATTTTGTCATGAGAAATCTACAAGGTTAGCTGCTTTAAGTAATGCCTTAAGGCTAGACAGTTTGACCTCAGCCCGTTCAACTATTTTCTTAAGCGTCACGATGTCTTCGGAGTCAAGGGAAAAATACAACTCCTTGTGTTCGAGACCCTCATGACACACAATCTTGAGCGTGTGGGTGATAATCGCCCCAGGGGGCAGTTGTTCTGGTTGGTCAAATACTGGCCTAAGATCGGTCAGGATCTTTGCATCGTAAAAGAGTGAGTGATGGTCCGACTTAAGTTGTTCGATCTTGGAAAATGTTCCGAGGCTCTTCAGGCTCAAGAGCCGCGTAAACTTGGTTTCAAGGTCGCCCTTCTCCTGGTCCGGTACTTGGAGAGGTTTTTTCCCGCTCGTCTGCATTGCTGTGATTAGCTTGGTGACGAGCTCCGGTACTTCTGCTTCAGAACTGGCCCTTAACACATACAGGGAGCGTAGGGATCTGACGATAGCATCGGCTTTTTCGTTCGATATTTGTGCCGCATGCTCGACGGAGGATACCAATTCCTTCGTGCCATGTACAGGTTCGACCTTCGCAAGGGTCTGAGCGATAGCTTCTACCGCTTCAATGGAAAGAGCGACGATCTCGGACAGGCCGAGATGGTAGCGATCAGGGATTCCCGCAATCGTCAGGGCCACTCCAATCAGTCCTTTCGGGCAGATTCGTAAATCCTTGGCAGTCTACCATGTGCGGCTTTGCTGAAGCAACGCCCTCCTGACCACACTCCTAGTAGCTACTACCGATTATAGCGCGGGATCGCCGGTCGAGTCTGTTGAAACAAATCCTACCAGAATGTTTTATAGAAAACAAGGCCCTGCGACACCCGCGCGGGTCACTTCAGTAGCGCTGGTCGTCTTGGGTTACGATAGATGCAAGATGAAACCACTACCAGCACCGGACGTGCCCGGCAACACGGACGCTGAACGCTTCGACAACGCCGTCCGAAAGGTCCTGACTGTTTCAAAGACGGATCTGTTGAAGGCAGAGGCAAACTGGAAGCGAGCGCGGGCGCGGAAGAAGAAGGTTAAGAAACCCACCCGACTGTCGCGGCCTTGCACGCCGATTTCAGCGTATCGGCCCGAAGTCGATTTGTCAACTATATTGTTGCTCTATTTTGGGCAACAAGTCACACACGAACTGGGCCTGAGGGGGCCATTCCAGGCCCTCCAGGATAAATAGAGCCGCACGGCGGCACGGCTGGACACTGGCGGGCATCCCGCCGGAGACGTTCGACTACCGGCTGGGCTCGCGATCGGCGCTCGAATGGGTGCTCGACCAATATCAGGTAAAGGGCGAGTCCGACCCAAATCGAGAGGACGATCCGGGTTACATCGTGCGCTTAGCCGGCCAAGTCGTGCGCGTGAGTATCGCCACGATGGAGATCGTGAAGAGTCTACCGAATTTTCGTTAGCGGCGACGTTCTTTCAACCCGTCTGGACTAGCTTAGCTCCGGCCCGCCTCGGCCAGTACGTACGGCCCGTCGGGAATCACCGCGACTCGCGACCCCGCCGGCAAATCGGCGAGAAACGCCATCACCGCCTGCTCGGGATTGTGGAACGCCGGTCCCCAGAGGCCGCGCAAGCACTCCTCCGGCAGCCCGGGCAGACAGTAGGACACCTCCGCTTTCTGGTTCGCCAGGGCCAGTTTCTCGAGCTGCCACTGATCGATGGTCACGGGCGCGTTGTCGATCGCGCGCATGAAGTCGCGGTCTGAGCGGAACTCGGCCACCATCTGGCGGAACTCCGGCGCGCCCACTCCTTCCGTGCACGCACCCAACAACAGGATGCGTCCGCCCGTGCGGACGATCTGCGCCGCCGCCGTCGCGCCCTTGATGGCCTGATAGAACGTCAGATCCAGCGGATAGCCGCCGCCGGTGGTGATGACGGCGTCGGCCGGCTGGTCCAGGCTCTGCATCAGCGCGGAGGAGACCCACTCGACGCCGGCCCGATGCGCCGCCTCGGGCTCGCCCGCGAAAACGGCAGAGATGCGCCGATCGCGCGTGAGTGAAACATCCACGAGAAAATCGTGACGGGCCATGCGCGCGATCTCGAGCAACTCCGCGTGCAGAGGATTGTCTCGGATCGAGCCTTCCCTCGATCGCGGATCGCGCATGAAGCGTGAGCTGTGGAGCTGCTTGATGGTCGCCTCGGCGGCCAGGCCCGGCGCGATCAGTTTCCGTCCTCCGGAAAACCCCAGCATCAGGTGCGGCTCGATGAACCCCAGCGTCAGATGCAGATCCGCGCCGAGGAACCGCTCGTCGATCCACACCGGCGTGCCCGAGCGCGTCGTGCCCAGATGGCGATGCTCGGCCGCCTCCCTGGCATGGTGATTCAGGACGGTGAACTGCGCGGCGGTTTCCTCGCCCGCGATCTGCCGGATCTCGCTCTCGGTGGCCTGGCGGTGAAGGCCGGTGGCGATTAAGATGCGGATGCACTCCCTCCGGATTCCGGCCGCCTCCAGCCGTCGAAGCAGAGGAGGCAGCACCACGGGGTTCGGCGCCGGACGCGTGATATCGCAAATCGAGATCGCCGCGGAGCGCTTCCCCGCCGCCAGGCCTGCGAGGGGCGGGCCGGCGATGGGATTATCCAGGGCGGCTTCCACCGCCGCAACCGGATCGGGCAACGGCGCGGTCGAAACGGACTCCAGAACGCGGTACTCGAAGCTGCCGTTCAGCTCCAGTCCGAGCGTCCCGCGGCCGAAGGCGAGTTCAACGTGCATTCCAGACGGTATCATGACACACATGGAACTGCATCCGCTTCGGGTCTTTCTCACCGTAGCGGCGGAGAGGAGCTTCTCGCGCGCGGCCGAAAAGCTGCTCCGCACGCAGCCTGCCGTGTCACTCTCCATTCAGCGTCTGGAGGCCGAACTGGGCGACAAGCTGATCGACCGCTCGGGAAAGGAACTCGCGCTCACCGATGCCGGCAAGATCGTGCTCGAGTACGCGCGCCGCTTCGAGAACATGCAGGCCGATCTTGAAAACGCGCTGGCCGAGCTGCGCGACAAGTCCGCCGGCCGGCTCATCATCGGCGCCAATGAATCCTCGACGCTGTATCTGCTCGATCATATCGACCGGTACAGGCGCTCCTATCCCAAGATCAAAGTGGAGATTCGCCGCTGCCTGTCGAGCAGAATTCCCGCGGAGCTGCTCGAGGGCGACCTCGAGCTCGGCATCCTCACCTACGACCCCGCCGACGACCGCCTGGCTTCGACCGTCATCTACACCGATCACCTGGCGTTCATCGTCTCGCCTTCGCACAGCCTCGCCTCGCGCGCCGACGTGTCCATCGCCGAGCTCGGCGGGGAGACGTTCATCGCCCACAACATCGATTCCCCGTATCGCGACGCGGTGGTGCGCGAGTTCGCCCGGCACAAGGTTCCGCTCAACCGCGAATTTGAAATGCCGACGCTCGAGGCCATCCGCAAGATGGTCGAGCGGAACGAAGGCGTCGCGTTTCTGCCGCGCATGGGCGTCGAAGAGGAGGTTCGCCACGGCAACCTGCGCGAAGTGAGGGTGAAGGAGATCAACCTGGAGCGCAAAATCCGCCTCGTATATGCGGCGCATCGCGCGCTGAGCCACGCGGCGCAGGCGTTTCTGGATCTAGTCAAGACGGGTGCGTAACTCGACACCCGCTCACTGGCGTTCGCGGTTCGGTGCCGACACTGAACCACGAGCGACAGCGAGTGGGTCCTGGCGGCTTTACTTGGCACCCTCCAGCGCATACCGGACCAGTGCGGCGAAACGGTAGAGGCCGTGCACGAATTTTCCGTACGGCAGCGTCAGGAACAGCGCCGCGACGATCGCCAGATGCACCACCAGCAGCGGAGTCATGGCCGAGGTCTCTCGCAGCGACAACAGAAGCAGCCCCGTCAGGCTGGTGAGGAACAGGAGCGCGAGGAATGCGACGTCCATTCCGTATTGCCGGCCGTCGCCGGTGGCGGGGTCGCGGCGCTGCTTCAGCCAATACAGGCCGGCCGGGCCGATCAGCAATCCGACCCCGCCCAGCGTGCCGAGCGCGACCGGCAGACTGAGGTAACCGTAGGGCGCCCGCCAGTTGAAGCCGTAGTGATAAATCGCCGCCACCGAGGTGGACGCGAAGCACAGCAGGAATCCGTAAAACGTGAAGTGATGGAACCAGCGGCGCGCCTGCGATTGCCGCTCGCCGGGGTACGTGCATCCCACGCCACCGCCATCGAGATAGCGGAGGGTGAGAACGTCCGTGATGGCCTGCTTCAACTCTGAACCGCGCGCGTCAGCAAGCGGACCCGACTCGCTCCAGCACCGCACGAAGCCCACCGCCAGGGCCAGCAACACGGCAAGCGACAACGCGCCGAATCCGCCAGCCATCACCTCATGCGAAATCACGCAATAAAAGTCCGCTCCACCGGCTCCGCCCAATCTCGCCGCAGCGAACACGGCAGCGATCAGACACAACGCAAGCACCAGGGATACGGCGAGCCCGTTCCTCCGGAATGGGAATCCGGGCCAGGCGTATTGCTGATAGGAACGCGCGCGAATTTCGGCCAGCGTCTTCGGAACATTTACAGCGAACTCGTGAGGCGGCGCGTACTGGCATGCGTAATAACATTCAGCGCAGTTGTGGCAGAGGTTGGAGAGGTAGTGGAGATCGGCCTCGCCGAAACTCAGCCGCCGCTCGACCGCAGGGAACACGGCGCAGTAGCCCTCGCAGTAGCGGCAGGCGTTGCAGATGGTGAGGATGCGATCGCCCTCGCGGATCAGCTCATTTGGCGGCACGGGCAGCCTCCGCTCCGGCGATTCGCCCGAACACGGTTCCGATGGTCATACCGATTCCGGCGAGATATCCCTTGCCCAAAATGTTGCCGGCCATGATTTCTCCCGCCGCGAAAATATTGGGCGCCGGGCGTCCGTCTTTGAGCATCACCTCCGCGCGTTGGTTCACCTTGACGCCCAGGTAGGTGAACGTAATCCCCGGACGCAGCGGATATCCGAGAAACGGGGGCGTATCGATCGCCTGCGCCCAGTGCGTTTTCTCGGGCGTCAAGCCGATGGTCCGGCAATCGTCCAAACGCGTGTGATCGAAACTGCCCGGCGCGACCGACTGGTTGAATCGATCGACGGTCGATTGCAACTTTTCGGAAGGCAATCCCAGAGCGGCGGCGAGCTCGGCGATGGTGTCGCCGCGGATGGCCGGAAACACCGAGGGCATGAATTTTCCCCGCACCTTGGCGTCGATGATCGACCAGGCGATCTGATCCGGCTGCTGCGCCACCAGCCGCCCCCAGATGGCGTATCGCTTGGGCCAGAGGTCCTCGCCTTCGTCATAGAAGCGCTCGCCGTTTTTGTTGACGACGATCCCGAGCGGCAGGCAATCGAGGCGGGTGACGATGCCGCCGTCGAACTTCGGGGCTCGCGCATCGATCGCGACAGCGTGGCACTGCGCAGGATCGCCGACGGAGGCGGCGCCATATTCGAGCAGCAGCTTCAGAACCTTCCCCTTGTTGTAGGGCGTGCCGCGAATCAGGAAATTGTCGGCGGCGTCCCCCCAGGCTTCCTTCAGCCAGTCGAGATTCGACTCGAATCCGCCGGAGGCGGCGACCAATACCTTCGCGCGAACCTCGGCCGGCTGGCCGTCGATCGAGACGGTCGCGCTCTCGAATACGCCATCCACAATCTTCAGACCGAGGACCTCAGCGTTGTAGATCACGCGGATGCCTTCTCGCTCCGCCGCCGCGTAATAAGTGTTCATCAGGGCCTTGCCGCCGCCCAGAAAAAACGAGTTGGTGCGGCCCAGATGCAGCGTGCCGCCGAGCGACGGCTGGAACCGGACGCCGTGAGCGGCCATCCAGTCTTTCGAGGCTGGGGAGGAGCGGATCGCCAGACGCGCCAGCTCTTCGTCAGTCTGCCCGCTGGTGACCCGCCACAGATCCTCGAAATACTCCGCTTCCGGATAGGCGCCGGTCATGCAGCGGAAATTCCGGGTGTGCCGGCTGTTGCCGCCGCGGAATTCGCGCGGCGCGCTCTCGAGGATCACCACCGTGGCCCCGAGTTCTCTCGCGCTCAGCGCGGCGCAAAGAGCGGCGTTGCCTCCGCCCGCCACCAGCACGTCGAAGATCGGGAATGGTTCGCTCACGCCGTACGCAGGCGCTTAGCCCGCCGACGGCTGCACGCTAAGAGCTTGCCGCAGGACTTTTTGCGGTAGCGGCATCCTGCGCACATACAGCGCCATCAGGGCCGAGAGCAGAGCGAGCGCCGCGCTCCCGAAGAACGCAGAGTTCCAGGTGCCGGTCTTCTCGAACAGAGTCGCGGCGAGGCCGCCGCCCAGGAGCGACGCGAAACCCTTGGCGCTGTACAGGAAGCTGTAATTGAGCGCCGAGTTCTTGGTGCCGTACAAATCGGCGAGCACGGCGGGGAATAACACATACAGCTCGCCCCAGGTGAGGAACACCAGCACCATCAACACCACGAACATAGCGTCGCCGGCGCGTCCCAGCGTCGTGGCGCCCACCAGGAAGATGGCCTGGAGCAGGAACGCGGTGAACATGGTCCACTCGCGGCCGAGATAATCCGAGACCCAGCCCCACAGGATGCGGCTGGAGCCGTTGGCGAGCGGCGTCAGGACCAGTGCAACCGTCAAGGCGGCGTTGGCGACGTTGAAATTGGTCGCCACCGGTTTGAGTTGCGCGGTGACCATCAGCCCGCCGATCCCGATCGACAGCATCGCGAAAAACAGGAAATAGAACTGCGGCGTTCGCAGCATTTCCGAGTAAGTGAAGTCGAGATCGTGACTCCGGACCTTCGCCTTCACCGCCGCCGCCGCGACCTTGTAACCGGCCGGCGGGTTCACCAACACCAGGCCGGACAGCAAAATCAGTGCGCCGTGCGAGATGCCCGTCCACAAGAACGTGTCGGCATAGCCGATGCGGCGAATCAGGTAGTCAAACAGCGGATTGAAGGCGGCCGCACCCATTCCATAACCAGCGGTGATGATACCCGAGGCGATCCCTCTCCGGTCGGGAAACCATTTCACGGCCATCGCCACTCCGCATGCGTACACGCACGCGACGCCAATGCCCGCCAGGCAGTAGAGGGAGTAAAACGAGGTCAGGCTTCCGACGTGCCCCAGCGATCCCCAGCCGACGGCGCAAAGCAGCCCCGAGAGGATCATCAACGGTCGGGGGCCGGTGGTGTCGATGAACCTGGCCAGGAACGGCATGGTCCAGGTGCCTGCGGCGATGAACAGGCCAAAGCCCCACTGCACATCGGAAAGCTGCCAGTGCTGTTCGGCGTGCGCCTTCACGATGGGCTGCGCAAACAGCGTCCAGGCGTACTGAAGGTTGCCGATCATCACCATGCCGACAAAGGCCGACCATAACCTGACCCATCGAGTCATCTTGCACTCCCGGCGCCTTGCATACCCGGCTCTCCGCCGGTGGCGCAAGGGAGATCATACCGCAACGCCGCCAGGCTTTGCAGGGCTGCTGATTGTGGACTCTAGTTTCCGTCGTCGACGATCTTGAAGACGCCGCCCGCAGTGCCTACATACAGGGTTGGAGAGGCGCCGCGAGCGATCGCCAGAACTCGCGCATCCAGAGGCGTAAGGCCATCGTTGAAAAGTGCCCAGGTGGCGCCGCCGTCCGAGCTTTTGAACACGCCGTAGCCTGAGGTCCCCACATACAGCACTCCCGAATGATCCGGATCCATGACGAGCGCGCTGACAGGCGCACGGGTGCTGAGAACATCTTCGAGGCCATGGTTGATCGGGGACCAGCTCGCGCCCCTGTCGGTGCTCTTGAACAGGCCTCGAACGCCTAAACTCGCCGGGAAGGCGCCTGTAGCGCCCGCATAGAGGATGTTGGGTTGGAGGGGATCGTTCGCCAGCAGATTCACATTCGTCTTCGCCAGCCCTGTCATGTTCCAGGTGGCGCCGCCATCCGTGCTCTGAAACACGCCGTTTCCGGTCCCCGCGTAGAGCGTCGCCGGGCTGGTGGGATCGATCACCAGCACATTCACGGCTTCACCGAGGCCGGTACGGTTCCAGTTCGCGCCTCCATCCGTGCTTTTAAGGAGGGCGTAACCTTCATCCTCGTTGCCTTCTCCAAGATAAAGAGTGTTCGGATCGGTGGGGGCCATCACCATCAAGTTGCCGTCGAGAACACAACCGCTCTTGTCCGGGGTGATGCTGTCGCTCCAGGTCGCTCCCCCATCCGTGCTCTTGAACAAGAGAATATCGGTGAAAGCGCATCCGTTGATTCTCGCCGTCCGGGCGTACAGGATGTTCGGGTTCGTATAGTCGATCACCAGCGAGCGCAGGCCGGCAGGCGCAACGGGGGGAAAGAAGGGGGGAGGCGCGGGAAACCCGGGGGGCAGAGTGCAGCAGGTAACCTGGAAGGCGGCCCGCTGGCTCCAGCTTCCTCCGCTGTCGACGCTCCGGAACAAGCCGGCATCCCCACCGGCATAAACAGTAGCGGGGTCGACCGGATCGCCAACCAGCACTCGGATGTCCATGGCGCGCAGTCCAATGTCGGCCTGGCTCCAGTTCATCCCTCCATCCGTGCTTTTGAAGACGCCGCCGCTAGTTCCGTAACTGCCGCTAGTCGTATAGATGGTGGATGAGTCCAAAGGGTTGAGAACAAGGGATCTGGCTGCGGGAATGCTCGTGTTCGCTGTATTCCAGCTCCTCCCTCCATTGGTGCTCTTGAAGATAGCCTGGCCGCCTCCGTTCGTCGTCGCATATCCGTTCGTCGCCGCATACAAGATGTTGGAATTCTTTGGGTCAATGGTCAACCCTATGACAAGCCTTTCAAACCCGGTGTCAGTCCAGCTTGCGCCGCCATCCGTGCTCTTGACGAGAATGTTGTAGCGGACGGCGTACAGCGTGGATGGAGTCGTGGGATCAATCACGAGAAGACTTACAAAACCGGTGTTAATGACGTTCCAGCTCTCTCCTCCATCCGTGCTCTTCAGGATCGCGGTACCAGTGACGTACAGCGTGGACGGAGTTACAGGATCCAGAGTGATGCTACCGATGAAGGCCGGGCTCAGGCTGAGTGCTCTCCAGCTTGCGCCTCCATCGGCACTTTTGTAGATGTGGGGGCCGTAGTCGGCAGCGAATCCGGCAGCGTATAGGGTGGAAGGCGTGACCGGATCGACGGCCAAGGCTGCTACCGGCGTCTCGGACAGCCCAGTGGAGACCCAACTTACTCCTTCGTTTGTGCTCTTGAGGAGACCGTGCGAGGTGCCGGCATAGAGCGTCGACGCCGAGGTTGGATCGAGAGCGAGAGCGTTCACTCCGGCGATGTTGCTGAGCGCCCTCCAGCTCGCCGTGCTATCCGTGCTCTTGAAAAGACTGCCGTCGAACGTTTCCGCGTAGAGCGTGGATGCGGTCGCGGGATCGATGACCAGAGTCCTGATCGGGGCGCCGGCGCCTGGCAGTCCGGCGCTGGACTCAGTCCATCGCGCACCAAAAGCCACGCCCGAGTAAACGCCCAGAATGGCCAAAGTCAGGGTGAGATTTCTCATGAACTCCTCCTTTTCATGAGTCGCCCATCAAGGATGAGCCAGTTCCCTGGCAAAGTCAAACAGGGCGGTTGTTGTATACTGCTGGAGGCATCAGGAGGAGTCATGCGTCTGGTGGATAAGCTGGTGGTTTTTGTTGCTCTGATGTCGCCGGCATTCGCGGCGACGATCGCGGGAAGTGTCAAAGGACCCGACGGCAAGCCCTTCATGGGAGCGTTCGTGGTGGCCGAGAATGCGCGGAACAAGATGACGGTGAGCGTTCTGTCGGACGCCCAGGGCCGGTATCACATCGACCGGCTGCCGGCAGCGACGTATTCGGTGCAAATCACGTCGATCGGCTACAAGGCCGATCCTCGCACCGGCGTCCAGTTGACGGACAGCCAGAACGCGACGTTCGATTTCGCGCTTCAAACCGGTACGGTGCGCTGGAGCGACCTCAACACCTATCAGGGAACACAGCTCCTGCCCAAGACCCAGACTCACGACCTCACCAAGCGCTATCAGGACCCGTTCTTCACCGGCTGTATGATCTCCTGCCATTCGTTTCAGAAGCGCATGGCCTCGACCACGCGGAATGAAGAGGGCTGGCGCAACTCCGTGAAATACATGCGCGACGTGGTGATGGGCGGCGAGGGCGGCGGCAACATGACCGACGAAAAGGTGGACGACTACGCGGCGTTCCTCACCACCTTGTTCGGACCCAATTCGCCAAAGCCGCAATCGCCGGCGGAAATGCCGGAGTACAAGTCGATGGTGCGTCCGTTCAGCGCGCGCGCCATGAACATCGCCTACGTGGAATACGATTTCGCGCCCAACAAGGGCCAGGGCCCCTGGAGCGCCGTCGAGGATAAGGACGGGATGTTCTGGATTCCCTACTACGGGCGCGGCAACCAGGTGGTGCGCCTGAACGCCAAGACGGCCGAGATGACGCGATTCCCGCTGCCCTTCGACAAGACGGCTGGCATTCACTCCGCGGTTCCCGCTCCCGATGGCACCGTCTGGTTCACCGAAGCGGCGATGGGCAAGATCGGGCATCTGAACCCGCAGACCAAACAGATCGAAGAATTCCAGAATTCACCGCTGCCCGGCGGCAGGCGCACCGGCACCCACACGGTTCGCGTGGATGAGAAGGGACGCGTGTGGACCAGCGGCGGTCCCGCCATCTCGATGTTCGATCCTGTGACCAAGGAGTTCACGCACTTCGACCTCGCCGCGACCTACGGCAACGTGACCGGACAAAATGGCGACCAATGGTTCACCTCCTTCCGTGACGACGGCCCGATCGGCCGGGTCACCAAGGAGGGCGTCCTGTCCAAGTTCTATCCGCCCACCAAGGGCAAGCCGCAGCGCTTGCAAGTGGATGCCGACGGCATCGTGTGGTTCAGCGAGCGCGTCGGGGGCAAGATCGGCCGGCTCGATCCCAAGACCGAACAGATCAAGGAATTTCAACTGCCCGGACCCGCGCCGAGCCCCTACGCGATCGGCATCGACCGGAACCACATGATCTGGTACTCCTCGCACGAGCAGGACACGCTGAACCGCCTGGATCCCCGGACCGGCGAGGTGATCGAGTATCCCTACCCGCACTCTGAAATCTCGATGCGGGAATTCTTCCTCGATTCGCAGGGGCGGATGTGGTACGCCAGCTCGGTCAACAACAAGGTCGGCTACTTCTATTTCAATGACGGGGCCGGGGAAGGCGCCGGGAAATAGCTCACACGCTCGTCACACAAAAGAGTAGAATAAGAGTGGAGTATGAGGATCTCCGAGTATGGCGAGGATTCAACCCGTCCTGACGCCGACTGAACTCGCCCTTGTCGACCAGATGGCCGAGCTGACTGGCTCAAAGCGGACCGAGGTCATCAAAAGCGCGCTGGCGGTGTATCACTGGTTCATGCGGCAAGCGCTCACGGGCAGTCGTGTGGTGTCCCGCAAACCCACCGGAGAAGAAGTCGCCCTGGAGACGGCGGAGCTTGCAGTCCTGGAAAGCAAGGGAAACCGGCTGAGCGCCGAAGAGTTGGGGTTGCTGGCGAAGCGGCTCGCGGCAGCTTCAAATCCGGTGGAGGCAGCGCGGATCAAAGAGCGTCTCATGCGCGGCTTCTACGGTATCTGACGAGGCCGTGCCGAAAGTCCGCCGCCAAAATGTTCCACCCGCTTTGCTGCAACATCTGCTCGACCGCGTCCAGAGCCGGAAAATCCCCTCATCTCAACTTGAGCTGCTTGCGAAGTGGCTAGACACCCAACCCGAGGTGCCGGAGGGTCCTTGGTACAAACGATTCTCCGCGATGATAGTCTGCGGCGAAGGTGAGTTGATCAAGACCTTCTTGCTGCCAGGTCAGGCGCCCAAGGGCGACCGCATTTCATGAAAGCCTCATCCACTGGGGAGCGTGCCCGCCCCAATCGCGCGGCCTTAGCCCGTCCAACAGTTGAACTGTTAGAATGACTCTATGCAGCTTGTGACCGTAAAGACCAAGTACCAGATCGTGATTCCCCGCGCCATTCGCGAACAGGCGGGCGTGGGCGTCGGGGATCTGCTGGAAGCCAAGGTCGAGAAGGGCAAGATCACGTTTGCGCCAAAGAGCGTGCTGGATCGCCATTTGGCGGAAGGTTTCGAGGACCTGAAGAAAGGCAGAACCCACGGCCCCTATAAGTCCGCCAAGGATGCGATCGCGGCATTGGAAGTTCGCGCCAGGAGACTCACGAAGCGCCGATGAGGGTTCGCCTCACGGAGAGAGCGGACAAGGACTACGCGGCGCTCTCGGCGAACGCCCGCAAAGCATTCGGCAAACAGCTTGAGTTCCTGCTGGCAAATTCGCGGCATCCCTCGCTCCGCGCGAAGAAGTTGGAAGGCTCCGATGATCTCTGGCAGGCTCGCGTAAACCGGAGTTGGCGGTTTTACTTCAAGATCGAAGGCGATGAGTACGCCATCATTCTGCCGCATCCCAAGTAGCGCGGGATGATCTCCTGTACGGCTCGAATGCGGCGTGATCGGGTTGTCCCTTGTCGAGATAAACCAGAATCTCGATGCAAGCCAACGAAAGGTTTTCAGCCGTGTAAAGCATCGGCGTTCCGCTGGGATGCCAGCGTCCTCCCGCCAACATCGCGCCCGTGCAGTCGCCCGGCGCCCGCTCCGAGCGATGCATCCGGTAGATCCTCATCGCGGGAGTTACGAGAAGACGCCGTAGTCGATTCGAATGAGGACTTCAAGAACGCGGCGTTGCTCGGCGGCATCGCCGGTCGCGGCCAGATCTTGCGGAGACCGCCCGCCAAAAATGTCGCGTGGAGTTTCCATCCAGCTTCTGGCCTTGGCTTCGTCGCCGAAGACCTCAAGGGCACGGTCCCAAATCGAATTGGCGCTCGGGTGTTCAAGCTGCGCGGCCAACTGGTCGGCAGTGGTGGCGCTGTGCAGACTACCCATGGTTCCCATGGTACACCCGCGCGGCGGTGATCTTTCACGGACGGGTTCGAGTCCAGCCCCCCCGGTGCCACAGTCAAAAAGCTATTGAAGGTCACACGTTACCGGGCTACCATTGGAGCGGGTGACAACCTGAACGCTCGCCACCAGGTGAGCGTTCGGCGAGCGCGCGGGGCTAACCTCAGCCTGCAGCCTGCTCGCCACTTACGAGGTTCGGTGGAATGACCAAGCGCAATCGGAGCCGTTTCGTGTTCTACGGGGGCCTGATAGCGTTTCTGCTGGTACTCTACGGTGGTGCACTGACACTCGCCCTCACGCAGGGCCCAAACGGTCGAGAGTTCGAGGCAGCGACCGATCTTGCGGTTCCAGTGCTCATCGGGGCCTTCGTGGGGCGTAAGTTCGGGATGGGTTGGGGTATCTTTGCAGCAATCGTGATTGCTGGCGTTACTCAGGTCGGCAACTTGCCGAAGAAATAATCAACCACAATGTGCCTGACTACCCACGGACGGTCCGTGGGTAAACTACGGCGCGCTTGCCGTCGGGGGTGAAGTGTTGTTTTAGTTTCTAGGAGGGAAATCTCCGAGATATTGTCAGACAAACGGTCGTCGCTTGCACACAGCCGGTTAAACTATCATAGAGCAGCACAGGACAGCTGAACTATGAATCCAGGTAGCGTATTTATCAGTCACTCATCGCGTCAACCGGACTTTGAAATGACGGAACGATTGGCGGATAAGTTGAAGGAAGCAGAACTCGACGTTTGGTGGGACTCGCAAAAGCTCGAGGGTGGCCAGACGTTTCCCGCCGAGATCCTCGAAGCAATCATCAGATAGCACTACTTTCTGTTCCTCATGTCTGGTCATTCCGTAACGTCCGCTTGGTGTCGGCGCGAGGTCACCCGAGCCGTTGAACTCGGGAAGGTCGTCGTCCCTATCAGACTGGACGACCTGCCACCGGAGCGGACGCCCCTGGAACTCGCTGGTCTTCAGTGGATAGACGTACGAACGGGGCTCGACGCTGCACTTCCCGCGGTCTATCGTGTGCTCGGGCTCGGGCTTTCTGAATCTTTCGAACCAAGTGACGATCCGTTTTCACGGGATGGCCGCCTTGTCGCCGCCCTGGCAGAGCAGTTGAATTATGGGAAAACTTTCACGGACTCCCTGAATCTTGTACAGATGCTTTCGAACATCGGCTTGCGGTGTTGCGCGACGGAGCGTGGAAGAGCATTGTTCGCAGGAATGGTGAGCCTGACTCACTACCGAGGTTCCAGAATTGACTACGACAGGGTTGCAGCCTATCTTCACAAGGGATGGCAACGATAGGCCGACACGAAAGAACCCACGCGTGGTGCCGCCCTTTTGGGCCTCCCCTGGCACCCTACCCTCAACCGCCTAACAGACTCCCCGCCCCGACCCCACTCGCCTGCGCCAGCTCGCCGCCGCTCACCTTCTTGCCGTCATCGAGCCTGGCCCGCAGCACCTCGATCGCGCCGCCCTGGGCCGTGACCTTGAAGCTCTGCGGCGTGATGCCGGTGACTTCGCCGATCTTGCCGGGCACGTCGGCAAAACGCCGGAAGACAGTCTTGCGCGCGTCGAATATTTGCAGCTTTTTGCCGTTGAGCGTGGTCCACGCTCCCGGCGCCGGATTGCATCCCCGAATCAGGTTGTAGACGTGGTCGATGGGCTTGGTCCAGTCGATCTCGGCTTCGGCGGATCGGCACCAGCCCTCATAGCTCGCCTGGGATTCATCCTGCGCCGTCTCGGTGTGCCTGCCGGCCAGCACGAGGTCCGCCGCCTCGAGCATCGCCTGCACTCCCATCGGGAACAGGCGGTCGAAATAGACGCTGCCCAGCGTGTCGTCGGGACTTAGGGGAGTCTTCTTTTGCAGGATGACAGCGCCTTCGTCGAGTCCGTCGGTGGGGCGGAAGATGCTCAGGCCGGTTTCCGTATCGCCCTGGATGATCGGCCAGTTGATCGAGCTCGGGCCGCGGTGCTTGGGCAGCAGGGACGGGTGATATTGAATGGTCCCGTGCTTCGGTATGCTCACGAACTCCTGCGGCGCGAACTGCGTCACGAAAGCCATGATGCCGAGGTCGGCGCCGGCCTCCCGCATGGCCCGCGTGGCCTCCGGGTCCCGGAGCGAGCGGAACTGGTGAACCTTGAGACCCTTCTCCTGCGCCGCCGCGCGCAGCGCATCCGCACGCGCACCTTCTTTTTCGGGCGCGCAGAATACAGCCGGGGCCTGGTCGCCGCGCGCCAGAAACGCTTCGAGGACGGCCTTGCCGAAATCCTGCTGGCCAATGATTGCAATTTTCATGGGATCGCGATTTTCATTGCGCCCGCGCGCCGGCCGGCTTCGGTGGCAGCGAGAAGGCGCCCGCCTGTTTCTTGGCCTCAATCTCGGCGTCGCTCATACCCAGCACTTCTCTGAGGATCTCCTCGGTGTGCTCGCCCAGCATGGGCGATCGCTTGATCTTGGCCGGCGATGCGGAGAGCTTGATCGGCATGCCGATGTTGTACCAGGGGCCGCGCTGCGGATGATCGAGCTCGACGTACATTTCGCGCCCGCGCACGTGCTCGTCATTGGCCAGATCGTCGGTGGACAGGATCGGTCCGCACGGCACATCGAACTCATTGAGGATGCCCATGAGCTCGCGCTTGGTGTAATTCGACCCGAACTGATCGAGCAGCCGCCACACCTCGTTCTGATTCTTGCGGCGGTCGGCGATCTTGTGAAAACGCGGATCGGTCGCCAGCTCCGGATGGCCCACATCGGGCCCGATCCGTTTGGCGAGCGCATCCCATACGGCTTCCTGCACCACCACGTACAGATAGTCGTTGGGGCCGCCGGGCTTGCACTTGACGGCGTTGCCGAGCTGGCCGCCGCCGGAATCGTTGCCGGCGCGCGGCGTGGCCTTCAGTCCTTGGGTCGGCACCGAAAACTCCGTCAGTTCCTGGCGCGTCAGGCGCTGGTGATCCCGAAATTTCACCCGGCAGAGGTTCATCACGCCGTCCATCATCGCCACTTCGACGTATTGCCCTTCGCCGGTGCGGTGGCGGTGCTGGAGCGCGGCAAGCAGCCCGATCGCCAAATGCAGGCCGGTGCCTGTGTCGCCAATCTGCGCGCCGGTGACAAACGGCGGGCCTTCAGGCACGCCGGTGACGCTCATGGCGCCGCCCATCGCCTGCGCCACGTTCTCATACGCCTTGAACTCGGAATACGGACCCGAGGAGCCGAAGCCCTTGATCGAGCCCATCA
>JBGPLI010000019.1:0-41710 GCA_041486445.1 Bryobacteraceae bacterium
ACGCGATCCGGATCCTGTTCGGCATCAAGGAGCGGTACGAAAAATTCCACGCCGTGGCCTACACCGACGAATCCATCGAGAACGCCGTGTACACGTCCACGCGATTCATCCCCGACCGTTTCCTGCCGGACAAGGCGATCGACCTGATCGACGAGGCGGGCGCGCGCGTGAAGCTGCGCCAGACCACTCTGCCGGGCGAGGTGGCCGACATCCAGAAGCGCATCAAGTTCATCGTGCACCGGATGGAAAACGCCATCGCCAACCACGAATTCGAGAAGGCGCGCTTCTATTCCGACGAGGAGCGCAAGGAGCGCGAGAACCTGCGCCAGTTGCGCGAGAAGTACAACCTCGACGACACCTCCACGGGCGTCGTCACCAAGGACGACATTGAAGAAGTAGTGGCGCGCTGGACCGGTGTGCCGATGACGGCCATCCGCGAAGAGGAAGTGGCCAAGCTGCTGCGCATCGAAGAGGAGCTGCATCGCCGCGTGATCAGCCAGGAGAAGGCGATTTCCGCGCTGGCGCGGGCCATCCGCCGTTCGCGCGCCGGGTTGAAATCGCCCAAGCGCCCGGCCGGCTCGTTCCTGTTTCTGGGGCCGACGGGCGTGGGCAAGACCGAAGTCGCGCGCGCTCTGGCCGAGTTTCTGTTCGGCAGCGAAAAATCGTTGATCCGTGTCGATATGTCCGAGTTCATGGAGAAACACTCGGTGTCGAAGCTGATCGGCTCGCCTCCCGGCTACGTCGGTTATGAAGAGGGCGGCCAGCTCACCGAGCGCGTGAAGCGCGCCCCCTACTCGATCATCCTGCTGGACGAAATCGAAAAGGCGCACCCGGACGTCTACAACATCCTGCTGCAGGTGTTTGAAGACGGCCAGTTGACCGACGGCCTGGGCAACACGGTCGACTTCAAGAACACGATCATCATCATGACTTCCAACCTGGGCGCGCGGTTCCTCGACAAGCGCAGCCCGATGGGCTTCTCCGCCCATACCGGCGCGGGGCTTCCCTCCAAGGTCGAGGACCAGGTGATGGCCGAGGTGAAGAAGGCCTTCAATCCGGAGTTCCTGAACCGCCTGGACGAGACCATCCTGTTCACCTCGCTCACCGACGAGGACCTGCTGAAGATCATCATGCTGCTCACCGGGCTGATCAACAAGAACCTGGTGGCCAAGCAGATCAAGATTCATCTGCTCGATGACGCCGCCAAGTACATCCTCGAAAAGACGTGCGGCGACCGCAGCTACGGCGCCCGTCCGCTGCGGCGCGCGTTGCAGAAGTACATCGAGGATCCGCTCAGCGAGGCGCTGATCCAGGGCTCGCTGCCGCGTCCGGCGGAGTTCGAGATTTATCTCGGCGACGGCGGCATCTATTGCCGCCAGTTGCTGGAGCAGCCGGTGGGCGTGTCGGGCGATGCGGCACCTGCCGACGAGGCTCCTGCCGCCGCTACGCCTCTGTTCATGTTCCAGTAGCGCCCGACGAGGACGCCGTGCGATCCCGTGATATGCTCGAAGAGATCGCCGGAAGCGGGCCACCCTAGCTCAGCTGGTAGAGCGGCTGATTCGTAATCAGCAGGTCGCCGGTTCGATCCCGGCGGGTGGCTCCATGTCTTTCAGTTGGTTAGGCATCACTGAACTACCGTAGCTTTCTCCACTGTAGAGACTTTTGTAGCAAGTACTTCTGGAATTGGGCCGATTTCGAGCCTCAGGCTGTCCACCGCCGTACGCTTTGCTGCCATGCGTATATGGCTATATCGCTCCAGCATGGCCCGGCTCATGTGTCCCAGCAGCGCCAGCATAGTCCCCTCGGGAACTCCTGCTTCGGCCATGCGCGTGGCCACTGTATGCCGGAGGTCATGCATCCTGCATCGCAGGCCCGAATTCCGCCGAAGTGTCCCCCACGCTTTTTTAACTTCCTGAACTGGCCTGGAAGGGTCAATGGGGGAAGGGAGCGCCTGATGGAAAGAGATAGTACTCTGGTCGAGGCTCCCCGAAGTGAGCGGTAAACCAAACCCGGTGAGAAGCGAAGACTTCCGCCAACTGCTCGTTGATCGGAATTGCGCGCCCGGTGCCGCAGGATGATTTTGCCCTCCCGACGGTCAGGACACGACTCAGGAGGTCTACCTGCCCCCAAGAGAGGGACAGTATCTCCCCGCTCCTCATGCCTGTCAGGAGGGCTACGCGCACGATTGGCCCCAATAAGGGTGACTCGCTGCTCTCAAGCGCAACGAGAAGTCTACTCTGCTCCTCCAGGGAGAGCGCACGACCTACGTCCTTTCGCTCTTCCAGTTTTCGTACCTTGGGCCACAAATCCGACCACGGGTGGCCGATTGCCCGACTGAGTTCCCCGAGTTCCATGTTGATTGTGCGACCGCTGACCCGTTCACTAAGTCGTGTCTTGATGTAAGCCCTGATGCGATTCTCCGTGAGGTCGGAGATCAGTACCGCCCCCAACAGCCGATTCACCTGCTGAAGTCTGCCGGTCGCAAAGCGCAACGACTGCGGACGGTGATGGATGCCGTAATGCTCGACGTAAGGTGTAACCACGTCCCGAACCGAGCGGATTTTCCGGTCGTTCCACTCGGCCGGAAGCCCCGCGTACGCTCGTTCCAGTTCCGCTCTGCGCTTTTTTTTCCACCTCGACCGCGATGGTCTTCTTGCTCGTTTTGGCCGATTCCTGGATTCGCTTCCCGGCGTATACGAAAGAGAACTACCATTGGCCACCGCGCTTGTATAACGCCATCACTTGCCGCCTTTCTTCTCCGCTGTTTTCTTCCCGCTGCCCTTCGGCCGGCCGCCGAGTTTCCCCCATTCGCTCAACTGCTTCTTCGAGTGCTTCGCCGCGCGAGCCTTGCCGCCAACAGACCCGGTCTCCTTAAAGAACTTTAAGACTTCTTTCGGGATCTTGACAGTCACACGTGGATCATAAACCTAGGCCCTATGATGTGTCAAGGTCTTTCTTTACAAGGGTCGCGCCATTACCATTCCTCTTCCGGCTCCGGCTTCACGTCCACACTCTCGAAAATACTAGGTTGCAAGTTGTGGCTCCAGGGGTGTGAGGGTAACGGTGAAGCCGAGCTTGCGAAGTTGTCGGACGTAGCGTTTGCGGCGACGTTCCACAGCTTGCGCGTCGAGGATGCCCCGTTCGATATAAGCGACCTTGCCGTGTAGCACTTTCCAGATGACACGCAATAGCCGATGGGCTATGGCCCAGATGGCAGGTTTGGCTCCCAGTCGCGCGGTAAGAGAACCCGGAACTTCTGCTCAAAAATACTCCCTTTGACCTTCACCGCCGCCCAGGCACATTGCGTCAACAAACGGCGCAGCATCGGATTGCCTTTGGCCGACCGGCTGGAGTAAGAAACCTCGGCGCTTTCCTGGGTTCCGGGGCAGACGCCTACCCAAGAGGCCAGTTTTTCGGGGGCCAGAAAGGCGCTAGCCTCGGGTCCGACTTCCGCAATGATCTGCTGCGCCGCGACATGGCTGATGCCGGGGATCTCCCGTAACCGGTGGGTGGCGGACTCCCAGGCTTGAAGTGCTGAGCGCGATCCGGCATCTGCTCGTGACCGAAGGGACCAGGACTCATCGTGTGAAGCACCGCAGTCCGCGGCTCTGCGCCGTCGAGTTGATAGTCAACTTTGACAGGGGTGCCGTATCCGTAGCGCTTGATATCCGTGGCGCTCCGATTGTCTCCCAAGACGGTCAATCCCAACACTGTCACACGCGCCCGTAGCACGGACTGAAGATAGCGCTCGACCTCTTCCCGTTTCAGATCAGGCACGCAGTCTCACCAACTAGACTTTCCCGTCGCGCGGAATGAACCAATTCCAAATCGCTCCGGCGGCCCAACCCCCAATGTATCCGATGCAGGCTGTCACCAATACCAGAGCGGCGGCAGTGCCCAGATCGAACGGGGCGATCCTATAAGGCGGTGTGATCATGTGAAGGCGGAAGATAAAGTCAATGACGGCCTGCGCCGCGCCGACTGCAACCAGAAGGGACCACAGCGTGTGCCAGATTGCCAGGAACGCAGCGAAAACCAGACCGACGGTAGTTGGACGGATGGCCTTCATGCTTACCCTCCCACCCCTTCAAGTGCAGGTCAAGTGCCAAGAGGTACGCCGACGATCAGATCACGCGAGACGGGGGGACAGTCCTGTTTGCCGCGGCCGGAGAATTCCTCGCACTCGTGCTCCCGCCCGCGAACGATCCGCTTGCCGGCTAAATTGCCCCATTGCGCCGTAATCACGGTGAACTGACGCTCTTCCAATCCGCCATCGTAGTACAAGACCACCCAGTCGTGAGTGCGGCGATACTCATGTGCGCGGGCGGTGTTGGAATAGAGCGCCGTGTAGTGGCGGTCGCCGCGCTGCGTGTGCAGGATTGGAAGCCACGCCTCGCCACGGGGATTGAAACGCCGCGGCGCAATGAGCGGCAGCTCGTCCGCCGCCGCTTTCTCCCGATACTCCCGGTCGACAGCGAGCAACTCCTCCACGGAAGGCTCTGCGGCGTGGTACACAAGCTCCGCCGGGATGCGCCGCAAGCGCGCCGCCAGCGCATCGGTGATCCCCGCGAGCTTTTTCCTGCCGAATCCGGCGAGGTCGTGCAGCCGTCCGTCATGTGCCGCCGCCTCCAAATCTTCAAGAGAACCGATTCCGAAATCGTAAAAGAGCCGCTCACCCAGCACGCGGCCGATTCCCGGCACCGATTCGAGCACCGCCACGGGATCCACCGCGCCACGCAATCGCTCCAGCATCGGCAGGCGCCCGGTCGTGACCAAGGTTCGTAGAGTTGTCGCCAGCCGCTCGCCTGCTCCGGTGACCGCGCGCAGACCTTCTTCACCTTGCTCGCGCCAGATTTCAGCCAGTGGCTTCGCCAGATGCCGAACGCTCACTGCGGCGTGCCTATAGGCGTGAACCCGGAAGGGATTGGCCCGCTGAGCTTCGAGCAGATCCGCAACCTCCTCCAGACGACGCGCGATTTCGACGTTGTGCATCGTCGGCTCCTCTGCCTACGGGGACGGCCCTGCTCACTCCGGTTCTCTCACAATCAGCACGGAGCAGGGAGCGTCCCAGGCAATCTTCGAGGACACACTCCCGAGCATGCGATGTTTCAGGTCGCGAGCGCCCGTTGCGCCGACCACCACCAGGTCGTATTGCCCGCGTTCGGCTTCGCTCAGGATCTCGTTGGCCGGATTCCCTTCGTCGAGACGCGTGGATACGGAAACTCGATACGGCCGCAGCAGATCCCGGGCTTGCTCGATAACCACTTCCCCCTCCCGAACCAGCTCCTTTTCCAGCACTCCCGCCTCGCTGCGTTCCTTGTCCTCCTCGGAATAGGTAACCCAGTCTTCTTCCGGCCCTAATTCGATCCACGGCGTTTCGGCGACGTGCATCAGGCAGACTTCGGCGGAACGTAGATCGAACACGGAATTCAGCGTTTCAAGGGCGTGCAGAGAGGCCGCGGACCCGTCCACGGCGACCAGCACACGCAGGCCATCTTCGCTCCGCAACTGGCGGGCAACCAGGACGGGCGCCAGCGCATGTTCCACCACGCGGCTCGCCACCGGACCGAGGCCCACCTCTCCCGTCGCACCACGCCCCTTGGGACCGATGACGGTCAGGTCATAATCTTGCGCCCGGCTGACGAGGGTCGCGGACGGCGAACCGACCTCGGCCAGCAGCTTGATCTCTCCCGCGTTGGCGGGGAGATTGCCCCGCGCCTGGTCCAGCATATGCGTGATTTCACCCAAGGCGCGCCGCTCGTAACCATTCTTATGAGCGCTCTTGCGGCGAAGCCTGGGAGCTACACCTAGCAGATCCATATGACGATCTGCGGGACTTAACAAGCGGTTCGCTGCTACGAGCGCCGCGATTGATCCTGGGGAGCCGTCGATGCCGATAAGCACTTTCACACCTGGGGAAGATGCACTTTTGCAGCCAATTCCTCGATAAACGATTGGACGCCAGAATGCTCTATACACCTAGAGACGCGGGGTCACATATGCTTCTGCTCCTGTTGATTGGCGCGTCGCTTGTGGTGAACCCGCCGGAGGCCGCTTTCGGCGACTGCCGGCCCGCGTTGTGCGGCCTGGTCGCGTCCGGTAACCTTCCGACCCTTCGATGGCCGGATTTCTTGGACTACCAAACGCGAGTTCAGAGGTTCTACGAGCCCACCAACTATGCGTTCGCCTGGAGTGACAAAGACGGGGCAACCAGGCAGGCCACGGCGATCATAGAGATCCTCAAAGACGCGGACGCAAAGGGGCTGGACTCCGAAGATTACGACGGCTCACGGTGGGCGGGCCGTTTGACGGCGCTCGATCGCGCCCAATTCGACTTATCGCTGACGGTTTCCGTGATGCGCTACATCTCGGATCTGCATTTCGGCAAGGTGAACCCCGGATTGTTCCAGGCGGGTTCCGATCGTGATGAGATGTACCGGGACGATCTCGCCAGCTTCGTCCGCAGCCTGGTCACGGCAACGGATGTGAGGAGAGAGCTGGACGGAATCGAGCCTCCTTACGCGGGCTACCGCAGGACGCAAGAGGCGCTACGCCGCTACATCGCCCTGGCGCGCGAGGAACAACCAGCCCTGCTGCCGCTCACGAAAAAGCCGGTCGATCCGGGCTCCTCCTATGCGGCCGCGGCCCAGCTTGCGGCGGTGCTGCGCCGGCTGGGCGATCTGCCCGCGGACGCGGCCGTAGCCCCGAACACCTATGAAGGAGCGTTGGTCGATGCCGTCAGGCACTTCCAGGCGCGTCACGGCCTCGAACCGGACGGGCGGTTGGGCAAGGCGACTTTGGCTCAGCTCAACACACCCATCGGTCATCGCGTCCGTCAATTGCAGTTGACGCTGGAACGCTGGCGCTGGGTTCCGTACAGCTTCCCCCGGCCGCCCGTGGTCGTGAACATACCCGAATTTGAGCTGCGCGCCCTCAATTCATCCTATGAGACCGAGCTCGAAATGAAGGTGGTGGTGGGGAAGGCGTTCCACCATCAGACTCCCGTGTTCACCGCGGACATGAAGTACGTGATCTTTCGTCCCTACTGGAATGTGCCCCGCAGCATCCAGCGCGCAGAGCTGGTTCCCAAACTCGACCGCGACCGTTCCTACCTCGCCAACAATGGATACGAAGTGGTGACCGCGCAGGATGCCGTAGTTACGAATGGTCTGGTGGACGATGCGCTGCTGGCGCAGCTTCGCTCCGGGGAGCTGCGAATCCGTCAGATTCCGGGCCCGGAAAACGCGCTGGGGCTCGTAAAGTTCCTGTTCCCCAACGAGCATGACGTCTACTTGCACGCCACTCCCGCGACCGCGTTGTTTTCGAAATACCGCCGGGACTTCAGCCATGGCTGCATTCGTGTCGAGAAACCGGAGCAGTTGGCGGCTTGGGTTCTCCGCGAGAAACCCGAATGGACGCCGGAACGCATTCGCGATGCCATGGACGGCACAAAGACATTGCAGGTCACGCTCGATACGCCGATTCCGGTGTTGATCGTTTATGCTACCGCGGTAGTGCTCAAGAGCGGCGAAGTTCGGTTTCTTGAAGACATTTACGGGCAGGACGTCCAACTCGACCGGCTTCTGGCGAAGGGCTATCCGTATCGCCCCTAGTGTCTCCGAGTCTGGATTACCCAATCGGCCAGCCAAGCGTCGGCAGGAGTGCCGACGCGGCAAACTAAAGTTCGCGCCACACGTGGCGCACGCGCTCTCGCGTGCCGTGTCGAGACTCTTCTCGACACCGGAGTTGGATCAGAAGTGAAACCGGTAGCGCAACTGGGCCAGGATTTCGCGAGGATTGTTGAAATGCGTTCCGGCGAAGGCGCTATCTCTTCCCAGCAGGTACCGTGTATTGGCGAGGTTGAGCCCGGTTAAGGAAACCGACCATCGCTCTCCGATGGACTTTCCGCAGGAGAAATCGAACGTCGCATGCTGGGGCAGGTGTGCCGGCCCGTTGACGTCCAGAAAGCCGGACCCGTACAGCAGGTCGGCGGACGCCCACATCCGCCTGGGCAGCACGAAGTCTCCACCGGCGGTCAGCGTGATTCGCTGATCGTGATCCACATAGAAGTAGTCTGTCGCGGGGGGCTGGAAGCCGGTGAGACCGCCGGTCACTAAACCCCTGCCTTGGACGGTCTGATTGGAAAACGCCAGGTGATAATGCATGGCCTTCCAGATTTGAGGCGAGCGAACCGTCGCTTCCCATCCTCGAACACGCACGAATTGGATGGTAAGCGGCAGCGAAATGTCGGAATTACCCAGCACGTTGTGATCGAAGAAGTTGTTCGCGTGGGTCCGGAAATTGGCAAAATCCAGGACCCAATTGTGAATCGGAATCGTCAGGCCGAATTCGCGCTGCTCATCACGCTCGCCCCGCAGCGGCAGGAATGTGAACCGGTTCGTCAGCGCGAACGCCAGAAGCGGACCGGAAATGGTCGAAAGCGGCGGCGCCTGATAGTACCGGCCGTAGTAGCCGCGCAGGATCCACCTCAATCGCGGCACCTGAACCGACGCTCCGATCCGCGGGTTGGTGGCGCTTTCGTTGACTTGGCCGGAGAAGTGTGTCGTTCGCACTCCGCCATTCAGGGTGAGCCAGCTCGTGGGCTTGTATTGATCGTCCACATACACGGCAACAACACTGCCGGTAGCCGGCTGAACCTGGTTCAGGGAAAGGCCCCTCTCTGTCGATTTAAGCCCGAACCTCGCGTGATCGTTTTGGTAAAAGTCGTATGTGCCAATGTGAAGATTGTGCTGGCCCCGCACCATGGCGAGTGCGGTTTGCGCTCCTGCGTATTGGGACGTGCGATCCGAGGTAGTGATCACCGGATCGACGGGTCCGCCGAGATATTGTCCGCGGTTGTAGTGATAAAAGGGTGAAACCGTCAGCAGCGTAGCCGCGCCGAACGTATGCGCCCAGGTGAAATTCCAGAAAGAATCACGCTCCTGATCGGCGTCGCGGATGCCGGCCAGCTCATCGCTAAGAATATTCGGGATCTGATAACGATCCTGCCGCGCTGAGGCAGCCAGCCGAAGCTGGTCCCGATCCGCCAGATTGTAGTTGAGCGAGGTAAACACACCAAATCCGTTTCCGCCGTTGTGGATCACTTGTTTACTGGGCGGCTCCAATCCCAGGTCGGTGCGGTTCCCGGTCAGGCTGACGTAGTAGGCGAGCTTGTCGCTATGCCCGCCCAACGTCACCTGATCGTTGGTTTGGTGGAAGCTGCCGTAGCCCAGGACCAACTCGCCCTCCCTGTCGAACTCGAACCCGGATCTCGGGATGACGTTGATCATCCCGTAAGTCCGGTCGCCGTACTGGGCCGAAAAGCCGCCGCGGGCCATCTCCACGCTGCCGATGTCCTTGGGGTCCAGAATGCGGCTGACGTTGCTCGAAATGTTGGTATTGGGGACGGGTACGCCATCCACTTCCCAGGCGATCTGGTGTCCGCCGCGCATATGCAAATGGTCGTGCAGCACATAGGCGCCCGGAACGAAATCCGTGATGTATGCCAGACTGCTGCCGCGGTCCGCGCCTGGCGTATGCCGGATGTCACTCTGGGACACGGTGACCGGCGGGCTGGAGGCGTCTGGATTTGTGATTTCAAGCTGCGCCGTGACCTCTGTCGTGGTCGAAACGGCGCCCAGCTCCATCATGAACATCAGGCTTGGCGCGGCGCCGACCGTCACATTCAGGAATTCCTTCATGGTGCGAAAATCGGCGTGTTCGATCTCGACCGTGTAGGCCCCCGCGGGGACCGCAGTCATCACGAACTCGCCGGTTTCGCCTGTTGTGGCAGCCGCGCTCCAGGACGAAGCCTGGGATTTCAAGATGACCTTGGCGTTGGGGATCACGCGCTCCTGGGGATCGATTACCGTCCCCCTCACGGTGGCGAAGATCTGCGCAGAGCTGACGCCGTAACTGAGCGTAATGGCGCAGCCGAGCAGGAGCCATCTTCTGAATCGCATTGTCCCTCCTCTAGTTACGGAACGAATCCGGAATGAACATGTGGGAGATAGCAGACGGAGAGCCAATCGCGGAATCGGCTTCGTGCTTGGCCCTCCAGTTGCAAAACCCCATGCGAGGACGATCGCTATGAACAGGACATTCGTTGGCGGTTTGGTTTCACTCACGGCACTGCTGGTTTGGGCGTGGGCGCAAAACCCGCGCCCGGACCACCCCGAAGATCGGCTGATCGCCTCTATTCAAGGTCCAGCCCTCTACAAAGCGTATTGCGCGTCCTGCCACGGCACGGGTGGGAAGGGCGACGGTCCCGTGGCGGGCTCCGTCAAGACTTCTCCCGCGGACTTGACGCGCATCGCGGCGCGCAACGGCGGAACGTTCCCCTTGATGCGAATCGAAAAAATCATCTCAGGCGAGGAGAGGCCGGCGGGCGGGCACGGAACGCAGCAGATGCCCATCTGGGGGCCGGTGTTTTCTCAAGTCGATCAGGACCGCGATCTGGGACGGGTGCGCATTGACAACCTGGCGCGGTACCTTCGTGAGATACAGCGCAAATAGGCGACGGCTGTTGCTGCGATCCGATGCAAGAGCACGCGTTGAATGGACTGACGAGCCCTGAAGCTCGAAGCAGGCTGGCGCAATACGGGCCCAACGAGCCTGTGCCGGCGCACCGCTGGTCTGCGGTGCGGGAATTCTTGGGCTTCCTGACGAACCCGCTGGTCCTGATTCTGTTAATTGCGGCGTTCGCCTCGATTCTGCTGGGACAGCAGACCGACGCGACCATCGTGGTGGCGATCGTGCTGGTCAGCGTGGCCATCAACTTCGTGCAGACCTACCGTTCCCAGGTGGCCGCCGAGCGGTTGCGCAGCCAGGTAGCCTCGCAAGCCACGGTTCTCCGCGACGGCGCCTGGCAGGAGATTCCACGCCATGAGGTTGTGCCCGGCGACGTGGTGCAGCTTTCCGCCGGAGACCTGGTTCCTGCCGACGCGCGGTTGCTCGCGTCGAAGGATCTCTACGTTCAGCAGGCCGCTCTCACCGGCGAATCGATTCCAGCGGAAAAGAACGCCGCTGGCCCGGAGCAAGAATGTCTGGTTTTCCTCGGCACCTCGGTGGTGAGCGGAACAGCCACCGCTACGGTGACGGCGACCGGGCCCGCGACCACTTTCGGCGGGATCGCGGCCCGTCTTGCGCGGCATCCGCCGGAAACGGCCTTCGAACGGGATTTGCGGCACTTCGGACTGTTCATCATGCGATCCGTGCTGTTCCTGGTGCTCCTGCTTCTTGTGATGAGCATCGCCGCCCATCGCGATCCGCTTCAGTCGTTGATGTTTGCCGTGGCGCTCGCGGTGGGCCTCACGCCCGAATTCCTGCCACTCATTACTTCCGTCACTCTCACCAACGGCGCTGTCCGGATGGCCCGTGTGCACATGATCGTCAAGCGTCTGGCGGCGATTCAGAACCTGGGCAGCATCGATGTTTTGTGTTGCGACAAAACCGGAACGCTCACCACCGGGGTTATGTCCATCGCCAAGTCCGTGGATGCGCTGGGCGGCGCGGCGGAGCGTCCTCTCGAGTTGGCGTGTCTCAACAGCCGTTTCGAAACCGGGATTCGCAGTCCTCTCGATACCGCGATTCTCAGCCGCGATATTGGGCCCGCGGACTACCAGAAATGCGACGAAATTCCCTTCGACTTCGAACGCCGGCGGCTCTCGGTCGTCGTGGAGAAACCGGGGGACCGGCGCTTGATTACGAAGGGCTCGCCCGAGGGAATTCTCGATCTATGCCAGACTTTGGAGAGCGAAGGACGCGAAACGGCATTCGATCAGGAAGGGCGCGCCCGGTCGCGGCGTATCTTCGAGGAGCTGGAGGCGCAAGGTTTCCGCGTGCTGGCCGTGGCGCATAAATCCGTGGAGGCAGCCGGAGGGTTCACAGCGAAAGACGAGCACTCGTTGGTCCTGGCGGGCTATCTCGCGTTTTCCGATCCCGCCCTGCCCGACGCAGCCCGCGTTATCTCTGAGCTCCGTCACGACGGCGTGACTGTAAAGATCATCTCGGGCGATAGCGAACTGGTGGCTCGTCACATCTCCGCCCAAATCGGGCTCTCCGACGAGCCGCCGGTCATCGGGAGCGCCATCGACGGGATGACAGACCTGGCGCTGGGACACGTCGTCGAAAAGGCAGCGGTGTTCGCGCGCGTTTCGCCCGCGCAGAAGACGCGAATCCTGCTGGCCCTCCGCCAGCGCGGCCACACGGTCGGGTTCCTCGGCGACGGCATCAACGACGCGCCCTCGCTCCGGGCCGCCGATGTGGGGATCTCGGTCTCCACCGCCGTTGACGTGGCCCGCGAGGCGGCCGACATCATTCTCACCAAGCGCGGTTTGCATGTGCTGCACAGGGGCATCCGCGAAGGGCGAAAGGCCTTCGCCAATGTCATGAAGTACCTGTTCATGGGGACCAGTTCGAACTTCGGGAACATGCTTAGCATGGCCGTGGCATCGCTGTTTCTCCCGTTCCTGCCGATGCTTCCCACCCAGATCCTGCTCAACAACCTGCTCTACGATCTGGCGCAGATCAGCATTCCATCCGACAACGTCGACGCGGGGTACCTGCGGCGCCCGCATCGATGGAATTTCACATTGATCCACCATTTCATGATTTTCATCGGGCCGGTCAGCTCGCTGTACGATTTCCTCACGTTTTTCGTCCTGCTGCGGGTCTTTCATGCGAGCGAAGTGCAGTTCCACACCGGCTGGTTTGTCGAATCGCTGGCGACGCAGACTCTGGTTTTGTTCGTGATCCGAACCATGGGGAATCCTCTGCGTAGCCGGCCCAGCGCAGCGCTGTCGGCCACGACGGCGGCGGTGGCGCTGATCGCGTTTGCGATTCCATACACGCCCCTGGCGCCGCTGCTCGGATTCACAACGCTCCCGGCAACCTACATCGGATATGTGATCGGCGCGACGGTCACATATCTCGCGCTGGTGGAAGTGGTCAAGCGTCTGATCTTCCGCCGGCACCTCGCGGAGATTTGAACACGCCGCCTCAGATACTCAGAACCGGGCAAGGCGACTCTCGCACCACGGTGTAGAGGCGCGACCACAACGCACTGAAGGCGCTCTGGGCGCGCCCGCGGCCTGTGACGATCAGATCGGCTGCTCTTCGGACGGCCTCCTGGCGGATACCGTCGGCCACCGTCGCCTCCACTACCGCATGAGGCGCGTCCACCCCCAACTCACTCTTCAGTTCCCGCAGCCTGAAATCAGCGGCGTCGATGAGATCCTTGCTGTAACGACTAAAATCGATCTCCAGCGCGGCGGGCGGCGTCTCCACAATTTGAACCAGCCACAGCTGAGCGTGATAGGCGCAAGCAAACGTCGCGGCCGCTTTGAGAACGCTCGCCGCTTCCTCGCTGTTGTCCAGCGCGCACAGGATGGACTTGTACGGAATTTGCGGCGCGTGATCCGTCAGAGCTGATCCGATACCGGTCCACACAGCCGCACTGATATCGTGAAGCACCTTCGCCGTGACCGACCCTAGCAGCAACCGCCGGATCGGGCCCCGGCCATGGGTGGGCAGCATCACCAGGTCCGTTCCCTGGCGTTGCACCACCCTTTCAATGACGGCGCCGGCTTCCCCTAATTCTGCGATCGACTCCACGTGCCGGCCGGGGAACGTCTCCAGGGCGTACTCGCGCAGCCGGTGCTGCTCATGGGCTCTCGCCTCTTCCGGCAAGCCCGGGTCGGTCATCGGGAGTTCGATGTAGGCAAGAGCCTCCGGTCCGTACGCGTGCACCAAGGTTAGCTCAGCGGAAAAGCGCCGGAGCATTTCGCTGACATAGGGAACAACCGCGCAGCATGGCGTCGAGTAGTCCACCGGGAAAAGGATTTTTCGAAAGGGCAACATAGTTCTACCTGGCGCGCCCCTTGCCGGAAACGGGAATGGTTTGCGGAGTGGAGCATATCGTCTCGATGGGCTGATCGGCTTCGTAAACCAGCTTGGAGGCCGCCGGACACCCCTGCTCCGGCGCAATCAGGCTGGGTTTCTGTTTGGATTCCTCGTCGGCTTTGGAGGTGACCTTGGTAAGCGACTCTTTCATAGCCTTGAACGCGGGCGTATCCACCACCGGATTCTGCGGCTTGGGCAAGTAGGAAATCTCGCGTTCGGTCTCCACCATGCGTTGGTAGAAGGGCGGGTGCGAGCGGAACCAGCTTGCACCATTCACGTAGCCTTCCTTGGTGGCGAGCTTGTCGAAGAAGCGAATGAATCCGCTCGGATCGTAGCCCGACTTCCAGGCGTACTGGATTCCCAACTGGTCGGCCTGCTGCTCGAAGTCGCGGCTGACGCCCAGCAGAGTGAGATTGAGCGTGAGGCCGAGTCCATAGAATCCGTATTGCAGCGCATAGTATGTGCCGATGCCGCCGACGCCCCCGGTGAGCACGATCGCGGCCACCTGCGCGGCCTGGAAGAAGATCCCGGCAATGGTCGCCTTGGTCATCAGCTTGTGCCCGTGGCGTGCCACCACGTGGGACATCTCGTGCGCGATTACGCCGGCGAGCTGCGACTCATCCTCGGCGGCTTCGAGCAAGCCCCGCTCGACGAATACGAATCCGCCCGGCAGTGCAAAGGCGTTAATCTCTTTCGAGTTCAGGACAGTCACGCTCAAGGGAACCTGGAGGTCCGAGTTGGCGGCCAATTTACGCGCAATGCCGGTCACGTAATCGACCACGGCCTGATCCTCGACCTCCTTTGGCATCAGCCCCTTGAGCTTCATCTCGCGGATGGCGTCCTGGCCGGTCTTGATGTCGTCCTTCTGATTGCGCTCGATCTCACGGAAGCCGATGTCCTGGACGTCGGCCCAGCGGCGGTTCTTGTAGGCGCCGTCGGCGAGGCTTTGCTGAATCTCTTTCTGCTGCGCCGGCCATTTCTGGATCAGATCGAGCTTGGCCTGCTTGTTGTCGTAGGCCACGGGAATGGCGTGCCGGGAGATCACCTCGGCCTGGCCCTTGAGCGCCCGTACGTCCTGGATGGTGCAATGCAGGTTGTGGCGCTCCTCATCGGTCACTTTGGATTTCTTGAGATCCTTTTGGGCTTCGTCCAGCTTGCGCTGGTATCCCTTGGAGGATTCCTCGAAACGGCCGACGCAGTAATCCTGCGCCTGCTTGAGGAATCCCCTCATTTGGGCGATCTGGCTTTCGCTGTACTCGAGTTTCGATGCGGTCTCGAACAGCGTGAGGTAGGATTTCTTGAGCTCCTCCTGCAAGGGCTGGAAGACCGGCGTCACGGGCGCGACTGTCGGAAGGGTCGCCCGATGGCCGCCGCATCCAACCAGGTTCACAGTGAGGAGTTCGGAGCATAACAGGGCCACCAGAGCCCTCACATCGAGTCTAGCCATCGCATTCCCTCCTCCCTGGGCCGGCCAGCTCTAAAGCCAGGAACATCGGTCCGAAGACTCTATTGCTCCAGGCCCTCCTGGTGCAATCCGAATACCACGCCGAAAGGGCCGGACGACGACGCCTGCGTCTTCTGAATGGCGTGCGGGCAGCGGTCAGAGTGCGTTAAATGACGCAGGTCTAACCCCCTCGAACTTGGACATCTCCCGAATGCGAGCGCCTACATGAACTACCTTCCCGAGGAGGGTTCGAGCTATAGTGTCGGCGGCTTCCGCCGGCACCTCTTGAAGGTGGCCGACCAATTGCCAGGACACCAGTAGTGGAAAACCAATTGCCAGTAGCCCCGGAAAGGAGTGTGGGCCTCTATTCAGGAAGGCAAGTCCGGGACGCTGCGCTTTTGTTGCTGACCGGCATTGCTCTTTACTTGTGCTGGCTCTTGGCAAGACCGTTCCTGGCCGGGATCACGTGGGCGCTGGCATTGGCCGTGGTCGCGTATCCGTTACAGTATCGATTCGAGCGCTGGTTCCGGCCAAATCCAGCAGCTCTGCTTTCCCTTCTTATGATCGTGATCGTTCTTCTTGCACCCGGGACTCTCCTTATGCAGAAGGCACTCGAGGAAGCCGGTGGCAGCTTGGGGGCGATTGGCCGGAATTTCAGCTCTGCGAGAATTCAGGAAACGGCCGAGCGATATCCGTTCTTTGCAAGAGTCGCCGGCTGGCTTGCAGGGCGGTTCGATGTGAATCAGGAGCTGGCGCGTGCCGCTGGAACGCTCGCTAGCCAGGCGTCCGCGGTGCTCGGCGGCTCGATCCGGCTAGTCACCGAAATCGTCATCATGCTGGTCACACTGTTTTATTTCCTTCGAGACCACAAGAGTCTGCTTCAGTACTTGCGGCGGCTTGTACCTCTTTCCCAGGCTGAAACAGACCAGTTGTTCGGCCGGGTGTCGGATACGATCTACGCGACGCTTTACGGCAACCTGGTCGTCAAGCTCGTGCAGGGTGTCCTGGGTGGTGCCATGTTCTGGGTTCTCGATCTGCCCGCCCCAGTTCTCTGCGGAATTGCGATGGCGCTGTTCGCGATGCTTCCGGTGGTCGGTACGTCTCTCGTCTGGGGGCCAGCGGCGATCTTTCTCCTGATCCAAGGTAGTTGGGTGAAGGCGATCGTGCTGACGGTTTGGGGATCTCTCGTGGTCAGCCTCATCGACAATTTCTTATATCCCATCCTGATCGCCAGTGAATTGCGAATCCACACCCTGGGAGTTCTCCTTTCGATCCTGGGCGGACTGATCGCGTTTGGAATTGCCGGGATCGTGCTTGGTCCCGTGATTCTCGCTTCGACAGTGGCTTTGTTGGAGATCTGGCGCCATCGGGCCCAAGGGGACGCGGAGAAAGGTGAACCGGAAAGGAGTCCTTGATGCCCCGTTTGAACCACATCCTATTCCCAGTCGATTTCTCCGGGCCGTGCGCGAGGACTGCGGTCGCCGTCGCTGCTGTGACCAAGCGCTTCAAAGCCAGATTGACGCTCTTGCACGCCGCGAGTATCTCACTTTTCCCGGAAATCACTTACCCCGGGCGCCTCTATGCGGTTCTGCGAAAGGAAATTCGGGAAGGGTCCGCGAAAGCGATGCACGGTTTCGTGGCGCGGCGTTTCCCTTCTCAGGTCTTGACCCGCGTGATCGAGGAAGGCGACCCCGCACAGGTGATTGTCGATTATGCTCACAAGCACAAGATCGACCTGATCATGATGCCGACGCATGGTTATGGACCGTTTCGTCGATTCTTGACCGGTTCGGTTACTGGGAAGGTTCTGCATGATGCTGTTTGTCCCGTATGGACATCCGCGCATAGCGAACGAGCGCGAATCGCCCCGGAGTGTCAGAATATACTTTGCGCCGTGGACTGCAATAGCGAAGCCGTGGCTTTGATTCGGTGGGCTGGCTGGTTCGGACGACACTATCAGGCGACCGTGAAGTTAGTGCATGTGATTCCCGCGCTCAACGAAACCTCGCGCAATCGCGGCGAGGTGGAACTCCGGCGGTACTTCATTCGACGCGCACAGTCGGAATTCGAGGTCCTGATGGATCAAGCAGGTTTTCGGAACGAACTGCTCCTTCGCGGCGGCAATATCCCCGCCACGCTCGCTGAGACTGCACGGCAGCAACATTCGGATGTGTTGATCGTCGGGCGAGGCCACGTGCGAAAGGCTCTGGGACGGCTGCGCACTCATTCGCTCGCCATCATCCGCGAATCGCCCTGTCCGGTCATCAGCATCTGAGCGGCCTCCGCCCCACCCTATGACGAATTGGCATGAGTTGGACTCGCCCACCGCGCTTCGGGAACTCATGACCGACTCGGGGTTTGGAAAGCCGCGCATTCCCCGAGGAACTCCTCTACCCAGGGCGCCAGCATCGGATGAGGAAGATACCAATTTCCCGACTCCAGTTGCGGGCTGGCGGCAGCCGCACGTGAAACCTTGCCGCCTTCCGGATTGACCTCGACGAACCTGGCGATCTCGTGCCGCAGGGACTGAACCACCGCCGGGCCGTTGGCTTTGTCCTCCACCAGCTTCAGCATCGCGTTGGGCCAGTGGGCGCTGAGACGCCGCACCGCCAGCAGGGTGGCCCGGCAGGTCCATGCGGTCGCGGACCTGATCCAGAAGATACCGGTCGGCGCCCTTGGCTGCCTGCACCTGGCCCACCACGTAATCGGCTTTCTTGGTGTCCTTGAACGCCATGTCCCAGCTCTGCAGCTGCTGATCAAACTGTGTCGGCAGGTCAACGGCCTTGCGCTGCTCCATGGTTCCGTCCGGCATCTTGATCGGCACCGGGGGCAGGTTCGCGCCGTGGGACTGCCAATACCTCCACCAATGGTTCTTAAGCATGCCGCCCCCCGCGGGTGCCGGGCGCTGCTGGTACTGGCCCGCGTAGCGATAGCTGCCCAGCGTAGTCTTCAGGCCGTCCAGGTCCGCCTGCGTGACCTTTTCCGGCCACAGCAACTCCCCCAAGCTGGTTCGTGGGTCCTGCCAGCCCAGGCAGGTCGAGCATCTGCGATCGGGCTCAAACTCGGCCGGCAAACAGAGTAGTTCGTAGCCTCCTCTTTGGAGCAGATCCCCGGTCAGGTCGGCCTCGTGGACCCGCTGCTGAATGACGATCTTGTGCCCCTGGGCAAAGTCGTTCAGGCGCGTGCTCATGGATCCACTCCACCACTCGATGGCGCTTTGGCGTTCCGCATCCGACGCCGCCTGATCCACCGAGTGCGGGTCATCCACCACCACGTAATCGCCCCGCTCGCCCGTCCCCGACGACATCGGCACCACGACCCTGTAGCCGGTCGCGCTGTTTTCGAACCGGTTCTTCTGGTTCTGGTCTCCTGCCAGTTGATAACGGTCGCCCCATCGCTCCCGGTACCATGGCGATTCGATCAAGCGCCGGCACTTAACGCTATCGCGCGTCGCCAGGGGCTCGCGGTAACTGCTGAACAGCCATCTGGATTCGGGATGATCGATCCAGGCCCAGGCCGGCCAAAACACAGCGGTCAGCAGCGATTTGGCATGCCCGGGTGGAACGTTGACGATCAGATTCCGCAGTCGGCCTTCGGTGATGGCCTGCAGGTGCTCGCAGATGGCCTGCACGTGAATGCCGTCGATGAACGGAGTGTCCGGCTCCAGAACGTGCCAAGCCTGCACCACGAATTCATGCAGACGGCGGCGGGCCCTCTCCGCCTTCAATCTCCGCAACTGGAGTTGTGGCTCGTTCAAGCAGGCTTTCCAGTTGCTTGATTTCTTCGTCGGTGAGCTTGCTGTAGTCGAGTTGCTGTCCATTGTCTACCTCATGCGTCAGCTTCAACTGCGTGGGCTGCGGTTCCAGCCGGTTGAAAATCATCTGAATTGCCCATGGCTCGCCCTTGCGCGCGGCCTTCCATGCGACCTCCGCGAGTTCCTCGGGCGTGCCCTTCGCCCGCAGGGCGTCGGTGAACGTGTAACCGCGTCTCGGCCGCCCCCGCGGGTTACCGGACTGCCCTTTCGTCCATCGCGGCATCAGTCACGCCCCACAGTGCCGAAGGGTGAACGGCGGTGGGACGGCGTAAAGCCGGTGCGCGCCACCACTAGGACGATTAGGAACCGCAGGAATGTTCTCGGCAGGATAGCCGAGCAAGAGATTCGAGCAATACTGATCATCAAGTGCCTCCCAGCAAGATGCTGTGGATTCCTGGCTGTCTCACGACGGGAGGAATCCTTGGCCTTCAGCTACTTTCATTGTACTTTCAGATTCTGCAAGCGTTGGGGTGCTAGCTCCTGGTCCTGGTGATGGCGCTGCGGTGGTGGATGTGACGCCGGCCGCGGATGACGACATGCCGCCCGAGCAGACCGAACCCAAGCTAATTCTGCGCAAAATTCCACCGGTGGAATTTTCAAGGCGTGACAGAACCCTATATGCAGGCCGTCTCAATCTTGCGCGATTCGCCCGAAGTGGTACCTACAAACCCTACAGAACTGGGTTTTGATGGTTTTGTAGGTTCGGTCTTGGCGGATCCCCGGGAGATGTGTACCCTTCGGATTCCAATTCCGCCATCGGTTGCGGGTGATTGAGTGTTCATTTTCCTGTCGGAAGGGCCCGGTTCGGGCCGGTTGAAATATCGGCGGCGCAGAAAGACCCAGCGTTCACCGGCTTGTAGAGACTTTTGTAGAGACTCCGCTTCAACGCGGTGGGCGTTCCTTAGTAACCGTGAAACCGCTGATTCAACCGAATGCCCGATTTCATTCAAGTTTTGCGCATCGAAGAGCAATCGTTGGCAAGGCTGCCCAATTGCTGGAGGCGATTCGTAATCAGCAGGTCGCCGGTTCGATCCCGGCGGGGGCTCCAGAAACGCAGCACGTTCCCCCTCCGGAACCGCAAGGCTGGGACCGTGGGGATCCCGCCTATTCCCTCTTTCCTCGCTGATATTCCTCCAACAAGGATTCAAGCAGCTCTGAATTGACGCGAGAGTTCGTCGGGGATGATTAGAGTAATCTCCATGGCATCATGTGCCCCTGGAAACACTGCAACACCTCGTGCTGTTCAGGTTGCTGACGGCACCGAACGGCCGCCGAAGCTTGGGTGTCGACGCTTCCGGCCTTTTAGACGTGGACCTGCTCGTACGCTTTGATGATTTCGCTCCCGGTCGCGAACCAGACCCGCTCGCGGGTCTTCATTTGCGCCAGGGCTTGCTGGAGATACCGGGTGTACAGCGGCTGTCCCGCCAGGAAAGGGTGCAGCGGAATTCCCAGAACCTTCGCCGTTCTCTCGCTTTCGGCGTACAACGTCTCAAACTGGTCCATCAGCGCCTGCATATATTGCGGTCCGGTATAGGCATGGCGGTTCAGGATACTCACGTCGTTGATGTCCATGCAATAGGGGATCGAGAACAGCCGCCCTTTTTTCACCTTCATGGCATAGGGCTGATCGTCGTTATTCCAATCCCCGACGTATTGGACCCCCTCCTCGGCCAGCAGATCGGGCGTGTTGAAAGTTTCCGTCAGGCCGGGCCCCAGCCATCCGAGCGGCTTCTCGCCCGCAGCTTGCTCGATGGTGCGGAGCACCTCCCGGATGGTCTGTCTTTCCTCCTCCAGAGAGAGATTGGCGAGAGTCTTGCTGTTCGTGATCCCGTGCCCCATGAGCTCCCATCCGAGCTTCTTCATTTGCCCGATGGCCCGGGGGAAGGCCTGGCACACTCCGGAATTCAGAGCCACGGTGGCTCGCATCCCGAGCGAGTCCAGTGCGTCCGCGATCCGCCATAGCCCCACCCGGATGCCGTAATCTCGCCAGGCGTAATTAATCACGTCCGGAACGACATTACCGGCTTGAGGAGAATTGGCCACACCGGACCCGGAGCCGAAATCCCAAACTTCCACGTTGGGAACGATCCAGATCGCCAGCGTCTTGCCATTGGGCCACTTGAACGCCTTTCGCTCGAAGATGAGCGAATCGTCGTAGCGATCGGGCCGGCGCACGGGCGTGCCCTTGGCTTGCGCGAAGAGGCGAGGACCAACACCCGGGGCCATGACGGCGCTGGCGGCAAGCCAAACGCTTTGGTTGAAGAATTCTCGGCGGTTCATTTTCAACTCCTCCCTTCCGAGGATCACGGTATCACAGATTGGCGTCAAGAGCGGGCCGAGGCCCGCCCGCTCACCGCTCGCGGCTGGCCGGCTGTGCCACACTGGTAAGCAAGTGCACACGCGGCGAGTCGCGACTTTCCTGCTGGGGATCTGGATCGGCTGCAGCCTGTTTATGAGCGCGGTCGCCATCGAGAACAATCGTTCTCCCAACCTGGTCCTCAACGGGCCCATCGAACCGGCGGGGAAAATCGTCCAGGCGCTGGGCGCGGACCAGGCCCGGCTTCTGCTCAGCCACCTGGCGGCGGAACAGACCCGCCTGTATTTCTCGCTGTGGGAAGATGTGGAGATCCCGCTTGCGGTCGTGCTGGCCGCCTTCCTGTTCCTGGCCACCCAGAGGCGCATCCTGCCGCTGGTGCTGTGCGGCCTGATGCTGGCCCTGGTGCTGTTCCAGCATTTCGCGATATCGCCCGAGCTCGCCTATCGCGGCCGCGCCACCGACTTTCCGCCCGGCAGCGCGGCGTTCGGCGCGCAAGCCCGGGTCTGGGCCTTGAACCAGGTTTACGCGGGACTGGAAACGACCAAACTGGTCGTAGGCGGAGTGTTAGCCAGCTACCTGTTCTTCTTTCGCACGCGCCGCCATCCCCGCAAAGAGGCGGACCTGGTTGCCCACGCCGATCGCAGCCATGCCGGCGGGTGATTTCAGAACACTCCGCGGACCTTTAGCGCCTCGTCGATGACCGCCAGGATCTGCTCGCGCGTGGTCTGGATCTTTTCGCCGGGTTCGGGCAGATCCTCGGCGGCCATGGGACAGCCCGGCTCGAAGCGGTTGCGCGACTGAATCCCGTAGCGCGCACGCGCGTCGAACAGCTTCTGGATCTCCGCCCGCGGCAGAACCTTCGGGCCGCCGAGAAGCTCCGCCACCAGTGTGATGCGCGCGAAATGTTCCACCGTCTCCACGCGCGAATACGCCTGGAAGACATCCGCTCCGTAGCCGACCATGCCGTGGTTGGCCATCAATATCGCATCGTAATTGGGGATGTAAGGCAGCATGCCTTCGGCGAGAGCAGGAGTGCCCGGAACGCCGTACTCGGCCAAAGGAACCGAACCGAGCCCAAGGATCACCTCCGGCAACAGACCCAGATTGAGCGCGCGGCCGGCCACGGCGAACCCGGTGGCGACGGGCGGATGCGCATGCACGATGCCGTGAACGTCCGGGCGCATCCTGTAGATGGCGAGGTGCATGTCCATCTCGGACGTGCGCTCGCGCTCGCCGCAGAGCTTGTTTCCATCGAGGTCGCACAGAATCAAATCGTCCTCGCGCATCGTTCCCTTGCAGACGCCCGTGGGCGTGGCCAGGATGCGGCCGTCCGCGATGCGGATGGTGACATTTCCGTCGTTGGCGGCGATCCAGCCTTTTTCGAACACAAGGCGGCCGACCTTGACGATGTCCTCACGATGCTGCTGCTCGGTCCTGGGCATACCGGACGCTCGGATCCGCTACCGGCGTAGCGCTCTTGATTGTAGCAAGGGGTACGGGCTTGTCAGGGTTCGACTTCGCTGGCCGGTGGAGGGGCAACCGGCTCGGTTTGTTTCTGAGCCCGCCAGCTATACCGCTCTTTGCAGGGCCGGAAGCTGGCGAAATTGCAGCGGCAGGCGGCGCAGCGATAGGGAGTGGCGCCGAACCTCAACAGGATCGAGGTCCACCGCGGAGGGCGATAATACTGTTCGCTCCAGGTAGTCAGTTCCTGGCGATAGCAGCGCGGACAGCGCGCGTATTTCCAGTCTCCGGAGGCCCACACACTGGTTTCCCAGCGTTCGCGGCACCGCCGGCAGCGCATGGGATACACTCCGAACAGCGCCCGTGCGAACTCTCCGAGGCCTCTGCGATGCGAAACCCGTACGTCGCGCGTGCCGCATCTGGGGCAAGAGAGTTGCATGCGAGGCCCTGGGGAAACCGTTCGCTTCATTATGCCGAATCGGCTCAGATCGCCGCAACCGGCCGGCGTCGCGCCGAAACATAAGATCTGACAAATGTCTTAAACGCTTCATCGAGACGCCGCCGCACGTCGCCCGCGCGCCGCAGGCTCAGCCCCTCGATCGAGACCACCGGCAAAAGCCCTCGCGTGGTGGACGTGATAAACACTTCGTCGGCGGCTTCGAGATCCGCGGGCACAAGCGTTTTTTCGCTCACCGCGATCCCCGCCACCCGGATCTCATCGAGCAGCAGGGCCCGGGTGACGCCGGGCAGACAGCCGGAGGCGAGCGGCGGCGTCCAGGCTCGCCCTCCCTCGGCCACAAATACGTTGGCGGAGGTGCATTCCGACACTTCGCCGCGTTCGTTGAGCAGCACCACTTCATCGAGCCCCCGCTGATGCGCGCGCTCGTACCAGATCAGGTTCTGAGCCCAGGCCAGGCATTTGGTGCCGGCGAATTCGCCGGCTGCATGGCGCGCGTTCGGCACCACGCCCAGCTTCACCGCCGGGTTCCACGCACTCAGGTCCGCGGTGAACGCAATCACGTCGAACTCGCGCGGGTTCTCGGGGCCCTCCCAAGTTCCGCCACGGTTCCGCACCACCACCACGCGCAGCGTCGAGTTCCAGGCCCGATTCGCCTCCACCAGGCGATGCAGCCGCTCCTCCAGCCACGCGGCCTCCGGCGGAAACGGAACGCTCATCCGGGCGGCGTCCTGCCGCATCCGCGCCCAGTGATGTTCCCAGGCGAACAGCACGCCCTCGCAAACATGCAGCGTCGAGAAAACACCCCAGCCGTTGAGCAGCCCCACTTGTCCCGGCGAGAGGAAACGGTCTCCCGCCTCGCGAATGTCGTCGTTGTGAAGCAGGAGGCGATGCATCACACCTATTCTATCGGCCGATGAACTCGTTCGTATAAGTCTTCGCCAGGTCGATGTTCGCCGTGCGGACGCTCTCGAGCGACAGACTCAGGACTTTTCGCACGATCTCGACCGACTCGAGCGTCAGCCTGCCGTCGGGCGAAAGCATCGCCTGGTAGGTGCGCAACGATTCCAGATCCGTCGGCTCGTCCTCGGTGCGAAACTGCTCCGGCATCCGCGCGCGAATCTGCTCGGGCGAATGCGTCCGCATCCAGTCGAGCGTGCGGGTCAGCGCGCGCGCCAGCCGCCGCGCTTGCTCCGGATGCGCCGCGATCCACGACGCGGTCGAATAGAAAACGGCCGAAGGGTAGGTGTCGACCCCGTAGATGTCGCGGACCCCGACGGCCGTGCGAGTGTCGGCTAGGATGCGCGCCGAGGGCTGCCGCTTGCGCACGATCTGGACGGTCGGGTCGGTCAGGATCGCCGCGTCCACCTTGCCGTGCGTCATCGCGCCCACCGCGGTTGCGGCCATCCCGATCGACGCCGTGCTGACGTCTTCCGGCTTGAGCCCATGCCGGATCAGAAGGTAGTTCAGGAACATGTGCGTGGACGAGCCGGGCGCCGACACACCGACGGTCCTGCCCTTGAGGTCCTCGATGCGGCCGATCCCCGGCGTCGCCGCCACCGCCACCAATCCCGGATAGCGCATCATCGCCACAAAAGCGCGCAGCTCGCGGCCCTGCGCGGCCATTTGTACGGTGTGGTCGTAGAATCCGCACACAACGTCGGCGCTGCCGCCGAGCAGCGCCTCGAGCGATTTCGCTCCGCCGGGAAAATCGAGCAGCGTGACGTCGAGGCCTTCTTCGTTGTAAGAGCCCAGCTCTTGCGCCAGCGTCGCCGGCAGATAGATCAGCTCTGCCTGACCTCCGACCGCGATTTTCACCGGCATCCGGGACGGCGCCGCGCCCGGCCGCGCGCATCCCGCGAGCAAGAGCGCGCCGACAGCCAAAGCGGAACGAGGGTTCCTCAGCATCTTAAGATACGATACAACGCAACGAAGCGCGGCGAACAAAAAATAACAAAACGAACCCAAGCTTTTTTGTGGCAACCTCAAGTAAAGACAAGCCTTTAACTATTAACCCCCTGTTGAAAACGAACCCATCAAAATGCGGCTGGGAATGCTGGCTCCGCGGTAGCCGGACGGGGGGTCCGGCGCAGGGCATGGCCCTGCGCCACAACAAAACGAACCCAAGCCTGAGGGTAGCAGGCGGGGCAGGATGGGGATACCGGGCCGGAGGGAGGTGGTTGGATTCATTGGGGAAATTGGCGGCGGGAGCTCGGCGACCAAATCTTCTGGTGGTCCGGCTAGGACGATTTCAGATTCATCCGCTGCAGGATGTCCCGGTAGCGGGGATCGGACCGAAGCGGCTGAAAGTAGGGTGCACGGATCAAGCCCTGGAGATTGGGGTCGCGTTCCTGGACGGCTTTGTCCGTCCACGCGAAGGCTCGTTCCGTATCGCCCAGCGCCACAGTCGCCACCGCGGCGAGAGATTCTTCGGGCCGCCCAAGGGCGTTCCAAATGCACGCCCGCCAGAAATGGCTTCGCGCGGAGGCCGGGTTCAGTTTCAGGGCAGTGTCAGAGCGGCGCAGCGCTTCGTCCCACCGGAATTCGCTAAGCGCTCCGACCCAACCGAGGACAGCGTGAGCCTCCGCGAGTTCCGGGTCCGCTTCCACAGCTTGCCGGGCCGCAGCCAGCGCTTTAGGCCATTCCTGAAGCGGCGACTCCCGGCCGAAGAAGCTGTTCGCAATGTGATAATCCGCCAACTGCACCCAGGCCGGAGCGTAGCCCGGCTCCAGAGCCACGGCCCTTTCCAGACATTCCCGGCCTTGTTCCATATCCGCTGGCGTGAGCCGGTACAAGTGGAAATTGCCCCTCAGATATAAGGTGTGGGCTTCCAGATTGTCCGTATAGCGCTTCACCAGGGGCTGTCCTGCCTTGGTCCCGAGCTTCACCTTCAGCTTTTCGACGATCGCCTGCGCGATCTCATCCTGGATGTCGAAGACATCGCGCATCTCCCGGTCGTAGCGTTCCGACCAGAGCTGGGATTCATCGCTCACATTGATGAGCTGGACGCTGACGCGAACGCGATTCCCCGCCCTCCGTACGCTGCCGTGCAACACGCTGGTGACCTGGAGCCTTTCGCCGATCTCACTGATCGCGTTCTCGCGCCCCCGGAAGGCGAACGCCGAGGCGCGCGCGATCACGCGCAGCCCCGGCAGTTGCGTGAGGGCGTTCAGAATCTCCTCGGCCAGGCCGTCGCTGAAGTATTCGTTCTCTTTGTCCGCGCTCAGGTTGGCGAAAGGCAACACGGCAATCGAGGGAACCCGTTCGGCCTGCGCACCGGCTCGCGCCGCTTGTTCCAGCGCCGCTTTCAGATCCGCGGCGGACTGAAAACGATCCTCCGGCTGCTTGCGCAGGCAGCGCGCGACGATGCTTTGAATTTCCGGCGCAGTCCGCAACGAAACGGGCTCGCCGCGCAGGATCGACGCAAGTGTGGAAAGCATCGTATCCCCGCGGAAGGCCCTCTGCCCACTCAGCATTTCATAGAGCACCGAGCCGAACGAGAAGATGTCCGAACGTGTATCGACGGCCGCGCCCTGCGCCTGCTCGGGCGACATGTAGGCGGTCGTGCCGAGGACCGTTCCGGCATGCGTCTGGGTGACAGTCTCCTCGCCAGCCGGCTGGACACCGATTTTCTTCGCCAGCCCGAAATCCAAGAGCTTGACGCCCGACTTCGCGACCAGAATACTGCCCGGCTTCAGATCGCGATGAACGACGCCTTTGGTGTGGGCGGCTTCGAGGGCTTCCGCAATCTGCAAGGCCAGCCGCAGGGCCTCCTCGGTTGATAGCGGCCCCTTTAGCGGCGCACCCTCGATGTATTCCATCACCAAATAGTTCGGGCCGACGTCGTAGAGCGTGCAGATGTGAGGATGGTTCAACGCGGCTACAGCCCGCGCTTCACGCTCGAAGCGCTCGGAGAATTTCTCGTGTGATACCTTGATCGCCACGATGCGGTCTAGGCGCGTGTCGCGGGCCTTGTACACTTCGCCCATGCCGCCCGCGCCGATGGGCGCGAGGATCTCGTACGGACCCAGGCGAGTTCCGGGCGTCAGAGGCATCATGTGTTACGATACAACGCGGAGGACCGCAGCATGAAACACGTAACGCGGCGGGAGATGATCGCTGGCACGATGCTGCTGAGCGCGGCCGGGACAGCGCGCGGCTGGGAGGCCATGCTGCCGGTGGTTGGCCTCGATCACGTGAACATCCGCGCGCCGGACGTGCGCCGCGCGGGCGAGTTCTACGGGAAACTGTTCGGAGCGGAGGTGGGGCGCGCCGAGAACGCATTTGCAAGCGCGGGCACGCGGCGCGGAGAATTATGGTTCGTAAAATTGGGCCAGAGCCAGCTCGCGATCTCTCCGTCGGAGCCGGGTGAAAAACCGGGGATCGATCACTACTGTTTCGGGGTGGAAGGGTTCAACAGGGACGCCATGAAACAGAAGCTCGCCGGATTGAACCTGCAAGTCGATCGCACCGATCCCCCCGGCAACAACCTTTGGACCAAGGACCCGGCCGGCCACTTGATCCAGTTCAGCCGGCCCGCGAATGCGTCGAGGGGGCCGGGAGCGGGCGTCGGTGGCAAACCAGTGGAGCCTCCCGGCGGCGGCAAGTGGACTCCCGCCTTTCAGGTGACGCGCATCACGCAGCTCACCTTGGCGCCGGCGAAACTCGAACCATCCGCCGACTACTACCGGCAGCTTTTGGGCCCGGAGTCCGAACAGCGGAGGAAAGGGACATTCCGCGTAGGACCATCGGAATTGGTGCTGGGACCGGCGTCGGGCGGAGAATATTTCCGCGTGGGCGCAACCGGATTTGATCCCGCCGCTGCCGTGAGCAAGCTGAAGAGTCTGGGAATCGCCGCCAGCATCGTGCGGGAGAAGAACGCCGTGTCGTTCCGCGATCCCGACGGCATCCCGGTCCAGATCGGCGCGTAGGCGCGGAGTTTGGTTACACTCAACGGATGGAGAAGACGGTCCAGGCGGTCTATGAAAAGGGCGTCCTGCACCCTCTGGAGCCGTTGCCGCTTGCAGAGCGACAGCAGGTCACAGTGACGATCGCCGACGCTCACCCGTTACTCGCATCGCCTGAAGCGTGGGCGGAAGCAGCCCGCGATGACGTCGGCCTGGATGAAGTCAGGCGGGCACTGTCAACCATCCGTGGCTCCCTCTCGGAGGCCGTCCTTGAGGCGCGGCGAGAACGTTGAATCTTGCGGTTCCGTCCCAAAATCCGTGTTCATCAGCGTTGATCGGCGGCTAATAAATTCTGAGAGGCATGGTGTAGGGCGGCACAAGAATATTGGCCGCCGATGAACACCGATGAACACGCATTCTTCGATTCGCTGAACGAAAGGCCCTCAGCAGCCTGTGTTACGATACAACGTTGCAGGGCCGTTCATGCGCCTCTCCGACAAGTATACGGTCGAGCGCGGCAGCGTCTACCTCACCGGGATTCAAGCTCTGGTACGGCTGCCAGTCGACCAGATGCGTCTAGACCGCCGTGCGGGTCTCAACACCGGTGCGTTCATCTCCGGCTACGAGGGTTCGCCGCTCGGCGGCTACGACCTCCAGCTTGCGCGGTCGAAGAGACTCCTCGACGAGCACCGGATTCACTTTCACCCCGGCTTGAACGAAGACCTCGCGGCGACCTCGGTCTTCGGAACGCAGATCCTCGAGACGGTCGGGAAAGCCAGCGTCGACGGCGTGGTGGGCATCTGGTATGGCAAGGGTCCCGGCGTCGACCGTTGCGGCGACGCTCTCCGCCACGCCAATCTCGCGGGAACCGGCGCGAACTGCGCCGCGCTGGTGCTGGCCGGCGACGACCACAATTGCAAGAGTTCGACGATCCCTCACCAGAGCGATTTCAGCCTCTACAACCTCGGCATCCCGTTTCTGTATCCAGGCAACACGCAGGAGATTCTCGACTACGGCCTGCTCGCCATCGCGCTGTCGCGCTTTTCGGGCGCGTGGGTGGGGTTGAAGCTGGTCACCGATGTCTGCGACGGCGGGGGCACGGTGGTGGTCGATCCCGCTCAGCCGGAGATCCGCCTGCCCCAGGGCTACCAGAAGAAAGTCGACTCGCGTCTGATTCCGCCCTACACGATGTGGCTGGAACAGGAAGCGAACACGCGGCGGTTGCAGGTGGCGATCGAGTTCGCGCGGCTGAACCGCGTGAATCGGTGGCATGGTGCCCGTAACGGGTGGCTGGGACTGGCGAGCGCGGGAAAGTCCTACTACGATCTGATGCAGGCTCTGCGCGACTTCGGCATCGGCGAGAGCGACTTCGACGAGTTGGGCATCCGCGTGGCCAAGTTCGGCATGACGTTTCCGCTCGACGGCGCGTTCGCCCGCGAATTCGCCGAAGGGCTCGATACGATTCTGGTGATCGAGGAGAAGCGCAGCTTCCTCGAACTGCACCTCCGCGACGCGCTGTATGCGCTCCCTTCGCGTCCCGCGATTCTCGGCAAACAGGATGAGGCGGGCGCGCCGCTGCTTTCGGCAGCCGGCGAGCTGGATCCCGACCGCATCGCCAAGGCGGTCGGAGCGGTGCTTTCCACGCGACGCCCAACCGAGCGCGTGACCGCGCGATTGCGCCTGATCGACGACGTTCTGGCGCGCCCGCGCGAGACCGCGCCCAGGCGTCCCGCGAACTTCTGTTCGGGGTGCCCCCACAATCGCTCCACGCTTGTGCCGGAGGGCCACGTCGCGGCCGGCGGCATTGGCTGCCACACCATGGCGATTCAGATCGACGATGCCAAACGCCCGGTCTCCTTCATCACGCAGATGGGCGGGGAGGGAGCGCCGTGGATCGGGATGGCTCCGTTCGTGGAACACCGGCACATCTTCCAGAACATCGGCGACGGGACGTTTTTCCACTCGGGCTCGCTGGCCGTTCAGGCGCTGGCGGCGAGCGGCCTCAACATCACATACAAGATCCTCTATAACGGCCACGTCGCGATGACCGGCGGCCAGGAGGCCGTGGGCGCGCTGCCGATTCCGCGGTTGACGAAGAAACTCGAAGCCGAGGGCGTGCGCAAGATCATCGTCCTCACTGAGCAACTGGAACTCTATCGCGATGCCGATCTGGCCGCGAGCGCCGAGGTCCGCGATCGCTCCGAGCTCGCTCGCGCGCACGAGGAGCTGGCCAAAATGCCCGGCGTCACGGCGATCATCTACGATCAGGAGTGCGCCGCCGAAAAGCGCCGCAAGCGCTCCCGCGGCACGTACGCCGAGCCAACGCTGCGCCTGATGATCCACGAGGAAGTCTGCGAAGGCTGCGGCGACTGCGTGAAGCAGTCCAATTGCATGAGCCTCGCGCCGGTCGCGACCGAGCTCGGGCAGAAAATGCGGATTCACCAGTCCTCGTGCAACAAGGATTACACGTGCGCCCTGGGTGACTGCCCCAGCTTCGTGACTGTCAACATCCGCGAGGGAACGGGCCTGCGCCGCAAGCCTTTGCCGCAATTGCCCGCGGCGGAAGTGCCGGCGCCCCGCCAGGTGGCCGCGATCGGCGAGGGCTATCGCATCGTCATGCCGGGGATCGGCGGCACCGGCGTGGTCACCATCAACGCGCTGCTGGCCGCGGCGGCCTGGAGCGACGGACTCTACGTCGCCTCGCTCGATCAAACCGGATCGGCGCAGAAGGGCGGCGCGGTGGTCTCGCATCTGTTGCTCAGCCGCCGTCCTGTGGAGGCTCCGCCGAAAACCAATATCGGGAACGCCGACCTGATTCTCGGGTTCGACCTGCTGGGCGTCGCCCAGCCCGAACATCTGAAGCTCGCCTCGCCGGACCGCACGGTCGCCGTTCTGAATACGAACCTTACGCCGACCATCGATGTGATCCGCAGCCGCATACCGATCACCGGGCCGGACGCGATGCTCGAGCGGATCGACGCGCTGACGCGCCGCGGCCGCAATATCGTGGTCGATGCCAGCCGTTTGGCCGAGGGTTTATTCGGCAGCCACCTCGCGGTCAACCTGTTCCTGCTCGGCGTGGCGTATCAGGGCGGCTTGATTCCTCTGTCGCTCGCCTCGATCGAGCAGGCGATCCGGCTGAACGGAGTCGAGGTCGACAGGAACCTCCAGGTGTTCGAGTGGGGCCGCAAGTATTATCACGACGCCAACGGGGTGGAGGAGTTCCTGGCGCCCAAGGCCGAGGCCGCCTCGAAACCGCTCGACCGGATCGCGGAGCTGACCGCATACCAGAACGCAGCCTACGCCAAGCAGTATTTCGATTTTGTCGCTCGGGTGAGCCGCAGCGCGCCGGCCCTCGCCGACACAGTCGCCCGCCACTTATACAAGTTGATGGCGTACAAAGACGAGTACGAAGTGGCCCGGCTGCTGACCAAACCCGAGTTCGAAGATCAGGTGCGCCAGACGTGGGAGCAAGTGGAATCGATCTCCTACAACCTGCACCCTCCGCTGCTGCGGCGCTTCGGCGTCTCGAAGAAATTGAAACTCGGCGCGTGGTTCCGCACGCCGTTGCGCGCGCTGACGAAGATGAAGTTCCTCCGTGGAAGCGCGCTCGACCTGTTCGGCCACAGCGCGCACAGGCGGCAGGAACGGGAATTGATCGGCTGGTATCGCGGGCTGATCGAGCGGGTGACGGATGGTCTCACCGTAGAGAGTCTGCCCAAGGCGCTTGAAATCGCGGCGCTGCCGGATCAGATTCGCGGCTACGAGCGCATCAAGGAAGACAGCGTCGCACGGGTGAAGAAGCTGGCGGAGAATTTGCTGGCTGAACTGCACCGGCAGCGAGCGGCGGAGTCCGTCCGCTAGTGTCCGGGCGCAAACGAACACAAATATCCTCGCGCAGGCCATCCAAAATTGACATGGCACTTCCCTGCGAGTACAATGCCCCCTAGCGAGGTGAACCCTGTGGCCATTTCCAAAAAATCTGGGCGGCGCGGATTCCTGAGGGGTGCGGCGGCCGGCGCGGCCGCGATGGTCGCCAAGCCCGCCATTTCGGCGGCCCAACAAGTTCGTGCGGCGGCCCCAGCCAATGCCGCTGAAGCGGTAGCGGCGCCCGCGACCGAAGCCCGCACCATCGACCGTCCAGGATCGGACTTCATGGTCGACGTGGTCAAGTCGCTCGGCTTCGAGTATGTGTTCGCGATGCCGGGATCGAGCTTCGCGGGATTTCACGAATCGGTCATCAACTACGGCGGCAACCAGGACCCGGAGTACATCACCTGCTGCCATGAAGAGTCCTCGGTGGCGATGGCGAACGGCTACGCCAAGATCGAGGGCAAGCCGGTCATGGTGTGCGCGCACGGCACGGTGGGATGCCAGCACGCCGCCATGGCGATCTACGACGCGTTTTGCGATCACGTCCCGGTCTACATCATGCTCGGCAACACGCTGGACGCCACGCGCCGCCCCGGCGAGGTGGGCTGGGTCCACAGCGTGCAGGACGCGGCGGCGATGGTCCGCGATATCACGAAATGGGACGATACGCCGGTGTCGCTGCCTCATTTCGCCGAGTCAGCGGTGCGCGCTTACAAGATCGCGATGACGCCGCCGATGATGCCCGTGGTCATCGTGGCCGACACCGAAATGCAGGATCAGGCGGTGCCAGCGGGCCTGAATCTGCGTATCCCGAAACTGTCGATGAGCACGCCTCCGGCGGGCGATTCAGGAGCGGTGGCCGAGGCGGCCAAGCTGCTGGTGGCGGCCGAAAATCCGGTCATCGTCGCCAGCCGCGCCGCGCGAACGCCCGCCGGCGTGAAGCTGTTGGTGGAGCTGGCAGAAACGCTGCAAGCGGGCGTGATCGACCAGCACCGGCGCATGAACTTCCCCACTCGGCATCCGCTCTATCAGGGCCTCCGTGCCGGCGCCGGCGGAAAGCCGACCGGCGTGCCGGCCGGGTTGAACGCGGACGTGATCCTGGGCCTGGAAAGCAGCGATTTCTTCACCACGCTCCGGCAGGCGAAGCAGCGCGGCAATCCGAAGGTGATCAGCATCACCGCCGCCGATCTCTACACCAAGAGCAATTACCAGAATTTCCAGCGATACACCGAAGCGGATCTGTCGATCGCCGCCGACGCGGAAGCGACGCTTCCGGCGCTGATCGAGGCCTGCAAGAAGTTGATCACGCCGGATCGCAAGCGTGCGTTCGAGGCCCGCGGCGCGAAACTCGCCGAGGCCGGCCGGCAAGCGCTGGCGAGGACGCGCGAGGAAGCCTCCTACGGCTGGGACGCGAGCCCCATCAGCACCGCCCGCCTGTCGGCCGAGTTGTGGGCACAGCTCCGGAACGAGGATTGGTCGCTGGTGTCGGACACTTTCTGGATCCGGGAGTGGCCGCTCCGGCTGTGGAACTTCGACAAACACTACCAGTACATCGGCGGCGCGGGCGGAGAGGGCGTCGGCTACATGGCGCCGTCCGCGGTCGGCGCGGCCATCGCCAACAAGAAGCACGGACGGCTCAGCGTCGCCATTCAAACCGACGGCGACCTGATGGTGGCCAACGGAGTGTTGTGGACCGCGGCGCATCATCGCGTGCCGCTGCTGAGCATCATGCACAACAATCGCGCCTATCATCAGGAGGTCATGGGGCTCCAGCGCCTGGCGAACCAGCGCCAGCGCGGTATCGACCGCGTCGGCATCGGCACCAAGATCGACGATCCGAATATCGACTACGCCAAGCTCGCGCAAGGCATGGGCGTGCGCGCGGAGGGGCCGATCTCCGATCCGAAGGATCTGGCGGCGGCGATCCGGCGCGGGATCGAAGTGGTCAAGCGCGGGGAGCCGTATCTGATCGACTCGATCACGCAGCCGCGGTAAATGGCAATGATCCTCGTGTACCACGGCGACCCGGCCCTGCTTCACGATTACTTCAATTGGGTTGAGACCACTGCGTTGAGCGTGTGGGTCCGGGAAGCCGTCACGGTATGGTCCTTCCCCACCATCCTCTCGCTTCACACGATCGGGATGGGGATCGTCGCAGGGGCTAACACCGCGGTCAATCTCCGGATTCTGGGCATCGCTCCCGGCGTGCCGCTGATGGAGATGAAGCGCTTCTTCCCGATCATGTGGTTCGGCTTCTGGCTGAACGCCATCTCCGGCGTGCTGCTCCTGATCGGCTACCCCACCAAGGCCCTCACCAACCCGGTCTTCTACACGAAGCTCACGTTCATCGCGATCGCCATGGCGATGGTACGCTCGATCGGGCGCCGCGTGTTCCCCGATGCCGCGCCGCCGGGCGACGGCAGGTTTCTCGCGCGCGCGTCCCTCGCCTGTTGGGCTGGAGCCATCATCGCGGGGCGTCTTCTCGCCTACACCTATCGCCACCTGACCTCGCTCTGACTGTAGCGCACGCACTTTGCGTGCCGTGTCGAGACTCGTCTCGACACTTAGATGCTGCGCGTCCCTAGACGCCAGGCGTCGGCAAGAGTGCCGACGCGGCACGCTAAAGCGCGCGCCACGTGGAGTACACTAACGACGAGAAGCCCATGGAAGCCTTTCAACCCTGGCTGGTCCACACTCTGGCGAGCGCCAAACCTGTCGCCCACATCATGCGCACCAAGTGGGGCTGGCCGGCGGCCGAGTCGCTGCACTTTCTGGGGCTTTCGATGCTCATCGGGTGCATCGGAGCCTTCGACCTGCGCCTGCTGGGTCTGGCCAAGCGCATCCCGATCATCGCGCTGCACCGCCTGATTCCGTGGGGAATCTCAGGCTACGTCCTCAACATGCTCACCGGCTCGATGTTCCTGATGACCGAGCCGGACCAGTACATCTACAACCCTTCCTTTCATTTCAAGATGCTGTTCATGACGCTGGCCGGATTGAATGTGCTGCTGTTCTACACGGTCGTCTTCCGGAAAATCAAAGTTCTCGAAGCCGGAGCCGACGCTCCGCTTCTGGGTAAGTTTATCGGGGGCGCGTCGCTGTTGTTCTGGTTCGCGATCATCGTGTGCGGGCGGCTGTTGACCTTCTACCGCCCGGGCCGATGCAGCGGCGTGCCGACGTTCCCGTTCGACTGCGTGCCCTGAACCGCGAGAGGCGAGCGGGTCCACCAAGAAGTGACTACGTGCGATAACGCGGCAGAATCCGCTCCGCGTTGCCGCGATTGATCGCCTTCATTTCCTCGGCGTTGAACACCTTGTTGGTGACAAGTCCCTTGGACGTTTCCGCGGCGGAACGGTACCAATAGTCGGTCCCATAGACGATCTGCGAAACCGGCACCACGGTCCGCAGCGCGCTCATGGCCACCGGGTTGGTTGCCTGCGCGGTGTCGTAGTACATCTTGCGAAGCTCGTACAGCACGCCTTTCGGCACATTCCTCGGCGGGTTGGCGCCCTGCCCTTTGGTCGGGATGCCGGGCACGACTTCCGTGATCGATCCGGAGAGAAAGCGCTCGATCACAAACGGCATCATGCCGCCGGCGTGGGAAAAGATCCATTGAATATCGGGGAAACGGGTGGTGGATCCGCTCAGGATCAGGCTCGCGATCGTGCGGGTGGTGTCGGCTCCGTACTCGATCACCGTGTCCGGCACGTCCTTGACGATGTTGAAGCAGCACTTGGCTTCGATCGGGTGAACGTAGACCACCGCTTTCCGCCGGTTCAATTCCGCATAGACCGGGTCGAGCGATGCATCTCCCAGCCAGATGTCCTGATAGTTGGAGTACAGCCCGATGCCGTCCGCCTTCAGCTTGTCCATCGCGTATTCGATCTCGCGGAGACTGCCCTCGGTGTCGCGCGGGTAGATCGAGGCGAAGCTGCCGAAGCGGCCCGGATGATCCGAGCGCAGCCTGGCCGCGTACTCGTTGCACTCGCGCATCACCTTGCGGATCTCGTCCACCTTGCCGAACCAGAAACCGGGTGTCGTGATGGACAGCAGCGCGGTGGCGGTGCCGCTCTTGTCCATGTCTTCGAGATCCTCGGCGAGCGTCCAACCGGTGTAGGCGCTGCCCAGCCCGGCCGGGAAGCCTTGTTTCCCGCCCTGTTTGTTGTTGTTGCCTCTGCCAATTTGCGGGCCTTGATTATACGTTTTCGTGAATTCCAGATAGGCCGGCGGCGTGAAATGGTGATGGACATCGATCCGGCGCGGATTGCCGCCGGTCTGTGCGGCGGATTGCCCGCCCTCGATGAGCGCCCCGGCGCCGAGGGCCGCGAGTCCAGAGAGAAAATTTCGCCGCGATGGGCAACACCTGAAGTGATCCATAGTTGGTCCTATCATCTTATCTCGTCAGGCAGGCCGTGGGAGCCCAGCCGATGGCGTCGGGAAGCTGCTTGAACTGATACGTTCTGACGAACGGCTGCGTCAGATATGCCGGATCATCAAGCATGGCCGTCACGGTGAGGTACGCCTCATCGTTCGCTCCAGTGAGCCGGTTGAAGTACTCGGTCAGGATCGCGTTGCCGCTGTAAGGAACTCCGTTCTTGCGCAAGTATCCGGGGAGCATGTTGGTCGTCACCACCTTCAGAGTGCCCGTCTTGGGCGGCGGTTGGTTCCGTCCCCGGCCCGTGATCACCTCCCACTGGGCCGTCGAGTATCCCTGCCAGGACGGCTCCCCGCGCTGCGCCGGCGGCGGTCCGAAATGCAGAAGGCGGGTCTGAGCGCCGGCGTCGGCATCGACACGGAGCGTGTTGGCGTTCTCCCAGGTGATGTGCAAGCGTCCCGGCCGTTGCATCACTCCGACGGCCCCGTAGGCCTTGCATGACTTGCCGTCGGCGTCGTCCTTATCCGGGTCCCAGGCCATGGCGATCTTGCGCGCCTCGGTATTGAGCGGCAGATACGGGATGTCTCCCTTCTGCGGAGAAACGCGGAAGCGCCACTCGTCGACGATGATCGACACCCAGTAGCCGGTGAGATCGACCGGCGGCGGCGCTTGTGCGTGGATGATCGCCGGCGTGAGCAACGCCGCAGCCATGATCGCGTAGCTATCTCTTCGGCGCAAGGCTCCGATACACTCCCTCGATGAATCTGTCGGGCGAACCATACCGCGGATCCCAGTCCGCCGTGAGCTTCGAGTCTTTGACCTGCGCGAGCGTCATGCCCTTCTTGATCTTGTCTTCCACACGGTCGCGGACGATGGTGACCATGTCGCGATAGTAGGCGACGTCGGCGGAGTCGCAGATGCGTCCATGACCGGGGATCACCAGCGTTCCGCCCTCGGTGCGGAACTCGGCGATGGCCATATCGAGAACGCGGTTCAGCCCGTCGATCACGCCTTGCACGTTGCCGCCGCGATCGATGTCGATGAACGGGTACCCGGTGTTCACGAAGATATCGCCGGCGCTGATGACATCGGAGCCGCGGAAGTAGACCAGGCTGTCTCCGTCGGTGTGCGCGGCCGGCTGGTGAATGATCTCCACCGCCTCGCCGTTGAAGAAGTGGCTGAGCTTCATCATGCTCTTGAAGAAGGTGTCGGTCGGCAGCGCTTTAAACGGCGTGGGAGACTGGCCGGCGGGCGGCGGCGCGCTCATTCTCTTGAGAACGTTCTCATGCGCGATGATGGCGGCACCCTCGGTCGCATCTCCGAAATCCCCCGTGACGTTGCCGCCGGTGATGGTCGCGCCCGCCTTGCCGATGGCCTCGTTGCCGCCCGTGTGATCCGCATGCACGTGAGTGTTGATGATGAAACGGATGGGCTTGGGCGGCGGCGTGACGGTATTCGCCACGCCCTTACTGACGAGCGTCTGGCTGAACTGCCGGATCGCCGCGATCACCCTGTCGCTCGCCTGCGCCAGACCTGCGTCCACCAGCAGCACGCCGTCCGGACCCACCGACAGCGTGATGTTGCCGCCCGCGCCCGCGAGCAGGTAGATGTTTCCGCGAACCGGCACGATCTCGATTTGCTGCGCACGGGCCAGCCCGGCCATTGCGAGAAGAGCCGCGACCGCGAACATCACGATGTTATTTCTTCGCCGCATTCTTCGCCGCCTGAATCTTCCTGGCCGACTCCGGGTACATCGTCGCTGCGCCGCCCAGGCTCACTTCGGTCGGCAGCCCGTACTTGGCCGCCCACTCGCCCAGAAACGGGTTGGCGCCGGGGAGATAGTGCGGCACAATGCCATCCGGGCGGTCGATTTCCTCGACGACCGTGCACGGATAGGGCGGAATCTGCTGGTTCAGAGCCAGGCGATACTCCGAGCTTCGAATCATCGGCTCGGTGAGGTAGATGGGGTCGTAGGCAATGGTGACCCAGGTCAGATAATCTCCGCGCCGGATCCAGTATTGCGTGAGCGTGGCCATGTCGCTCGAAGGGACGCCATTGCGGCGGTAGTAATCCTCCTTGAGGTGCGTGGTCGTGATCTTGAGCTTGTCGCCTTCATAGGCGGCGGTCGAGAAACCTCCCCAGGTGTGCTGGGCGAGCGAGGAGGGACGCGGGCGTGCGTCCATGTAATACGGGTTATCGATCGACCGCAGCCACTCGGCGTGCCACGCGGCGATCTGCCGCGTCACCGGGTCCACTTCCTTCCAGATCCGCACCTGGGACGGGCCGCGCGAGATATACATGGCGCCGTGAGGCCGGCACTGCCACTCCGGCAGCGTCATGTAGGAGGCGTTCCAGGCTTCCACTCTCAGGCGCCCGGCCTGGCTCATCGGAATCCCGATCCACTCGCCCACGTAGGGATTGCCGGTGTTATCCTCGTCCTGAACCGGAGCCCATTCGCCGGAAAAATCCATCTGCCCGAAGGCCGGGAGACTCGCCAGCGCCATGGTGAGCAGAAGGAAGATCCTGTCCATCGCGACCTCCAAGAGTCAATGCTACATCACCCCCTGAGTTGTTTCCACTTGGGTAAGATGCTATCCTGAACACCGATCACCGGACGAGCGAACAAGCCTCGGCGGTCATCATCACAACGGCGAGGAAGAAGGAGAATCGATATGCGTAACTACATTCTGGGCGTGGTCATCTTGGGAGTGCTGGGCTCGTCCCTGGCAGTCGGGCAAGGCAAGGGCGATAAACAACCACCGCAGCCCATGAGTTTCTTCGTCACCAGCACAGGCTCGGGTAAGGGAGCGAATCTGGGCGGCCTCGCCGGGGCCGATCAGCTCTGTCAGATGCACGCCGCATCGGCCGGTGCCGGCAACAAGACCTGGCACGCGTACCTGAGCACCCAGGGTGCGGGAGCTGTCAATGCCCGAGACCGGATCGGCAACGGCCCATGGTACGGCCCCAAGGGAGTCAAGATCGCCGACAACGTCGCCCAGCTCCACGGGGACACGCTGGAAGCCGCGCGCCTTGGCAACGGTCTTTCGAAAGCGAGCGTGTTGTCCGAAAAGGGCGAGCCGATTAAGGGCTTTGGGGATAACCCGAATCAGCACGATATCCTGACCGGCTCGACGCCCGACGGCAGGGCATACACGGATGGCGCGGACCACACTTGCAATAACTGGACCAGCGACGCCACGGGCACCGCCCAGCTCGGCCATTTCGACCGCACTGGCGGCGGGAACACGTCGTGGAACTCGACCCACCCGAGCCGGGGCTGCAGCCAGGACCTTTTGATCAGCACGGGCGGCGCGGGCTTGCTGTATTGCTTCGCCACCAACTAGGTGTTCTCACAGAACCGCGCACGAAGTAAGCGGGACGCCATCGCAGGCGTATTCGTCTGTCTGCTGAGCGCGGCGCCGGCGGCCGGCCAGACCGCGCCGGAACCAAAGCCGCAGATGGCGGAAGAGGCCTTCAAGAACATCCAGGTGCTCAAGGGAATTCCGGTGAACGAATTCATGAGCACGATGGGGGTCTTTTCCGCCGCTCTGGGCATGTCGTGCGAGGACTGCCATGCCGCCAACGACAGTTCCTGGGAAAACTACGCTCTCGACACCAGCGAAAGAAAACGAACCGCGCGCAGGATGATCGTGATGATGTCGGCCATCAACAAGGCCTACTTCGGCGGACGGCAAGTGGTGACCTGCTATTCCTGCCATCGCGGCAGCGATCACCCCAAGGTCACCGCGAGTCTGGCGAACCTGTACGGAGGAGGGCCTCCGGAGGAGCCGGACGAAGTGATCGCGCAAGCCTCCGATGCGCCTCCGGCCGATCAAGTTCTCGACAAGTATATTCAGGCGCTCGGCGGCGCGCAGCGGCTGGCCGCGGTCACCAGCTTCGCGGCGAAGGGGACCAGCTCGGGGTACGGGCCGGAGGGGGAAAAGCGCCCCGTGGAAATCTATGCCCAGACCCCGGGCCGGCGCACCACCGTCATTCACACCGACAACGGAGACAGCACCACCGCGTGCGACGGCCGCGCCTGCTGGATCGCGGCGCCGCTGCGGCCGGTGGCGGTGGTTCCGGTGACCGGAGAGGAGCTGGACGGCGCAAAGATCGACGCGGAGCTGTCCTTTCCGCTGCGGATCAAGCAGGCGCTGGGACGGTGGCGCGTGGGACGCCCGTCCATGATCGGCGATCGGGACGTACAGGTGGTCCAGGGAACCGGCGCCGGCGGGGCGCTGGCGACGTTCTACTTCGACGCCGAGTCAGGGCTGCTGGTGCGCTTGATGCGCTATGCCGGCTCGCCGGTGGGACGCATTCCCGTGCAGATCGACTACTCCGATTATCGCGAGGTCTCCGGAGTCAAGATGCCGTTCAAATGGACGGTCACCTGGCTGGACGGGCGCGAAAACTTCGAGCTGAGCGAGGTGCGGACGAACGTTCCGATGGACCAGGCGAAGTTCGCGAAACCCGCTCCGCCCGTGGCGCCGCCGAAACGGCCCGCGGCGCGCTAGCCGCCTACGGCGACACCAGTATCTTTGTCGGGTTCGCCGTCACGCCGCCCTGGGTGACCACCACGCTTAGATTCCCGGCGCGGGCTGTCGGCGGAATCTGGAAGTTGATCTGATACAATCCCACCCCGCCCGGCGTCAGGCCCGCGAAGGAGATTGCCGCGTCTTGCCCATCCACGGTGACCGTGGGCCGCACCGTGACCTCGGCGTAGGGGCCGCCGGGAGCAGGCTGGGCCGATGGGACACTGGGATTGGTCGCTCCCATCCCGGCCAGATACATGGTCAGGACCTCCGCCGGCTTGGCCGGATGGCCCGTATCGACCAAAGAATAATCGAAGTGCTGCGCGATCAGTTGCCCGTCGGGAAACGCCGTCACCCCGGGCGACACCGGCGCAAGGTCGATCGTCTCCGGCAGCGTCAGCGCGCCGTTGACGGCTACAATCGCCTGGTACTGGCGGTTCGGTGTGAGCTCGAACGGAATCTCGATGTCGAGCTGGCCGTCGCTCAGATAATACAGCGGCGCGTCCACGCCTCCCACCAGCATGTCGGTGCCGTTGAAGTTCGTCACCAGCGGAACCACACCCGGCGACACCGTCTGCGACGCCAGCCCCGATCCGAACACCAGCGACACCGTGCCCGGCGCCAGCGC
>JBGPLI010000020.1:0-40962 GCA_041486445.1 Bryobacteraceae bacterium
CGCTCAGGATCACCACCGAATCGCGAGTCTGCACGATCTGATAATTGTTATTGTAGGCGCTGTTGACCATGGGCGGCCCCGCGGTGGGCCACAGCAGGCAGCGCTCCTGCGGAGTCCGGCTCTCGGGGCCCGCGGACAGACTTCTTGCCTCCGCGCGCGCCTCAGCGCGCTTCTGAGCTTCCGGCGTCATCGGCGGGATCTTGCCGTCCGGCGGATCGATCACCAGCGAGGTTCGCCGCGTGGGGACGGCTCTGCTGCCGCGGTCCCACCAGAAATTGTTGTAGGCGCGGGCCACGTCCACTTCGACCGGAACGTCGCGGCGGTCCATGTTGTTGCGCTGCTGCATTTCTTTTTCGAAGGCGCCCACTTCGGCTTCGGTCAAGAACTCTTTCCCGGCGAACTCGGGCGTCCGCTCGAAGGGCGTGACGGTGGCGTTGGTCCAGACGCCCTGGAAGTCCGGATGACCCTCCGGCGTGCGCGGCGCGGTCCAGTTCTTGCCGACGGCAGGGGCAGCAGGCTTCGCCACCGGCGACAAGGTCTGGCCCGCGACCGGGATCACCAGGGCCAGAGCAACGAGCAACCAGCGGCTCATCTTGACGATCCTTTCTTCTCCTCGGCCCGCGCGCCTGCGAGGATGTCCCCCAGCGCGTAATTGCCTTCGGCACAGGCGTACTCGTAAATCGGACCCTGCGTGCGTCTCATGGGGATCTGGGCCGTCCAGGGTTTGCTGAACGTTGCCGGATCGTCGACGGTGAACTCGTATCGCAGATTCTCGGCGTCCACGCGCGTGAAGCGCTCTGTCATGTGGAGATTTTCGCTCGCGCCGCGAAAGCCGAACTTGGGGCTGAAATTCGTGGTGTCGACCACCAGCGTGTTACCTTCCCAATGCCCGCGCGAATCGCCCATCCACTCGCGGATACCCGCGGCGACGTGCGGGCGCCCATCCAGCGGAATGATGCGCGCGTCGTGAATCATCTCGACCAGGATCACCACGTATCCCGGAGCCTGGATGATCTGATAGTTGCTGTTGTAGCCGGTGGGCATCATGGGGGGCCCTGAAACCGGCCACACAATGCAGCGCTCGGTGAGCGAGCGGTCTTCGGGACCGTCGGAGCGATGCAGCCTCCGCTCTTGCGCGCGCGCGGTCAGCCGCTTCTGCCCTTCCGGCGTATAGGGGATTTTGCCGTCCGGCGGGTCGACGATCAGCGATGTGCGCAGCCCTTCGGCCACTTTGCCGCGCTCGAACCAGAAATCGTTGATCGAGCTGCCGGCCTGAAGCCCAGGCGGACCCTCTCCGGTCTGCCGGGCCATCCGCTGCTGATATTCGACCGCTTCGGCGGGAGTAAAGAATTGCTTTCCGGCGAGCTCCTTGGGGCGCTCCAGGGGCGTGATGGTGGAGTTGGTCCAGAACCCCTGGAGGTCAGGCTGGCCGTCGGGGGTCTTGCCCGCCGCCGGCGCGCGGGTCTGCCCGGCCGCCAGAGACACTACGGCCAGGGCCCCACTCAAAATCGAAAACCGGCGGCTCACTTCGTGGCTTCGGAGCCCGGTCCATTCGCTCCAGGAGCGGATCCGCCCAGGAACAACCGCTTCCCGTCCGCGAACACGATGTCCTTGCCAACCGCCCTGTGCTCACCGTCCTTGGACTGGTAGCCGTCCACGATGATCTCCGTTCCCGGAGGCAGGGAATCCTTGGTGAAGCCGGCCCGGTAGAGCGAGTTCGGGCTGCCGCCTTCGATCATCCATGGCACCACGGAGCCGTCGTCGGCCTTCACGTTGATGTGGATCCAGGAGTGGGGATTCACTACTTCCCACTTGGTTACCGTTCCCTTCAGTTTGAGCGGCTTGTTCTGGTCGAACTCGGCCGAAAACGCATGGTGCGCCCATGCCGGCACGGCGACCACGAGCAGAGCGACACTGGCGACCATCACGATTAGCTTTCTCATCGATTAACCCCTTTCGTTCAATTCATCCTGATTTAATTCGCTGCCATTCCTACTTTAACTTCTTTGCCGCCTCGGCCACGCGAGCGCCACGGAGAGTGTTGATCAATCCGTAGTTGGCTTCGTGGCACGCATACTCGTACAAATTTCCAGAAATTTTGGTGATCGGCAGCTCGCCCGACCACGGCTGGGCCCACATCCCCGGATCTTCCACGGTGAACTGGTAGAGGATCGTCTCCGCATCGACGCGCGTAAAGCGCTCGGTCACGTGCAGATTCTGCGCTCCGGGGAAAGGATTCTGGTCGCTGAAATTGGTCGTGTCGACCACCAGCGTGTTGCCCTCCCAATGACCGATCGAATCGCCATACCACTGGCGGATGCTCTGAGGCGGATGCGGACGCCCGTTGAGCGCGATCACTCGAGTGTCGTGGATCATTTCCGTTTCAATGGCCACGTAGCCCGCGCCCTGCACGATTTGCAGGTTGCTGTTGTAAGCCGCCGGGAGCAGCGGCGGTCCCACGTTCGCCCGGGCCAGGCAGCGCGCGCCGAGCGGCCGGTTCTCCGGGCCGTCCAGCTCATGGCCTTTTTGCTTGGCGGCGGCGGCGACGCGCCTCTGGCGAGCCTCCGGCGTCAGCGGAGGAATCCTGCCCTCCGGTCCCGAGATGAGCGAAGTGCGCCGGTTCCAGGAGAGCTGTTGCTGGGCGCGGTCGAGGCCGAACTGGCTGAAATCGTAATGCACGTCTTCGGCGGTTCCGGCTTCGGTCGGCCGCCCGTCCTCTTCATTCGTTGCAAGGCGCTCGCGTTCCTTCTTCTGAACCGCGGCCAATTCCTCTTCCGTATAAAATTCCTTCGTGGCGAGCCCTTTGGGACGTTCGAGCGGCGTAACGGTGTTGTTGGTCCAGACTCCGCTCAGGTCAGGCTGGCCGTCGGCGGTCTTCGGCGGAGCGTACGTCTTATTCGGCGCGATCGGCGCCGCCTTGCCCGTGGCGGGCGGCTTGGCGACGTGCAACACGTCTTGGCCGGCGACGGGCGCTTGCGCCAGCAACATAAATACAACCAAGGCCGCCAAGGCAGCCGTCGAAGCGAAACATCGATTGCGCATTCTTCCTCCCAAAATTCGAGTTTACTTCTTTTTTGCTGCTTCTTCCTCCGCGACACGGGCTCCGCGAAGGATGTTGGCCTCTTGTCCATTCGCCTCGTGGCAGGCCCACTCGTAGATCGGCCCCTTATTTGGTTTCCACGGGAGCTCCGCGGTCCAAGGCTTGTCCCAGGTCGCCGGATCCTCGACGGTGAACTGGTACATCAGACCATCCTGCGTACGCGTGAACCGCTCGATCAAGTGCAGCTTGTCGCTGGATCCTCTGAACGGGAATCTGTCCGTGAAGTTGGTGGTGTCCACCACCAGCGTATTGCCCTCCCAATGGCCCACCGAATCGCCGTTCCACAGACGGATGTTTTGCGGAACATGCGGACGCCCGTCGGTAGGGATGACGCGCATGTTGTGATCGATCTCGTGGAACATGGACACATATCCCGGCCCCTGCACGATCTGGAGGAGATTGTTGGTGTCATTGGCTCCGGGGAGCATAGGGATTCTCTCGAAGTTCATAAACACGCAACGCTCTTGATACGGCCGGTTCTCGTAGCTGTCGAATTCGTGTCCCTTGTTCTTCTCGATGCGGGCGGCGTTCCGGTCTTTCGCTTCCTGGAGCATGATAGGAATGCGGCCCTCCGGTCCCACGATGAGCGACGTTCGCTTGTTCGACGCGAACGAGGTCTTCTTGACGTCGAAGCCGTAGAGTTCGAGATCGAAACGGAGCGCGTTCCCCCGTCTGGCCGCGCCAAGCTCGCCTTCCTCGCCCACTTCCCCTTCTTCGCGGATGCGGCTCATCAGTTTGGCGTACTCCTCGTCGGTGTAGAACTCCTTGGCGCCGAGATTTTTCGGCCGCTCGAGCGGTGTCACGGTGCCGTTGGTCCAGATTCCTTGCAGATCGGGCTTACCGTCGGGCGTGCGCGGCGGCGTCCAGGTCTTCGCTGGGGCAGCCGTCTTGGCGGCGGGGGCCTGCGCCAGCAATCCACCCACACTCAAGGCCACCAGAGCGGCCATGGAAGCGAACTGTCGATAACTCATAGTCCCTCCCTACTTCCTGTTCGCTGCTTCTTCCTCGACACGGGCTCCGTGGAGAATGCCGCTGATCGACTCGTTCGCCTCGTGGCAGGCCCATTCGTAAAGCGGACCCTTAGTCGCTCTGAACGGAATCTCCGCAGTCCAAGGTTTATCCCAGGTGGTGGGATCTTCGACGGTGAAGCGGTATGTGAGCGTGCCATCCTCGGCGGGCGTGAAGCGCTCCACCATGTGCATTTTCTCGCTGGATCCCCGGAAAGGCGTCTTGTCCGTGAAATTGGTGGTGTCGACCACCAGCGTATTGCCCTCCCAATGACCTACCGAATCCCCCTGCAACAGCCGGACGTTTTGCGGAACATGCGGGCGGCCGTCGGTGGGGATCACGCGCGTGTCGTGTCCGGTCTCATGGAGCAGGACCACGTATCCGGGCCCCTGCACGATCTGGAGAAGGTTGGCCTCGTTGACCCCGGGAATCATGGGGAGCCTTTGCGCGCCCACCAGAATGCAGCGCTCGCTCAGCGGCCGGTTCTCGTAGCTGTCGAATTCGTGTCCCTTGTTCTTGGCGGCGACGGCGGCGTTTCTGTCCTTCGCCTCCTGGAGCATGGGGGGAATGTGGCCATCCGGTCCCACGATCAGCGAGGTTCGTTTGTTCGATGCGAACTTCGCCTTGGTGATGTCGAAGCCGTACAGGCTGAGATCGTAACGCAGCGGGTTTGTTCTTGCGGCTCCGAGGTCGCCTTCCTCGCCCACCTCGCCTCGTTCGCGTACGCGCTGTGACAGTTTCGCGTATTCCTCATCCGTGTAAAACTCTTTGGCTCCGAGGTTCTTGGGCCGCTCCAGAGGCGTCAGGGAGGAGTTGGTCCAGATTCCTTGCAGGTCCGGCTTACCGCCGGGCGTGCGTGGCGGGGTCCAGGCTTTCTTAGCGGCGGGAGCCTGCCCAACGACCTGTCCAACTAGGGACGCCTGCGTGAACAACACAACCAGGACCAGGGCCGCTATGGCGGCCATTGAGGCGAGCGAGCGATGGCTCATGAAAGCCTCCCTTTGGTTTGCCGGCCAGCTATTGGGTCTTCTTGCGAAGATTCCCGTACAACAACTCCTCCGCGAACTCGACGCACTTGTATTCAAGTAACTGGGCGTTTTTCTCCACGTGACGATACAGCGGCATGCTGATCTTCCAGGGCCGCGAAAAGGTCTTCGAATCTTCGATCGTGGCCTCGTAGTTCATGGTGGCGTCGCCGGTGCGCGTGTAGCGCTCCACCACGTGCAGGGCGTCGCTATGATGGTTGCCCGCATGGTCGAACCAGGTGTCTTCGTTGAGACTCGTTACGTCGACCACCAGCGTCTCGCCCTCCCAGTGACCATTGGACCAGCCCATCCAACTGTCGGCGGGAGCCTTGGTGGGCGCTTCCATATTGATAACGCGAACAGCGCCCGCGTACTCATAGGCCATCATGATGGTCTTGGCGGACTGGACAATTTGAAAAGGATACGGCATGTAGGTGGCGCGCGGCACGCCCGGCAGATAGCACTTGACCTCCGGATCGAGCTTGGTCCAGTTAGCCTGGTTCGTTTTCTTTTTGGCGAGCGCCGCCGGCAGATAGGGAATTTCTTCGCCGTCCACCACGCCCAGTCCCGGAGGCACCGAGAAAGCCGCGCCGAGCGAGAACACCGGACCCTGCGCGGCCGCGTGACCTTGCAGATCCCAATCGGCCGTGTTCATCGCCTGCCAGATTCCGTTTAGGTTAGGTTTGCCATCCGCGGTGCGCGGGGCTCTGTAGGCAGTGCCTTGTGCGGCCGCCGGCATCGAGAGAATCGCCACCGCGGCCGTCATCATCAACGAGTTTCTCAGCAGAGTTCGCATCTTATACATCTCTCCCTCACCGCTCCACGCAGGTCCACCCGCGGGCCGGCCAAAATACACCCCGTCCCCAATGCCGCTATCGATAATACATTCAACTCACTGCAATGTCAACCACCTAGACGCTGGGTCGCCCGGCTCTTCCACTATCATTGTTCTTTGAACCTGTCTCTCAGTTTGCTGGTGTGCGCCGCCCTGATTTTCGGATTGCAGGTGGCCGGCGGAGCCTATCACGCCGAGTTTAACGGCCATCCCGACGAGGCCGCGCAGTTTGTGTCAGGATTGATGGTCCGCGACTACCTCGCTGCCTGGCCGCCCGGCCATCCGATCGACTGGGCGGTGCGCTATTACATCCATTATCCCAAGGTCGCGATCGGGCACTGGCCGCCGGGCTTCCACGTGATGGAGGCCCTCTGGTGGCTGGTGCTGCCGCCGTCGAGGTGGTCCGCCCTCCTCTTGAATGGCCTCCTGGCGCTGGCAGCGGCGGCGCTGGTGTATCGCCTCGCCCGGACCATCGCCCCCTCTTGGATGGCGCTGTGCGCGGCGTTGCTGCTGATCGCGGCGCCCGCGATGCAACAGAGCTTCAGTCTGTCGATGGCGGACGCGGCGTGCCTGGTGTGGAGCGTGCTCGTGATGGCCGCCACGGTGCGCCTGGTGAAGGAGCGCTCGAGCGCGGCGCTCAATCTGGTCGCCTTGTGGCTGATTTGCGGACTATTGACGAAAGGCTCGGTGGCGTGCCTGATTCCAGCGGTCGTGCTCGCTCCTCTGATCGCCGGCAGGTGGCGCGAGGTGCCGCGCGGCCGGGCGCTCGGCGCCGCTGCGGCCGTGGTGGTGCTTGGCTTGGGCTGGTACGGGTTGGAACTTGTGCTCTGGCGTCACGATCTGCAAACCTTGGGCGGCGTGCGGCTCAGCCTCCCCTGGAGGATCGACCTGCTGCCGGGCCTCGCGGGCTACGGGATTCTGGCGCTGGCCTGCGGCGGCGTCGCGATCGCGATCCTTCGACGGCGTCCGGCGGCCGTAGTCGCGGCTGCGATGCTTCTTTCCATCGCCGCGGGATCGTTCTTCATACGCGCGCTGAACGAATCGCGTCACTGGATGATTGCGCTACCGGCGCTGCTGATTCTCGCGGTCGAGTTTCTGATGTGGCTTCGCGAGAGGAGCCGCTGGGGCTTGCTGGCGGCTGTGCCGGCCTTGCTGCTGTTTCCTTTCGGACTGTACCGCCAGCAACCTCTCGGCGTTCAGGAGCTGCTCAGCCAGGTTCACCTCCCGTCGCGGATGCTCGTCTCTTCGACCGCCGCCGGAGAGGGCGCGTGGATCGTGGAAGTCGCGCTGGCCGAAAAGCGGCCCGCGAGCGTGGTGGTTCGCGCGACCAAGGCCCTGGCGTCGTCGAACTGGAATGGCGAGGACTATCATCTGATCGCCCAGACCCCCGGCGAAGCCGCAACGCGGCTGGACGAGCTCGGCATCGACACGGTGGTGTTGTGCCCGGAGCCCGGCGCTCGCCCGTTTCCCCATCAAGCCGTGCTCGCGCAGGCGCTTCAGATCGGCGATTCGTGGCGCGTGTGCGCGGCGGCCCGCGCCTCGACGCTCTACTGCCGCGTGAAGCCGGCCGCAGTCCCGCGCTCGCCGCTGCGCATCGACCTGACGGGCGCGATCGGCCGCATCATCGAAGAGTAATCCCCGTGATCGACGCGCCGGGCGCCGCCCGAGGGTCGCGCATGGGCCAGCGGCCGCTGTCAACCTGCGCGATAAATTCCCCTACGATGCGATTGAATTCGCCGGCCGCCTCCAGGTTGATCGCGTGGCCGCAGTTGGTCATGATCGCGAGCGCCGCCGACGGGATGTTCTGCTTCATCAGAATGCCGGGCGCGAGGCACGGCCCGTCCTCGTCGCCGGAAAGAATCAGCGTTGGCACAGTGAGGCGTTTCATCTCCTCGGCCAGGTCGAACAGCGATGGACGCTCGCGCTGTACGCCGAGCTGTGTGTTCGCCGATCCGACGGCCGAATGCTCCCCCAGCATCCGCTTGAATTCGGCGAAGCCGCGCGGGTCCTTGTTCTCGAATTGCACGCGGGCCGGCCCGTACGCGTACTTTTCGGCAAAGGCGGGCATCCCCTCGGATTTGATGAACGCAGCGATCGTCTCGGCCTCCGAGCGGAAGCGGGCGCGCTGCGAAGGCTCGGCGCCGTAGCCGCAGCCAGCCACGCATAGCGACAGCGCTCGCTGCGGATGCCGGAATCCAAAATGAAGCGTCGCGAACCCGCCCATGGACAGGCCAACGATATGCGCCTTGTCGATCGCCAGATGATCCAGCACGGCCTGGATGTCGTCGGCGGCAAGGTTTTGCGAATAGGCCACAGCGCTCTCCGGCACGTCCGACGGCGGATAGCCCCGGGCGTTGAAGGCAATCGAGCGGTATCGCTGTCCGAAGTGCCGCAGTTGCGGTTCCCAGCTCCGCAGATCGCCCGCGAATTCGTGCACGAAGATCACCGGCCTGCCCGCGCCGGTTTCCTCGTAGTAGAGCCGGATGCCGTCCTCTGTAGCCGCGTAAGGCATGTGCAGGAATCTGTAGCCAATGATAGTATGAGAACCAGTGGAGACCGGCAAGCGAGTTGCGATGCCAGTTGCGATGATGGTCGCGATGGCCGCCATTGTCGGCGTGTCGGTGTTGGGCCAGCAGGCCCCGGCGTATCGCGCGGCGCGGTTTCCCGGAACGCAGAATCCGGATCTGAACGGAATCTGGGAGGCGGTGAACTCCGCCAACTGGGACCTGGAGCCGCACGCCGCGGCGCCATCGCCGTTTCCGGCGATCCTCGGCGAGTACGGCGCGCAACCGGCGGGGCCCGGAGTGGTCGAAGGCGGCAAGATCCCCTATCAGCCTTGGGCGGCGGAGAAGAAGAGAGAGAATTTCGCGAACCGGCTGACGCGCTCGACCGACCGGCTGGGCAACGAGTCCAAGGGCGACCCGGAGGCCAAGTGCTATTTGCCGGGCGTGCCGCGCGCGACCTACATGCCGTACCCGTTTCGAATCGTGCAAACCGACAAGCAGATGCTGATCGCCTATGAGTTCGCCAGCGCCACGCGCATCGTCTACATGAATCGCAAGCCCAAGGTTCCCGACGCCTCCTGGATGGGCTGGTCGGTGGGTCATTGGGAAGGCGACACGCTGGTGATCGACGTGACCGATCAGAACGACCGCACATGGTTCGATCGCGCGGGGAATTTTCACAGCGAGGCCGTGCACGTGGTGGAGCGGTACACCCCCACCAGCCCGTATCACGTGATGTACGAAGCCACCATCGACGATTCCAAGGTGTTCACACGTCCCTGGACCATACGGATGCCTCTCTATCGCCGCATCGAGCCGAACGCGCAACTGATGGAGTTCAAGTGCGTGGAGTTTTCCGAAGAGTTTTTGTACGGACATTTGATCAAGAAGCCTGGAAAGTGAGGAGCAATATGAGCGTTCGAATCTTGGCAGTCGCGATCCTGGCATTGGCGCAGACGGTTGCCGCGCAGCAGGCGCAGCCGCGCACGGCATGGGGCCATCCGGACCTCCAGGGCGTATTCACCTTCGCCACCGAAACTCCGCTCCAGCGGCCTGTCGCGGTGGCGGATAAAGACCGCTACACCGAGGCGGAGTTGAAAAAGGTGGAAGAACAGTTGAAGGAAAAGCACGAGGAAAACATCGCCACCAACGAGCACTTCAGCTACAACGCTCTGTGGTTCGTGGGCGACCAGGGCCGGCCGACGGGCCGCACCTCGCTGATCGTCGATCCGGAAAATGGCCGGATGCCTCCGCTGACCCCTTTGGGCGAGAAGCTCCGCGCGGAAAATGTCAAGAAGCAGCAGGCCAGGCTTACGGGAGATGTCCTGACGCCGAGCTGGGAGGACCACACCAATTACAACCGTTGCGTCTCCCGCTCATTTCCGCGGATCTCGCATGAATACAACCAGGGCGTCCAGATTCTGCAAACTCCCAAGGACGTGACGATCTTGTATGAGAGCATGCACGACGCCCGTATCATTCCTCTGGACGGGGGGCCGCATCTGGACGCGAGCGTTCGCCAGTGGAACGGCGACTCCCGGGGCCACTGGGAGGGCGATACGCTGGTGGTCGATACCGCGAATTTCACCGATAAGCAGCAGTCCGACACGATCGGCGGATTTCCCCAGGGTAACCTGCACCTGACCGAGCGCTTCACGCGCGCGGACGCCAATACGATCAACTATGTGGTTACGGTGGAGGATCCCAAGTTCTGGACCCGCCCATTTACACTGGTGCTGCCCTGGAGGGCTGACGACCCCGCTTATAAAGGTCCCGAGGATCTTTTCGAGTATGCGTGCCACGAAGGCAACTACCGAATGATGGAGGATACCATCAGCGCGTCTCAGGGAAAGAAGTAGCACAGGCTTCAGCCTGTGAAGGAGAAATGACGATGAAACGACGTTTATCCAGCGTGATCTTGATGGCCGCGGCGCCCCTTCTGGCGCATCATTCCTTCCCGGCCGAGTTCGACGCTGACAAGCCACTCAAGCTTCAGGGGATCGTCAAGAAGGTGGAGTGGGTGAATCCGCATAGCTGGATCACGATTGAAGTGAAGGGCGCCGATGGCGCCGCCCAGGTCTGGGAAATCGAGGCGGGAGCGCCGAACGCCTTGTTCCGGCGCGGATTCAGCAGGGATTCGCTGCCCGTGGGCACCGCGATCGTGGTGAACGGTTATCAGGCGAAGAATGGCTCGCAGAGAGCCAATGGCAGAGATCTTACGTTCCCCGACGGGCGAAAGCTGTTCATGGGATCCTCCGCCCCGGACGCACCGGACAAGGAAAAATAACCCCTTGCGCTACCTGGTGCGCGCCCGCGTGAAACACGGCCGCGAGCGGCCGCTCCTGGCAGCCATCGAAGCCCGAACCCTCGGCAAAGGCTCCGTCGCCGGCGCCGAGTACCTGCGCAACATGCAGGACGCCCGGCTCTGTCCGGACGGCACTGCGCGCTGGGTGGAGGTCTGCTACTGCTTCACACCGCTCCAGGAAGAGCGCCCCTACTGGGAACAGTATTTCCAGTTGACCAAAGTGCAGGACGCGCATGACCGCCGCAAATGCCGGGATCACAATGGCGACGAGCCGTGGGCCTGCGACACCTGCGATTGCACCGAGCGGTTGGAAGGAGCGCTGGCGGCCAAAGGCCAGCCATTTCTGGATACGCTTCGGCGCAAGGATTAGACCCTGGATTTGGTACGCCCGGTAAGATTCGAACTTACGACCTTTTGCTCCGGAGGCAAACGCTCTATCCAGACTGAGCTACGGGCGCACGGTCACTATTGTACCTGTTGTCGATGCGCTAGCGGATTTCGGGGCTGGTCGCGTTGGCCGGCTCCTGAGTCAGATTATGACGGATCACCAGGGTTTGATCCGAATAGAACGTCCGGCTGCCGGAGCTCCCGAAGGCTTCCGGAATGGCTGTGACCGCATAGCCGGTCGGGGTCGGCTGCACCGCGAAAAGGAAACCGCTGTTCTTGCCCTCGGCGAGATTTTTCGGGATCAGGTCGGCCGCCGCAGGCCCCGCCGCTCCGCTCGCGGGCGGTCCCAGCGCCAGCAGGCTCTCGGCGTACTTGCCGAACTGCGAATAATACTGCGTTTCCCCCTGGTGGATGGTCCCGATCTGGCGGATGGCCGCCATCTCGTGAGCCGCCATCAACTGGCGGTTCATCTTGGGCACTGCGATGGCCGCAATCACCAGGATGATCGCGATCACGATTAGCAGCTCGATCAACGAGAAACCACGGCGGCGCTTGTCTTGTTGCATACCTGTACCTATCAGTCTAGACGTTTGGGAGCCGCGCGGCGTGCAGGCGTCCGGCGAGGAGTCCGCAAACTCCCACGGCGATGGCCGAGGCGCAAAACGGCAATTCCGACCCGAGGATGTAGCCGGCCCTCTCGAAGAATCTTGAGATCGAGAGCGGCGAAACATGGATGGGCCGCCACGGAAAGAACAGCCGCGCATCCGAGAACGGAAACAGCAGCAGGACGCCGGAACCGCCGTCGGTCAGGGCGTCCAGCAACGGATGCGTCACCGCGCAGCCTCCCCACATCGCGGCGATCCATGCGACTGTGCGCCCGGAATGCGATCGCGCCGCCCCGGTTGCCAGCATCGCCGCAACCAGAAGCAGGAAAAACGGTGAGTGAAAGAAGCCGCGATGTCCAAAGAAACTACCGAACGGGATCCCGAGGGCTTGCATCGCGAAGGTGTCGAAGTCGGGAGCCACGGCGAAAAGGCCCGCGGAGACGGGGATCGCCCATCTCGGCAAGACACTCCCGATGGCCGCGCACTCGACCGCCGGAAGCGCGAGCGCGGCGCCAACGATGAAGTGAGTAATCGCCGAAGCCATGACGCTCGCGGGCGGCTTAGTTCAGTTGTGCTTCGAGCACGACGCTGGCTTGCACCTCGATCATGCCCGGTTGGATGGACGTGGGCGTACTTCGGGCGTCGGCGACGCCGACCAGCGGTTGCAGGCGCACTTGGACGCCTTCCTGCACCGTGATCACGGGGCCGACCTTTCCGCCCAGCGCGTTCACCATGGCGTCCGCGTGAGACCTTGCCTGCAAGGTGGCCAGTTGCAGAGCCTGAAGACGCTGCGGCTCCGGATTCTTCAGCGTGAACCGCAGTCCTCCCACCGTGGTGGCTCCCGCCTGAGCGGCCGTATCGATCACCGCGCCGGCCATCGATATCGTACCCAGGGTCACTTCAATCGAGTTGCTCGCGGTGTAGCCGATTAAAATCGGTGTTCCCCCGTTTGGCGGATATTGGTAATTCGGACCGACGAAGTAGTTGATTGTCTTGATATCGGCGTTGGGACCCAGAAGCTGGCCCAGCGCCGATGTCACGGCCGCGAGCTGGCTCGCATTCTGGGAGGCGGCATCCTGCGCCGTCTTGGCTTGCGTGGTTACGCTGGCGGCGATGCGGACCTGGTCGGGAAGGGCGAACACGCTCGCCTCTCCCGACGCGCGAACCGACGGCGGCCGCGCGGGAAACTGCGCCAGCAACCCGGTACTCGAAAACACAAGAACTGCTAAGAGTGCTAAATTATTCATTTTCCCTCCACCGAAAACGCCAGAAAAACATTCCCCGGCATCACGGGATTTCGGGAATAACCGGAATTGGAGTAAACCATTCCTCCCGCCACTACCGGTCCGGTGCCATTCATCGAGCCTCCGCGCGCCTTGATTCCGTTTACCGTTTGAAAATCCTGAAGCGTGTCAAAATCCCAGATGATCTTCCCGCTGCTCGCGTCATAGGCGCGCAGGTGGCCGTCAAGCGAGGTGGCGAACACCGCTCCCGGAATCGCCGCGACAGCGCCGGGCTGGCCCGCGCTGCATCCCTTCACCGCCAGGCACGCGGGTTTGGGCGGCGGCGTCGACCAGGCGATCTTTCCCGTCGCGATCTCCAAAGCTAAGACGCCTCCCCCGGATTCCGGTTTACCTGGGTCCCAGTCCGAGATCGAGTAGTAGACGAACTTATCGTCCGCGGCGCTCCCCCAAATCAGCCCTCCCTGCGGGCCGCCCTTGCTGACCGAGGTCTGCCAGATCACCCTGCCTTGCTTGTCGGGATCCAGTCCGTACACCACGCCGTTCTTTTGTCCGACAAGCAAAATGCGGCGGCCTCCGCCGAGCGATTTCAGAATCGGAGGGACGCCGACATCCTGGTTTACGCCAGGCTTCTTTGGACAATTCTCCTTTTTTTCAGTAAAGCATCCGAAATTAAAAATATCCCCCGCGAGTAATTGCCGAGACCACACGATACGCCCGGATTTAATGTCAAATGCCAGAACGGCATCGCTGGTTTTCGTGAGAGGATCCGCGTAATTGACTCCGGTCCCGATATATAAAAGCCCTCGCTGCGCATCCAGCGTCGGCGTCGACCACAGCGAGGCCCCCGAAGGTCCCCACACTTCGGTTCCAGCCGCGGTCTTGCCGATCAGCTTCGGGGCTTCGGGAATAGTGTAGGACTTCCAGATCTGCTTGCCGTCCTTCGCATCCAAAGCCACCATGCTGCCCCGCAGCGTGCAGCACTTATAAGAAGGATTGCCGGCCGCGACCTCTTCCTCGCCGCCAGAAACCGGCACGTACAGGCGCGCGCCCTCGAGCCTCGGAGTCCCCGTGATCGCCACCAGCGGGTGCTCTTCGACGTGTGACTTCCACAAAGGTTCGCCGGTGAAGACGCTCACCGCGTGCATGTACCCGTGCAGGTCGCCGAAATACGCGGTCTGTTCGTCGGTGCTGATCAGGATGCCTGTACGGACACCCTCGCCCGCTTTGTAGATCCAGCGGATGCATCCGCTCCTGGCGTCGAGCGAGTACACCGTGCCGTCGGCGCTCCCGACAAAGACCCGGCCTCCGAACACGGTCGGCGACCCGAAAGCCGTCGTCACGCCGGGGAATCCGAACGCCCATTTCAATTTCAGTTTCGGAACGCTCTCCGCGGTCAGGCCCGCGGCTTGCGCCGGCTGGAAGCGCGTGTTGCTCGGATCGATTCCCCAGCCGTTCCAGCTCGGCGCGCCGTTCTCGAGCGGCGCGGGCGCGGCGCAATACGCGGACCGTGGAATCGACTCGACGCCCTCGGTCCCAAGATACTTCGCAATCGCGGCGCGCTCGGCCGGGGCGAGAGAAGCGCCCATGGCCTGCATCTTGCCCGTTTCGAGCGCTTCGAGAATTCTCTGCGCCGGCATCTGCCGGAGGGATTCAGGCAGCGGCGCGCCAGTTCCGCTGTTGGCGCTGTGGCAGGAGGTGCAGTTGGACGCAAACAGCGCGGCCCCGTCCTGCGCCCAGCTCGCGCAACACGCCGCCAGGACGAACAGAGAAACGCGCCAAATCATCGCCATTCCTCCAAGGTATCATTGTCATACCGTCTTGTCGGCAGAGGCAATCAAATCAGCGGGCGCGATTCCGTCGCGCGGGATTTTCGACGTCGGCGTGAACGACCGCCTGCCGCCCGGCCAGCTCCTGCTCCTCGGTCTCCAGAACGTTTTCGGCATGACCGGGATGTTCGTGTTTCCCGGCCTGCTGGGCCGCTCATTCAACCTGCCGCCGGATCAGATCGCCTATCTCTACGGCATGACCTTCGTGGTGTCCGGCGTGATCACGATTCTGCAATCGGTGCTGCTGCTCCGGCTTCCGATCATCCAGGGGCCATACGCCGGCAACTTCGCTGCGCTGCTCGCCGTCGGCCATCTGCAAAGCGGGGGACTCGGCGCCGCCTATGGATCGTTCTTCGCCGCGTCGCTGCTGTGGTGCGTGCTGACCGCGCCAGTCGGGCGATTCAGCTTCATCGGCCTGTTCGCGCGATTCCTCCGCGCGCCCATCATCTCGGGCATGATCGTGATGCTGACCATCATCCAGATTTCGAACGTCGCTCTACCCAATTGGCTAGGCAACCCCTCGAGCCCCGGCTTTCCGATGGTGAACCTGCTCACCGGAGCCGTCGCTGCGGCGGTGCTGATCGGCGTCATGCTGTGGGGCGGAGCGCGCGTCCGGCGTGGCGCGATCCTGATCGGCCTGGCCGCCGGCACTGCGAGCTACGCGCTGGTCCGGCCAATTTCCTTCGCAGCGGTGGCCCGGTCGCCCTGGCTGGTCGCGCCCCAGTGGTTCCCCTTCGGCTTCGACGTCCAGGCGGAGTTGGTTATCGTCTTTCTGCTGGCGCTAATCCCGGCGGGCATGGGCTCGATGGCCATGTACCAGATGGTCGCCGACTGGGGCGGCGAGAAGCTGCTGTCCGAGCGCATGTCGCAAGGCGTTTTCGCGGTGGCGCTCGGGTCCGTGCTGGCCGCGATCACCGGCGGATTCAGCACCATCGTGTATCCCGACAATATTGGAATGCTGCGGGCGACGCGCGTGGGTTCGCGCTATGCGACGCTGGCGGCGGGGATTCTCCTGATCGCGCTCGGCAGCGTCGTCAAGTTCGACATGCTGCTGGTGCTGGTGCCGCAGCCGGTCATATCGGCCGCCGCGACGCTGCTGTTCGGCATGGTGTTCATGCACGGCGTCCAGATGCTTTCTAAAGTGGATTGGAACGACCGGAATTTTATCGCCGCGGGCCTGGCCCTCCTGGTCGGGCTGGGCGGGCTGTTCGTTTCTCCCGAGACGATGCAGGCGATGCCGCTTACCGTGCGATTGTTCTTCCAGCAGCCCGTGATTTCGGGGGGACTCACTCTGGTGATCCTGCACTCGGCGCTGTGCTCGCCGCCGCCGGCCTCCGAAGCCGTGGGGGCGTGAAGTGCGGAAGTGGGCGCGCCCTTATAGGTGTCGCCAAGACGTATCCGATGGGCCCGCGTCGAAGAACCTGATGACGCAACAAAGGCTCACGTCGCGGACGTTTGGCAAAGGTAACTCGTCGAAAGTGAGCATCGCGTGATAGGCGAAGACGTTCTGTTATTCCCGGATTCAGGAGCTGATTTTCGGAGGGCGTTACGAATTGCGGCATTGTACTCTCGTCGACTCACACTACTCTCCAGCATTGACATCGAACCGTTGCTGGAGGAAGTGGCGGACACGCTGCGTGACGCAGAACACAATGGTCGTCCCGTCTGGAAAAGAGCCGCCGACTATTGCACGTACACGATTGAGGCAAGCGAGGATGTCCGCACTCTAGTGGCGGAGGGCGTCGCCAAACCGCTATTTCTAACGGGTGACTCGGCATTGCCAGCGCTACGGGGTATCGTCGGGTCGCTCCGGGATAGAGTCAATTCAGACCAATGGCTCGCGAACCTGGGTCCGATCCACCGGGAACTCCAAGCCGCCTTCATGGCGTCACCCCCAAATGTGTTCGACTTGTTTGTGATTCTCGGGAAGCCCCCCGGAAAAGAAATCCCGGAGTACCTGGAATTTGTCAACCGAATCGCGTGGCATTGGCTTGGCATTTATCTGTCGCTGGTTGCCGTACTGGCAGAAACCGGCGGAGGGTTAGCAACGACCTGGTCCGCGAAGCTGATGGCTGTCCTTCCCGCAGTCCGTCGGGCCCTGCCTCAACGACCGCTCGAAGAGAACCTGACCGAAGACCGACGCCGCGCCCATAATCGCCTTGTACTGAGAGTCTTCGATCGGTATCTTCCCTCCTGCGAAAACCTGCCGATTCATGAGATCCTCGGATTGCGTACAAAACGCAAAGACGAGCTTGAGACGCTACGCGTCGCCCTGGCCTCGTTGGCAACTGACATTGACATCCACGCGACGCAACAAGAGATAGAGCTGCAGATCGCCGATTTAGCCGCCCGAAAGGTCGATCCCGCAGTCCGGGAATTAGAAGCAGCTTTGAAGGAGTCCAGAATAGAGGCCCTCAAGAGGATCGGAAAATCATCCGAGTCACTCGTCGGCGCGAGCGTTTCGGTTGCGATAAATCTTATGTTAGGTGCCGGCATAGACGTGAGCGCAGCCTCGGCGCTAATCGGTGGTTCGCTTGTCCCGATCGCTACGGAGGCAATCGAGCGCACCAAGATTAGGGCGAGAAGCCCGTGGTCAGCTCTGTTAAGACTCCGAGCGCTATCGCGCTGAGCCTGCTGGGCAACATTCCGTGACCCGACCGTGGTGGACGGTTAGTTGCAGTCGGTTTGTGGAAACCGCAGGACGATGCATGCTCTTTCGCGGCGCTAGTGCCTGGCCTCTTGGCTCAACTTAGGGCTTATGGGCTGCGCCCCCTCCGTTGCTTTCTGGACACAATTCGGATACACTTCTGAGCAGGTACATGATCCAAATCGAGTCCGCAAGAGCCCCGTTCACTTCTCCGCGCGTGGCCTTCCAGGCGATCACGGCGCTCGGACGCGCGGACGCCATGGGACTGCTTCCCGCGGATGAGCGAATCGAAACACTCGATCTCCCGTCGTTCCGGAAGGTCGTCCGCCACATTCACCGCGCCGGCATCGCCAGAAGCATCCGATTGGAACCAGGGGATGACGGCTCGAGTTCCACCGCGGGACTGGAGCGGACACTCGAACACCTCAACACGGCGCTGGAAGAGTCGCCGGCTCCGGAGTTCGAATGGACTCGCATCGTGGAAGTACTCGGGTTAGATCTGCTCTCCCGGTTGCTGGGCATTTCGGCGAGCAGTGTTCGGCGATACAAGGCGGCAGCGCGCAGTACGCCCGATGACGTGGCCGACCGATTGCATTACGTGAGCCTCATCGTCGGTGACCTCAGCGGAGCCTACAACCACATCGGCATCCGCCAGTGGTTCGACCGGAAACGCGCGCAACTGGGCGGGCGCGCCCCGTCGGACTTGCTGAAGAGCTCGTGGAAACCCGCGCAGCCAGGGCCGCGCCGGGTCCAGGATCTCGCCAGAACATTGGCCGCTTCGCCCGCCACATGATCGTTTACCGGCACGCCGACCCGCGCTTCCCGTTTCTTTGGGAAAGCGCCAGCCAACCTCCAGCGCGCTGGCACGGCCCCGGCGAGGGACCAGTTCAGTATTTCGCCGATACTCCGGACGGAGCTTGGGCGGAGTTCCTGCGTCACGAAGGCATCACTCAAGAGTCTGAACTCGCGAATGTTCGGCGGGCACTATGGACCATCGAGCTGCCGGACGATCTCGCGTCGACGACGCCACGGCTGCGACAACGCGTGCTCACGGGAGGAATCGAGACTTACGACGCGTGTCGAAAGGAAGCGCGGCGCTTGCGCGCCACAGGGGCCGAGACATTGCGCGCGCCCTCAGCCGCGCTGCTTCCCGGAGGAGCCCGCGGATGGAAGGTTGACGGAGGTCTGAAGCCCGGGGCCGAACGGGACGGAGTCGTACTCGCGGTATTTGGCCGGCGGCCCGAACTGGTGGGTTGGACAGCCGCATTTGAAGGACGCCCACGCTCAGATCTGCTGAATCGCGTTCGGCATCTCTGACCCTTGGTAGAATGACATCTTCGCCATGCTGATCAAGCTGGCCGAGAGCTTTGAGCTCGACGCCTCACCCGACGATGTCTGGAGCCTGCTCCGCGACACGCCGCGGTTCACCGGCCTGTTGCCGGGAGTTGAAAGCGTTGTGCGCATAGAGGGTGAAGGCGCGGAATCTTACGCCGCCACCGTGATCGACAAGATCGGGCCCTTCAAGGTGACGATGAACCTCCAGGTGCGCGTCGTCGAAGCGCGCGAAACCTCGCTATTGAAAGCCGCGATTGGAGGCGCCGACGCGAGCGGACTTAACCGTGTGACCGGCCATTTGCAAGTCGACTTGCGTCCCGCACCGCCGGGAACGCAAATGAATTTCGAAGCGTCCGTCGAGGTGCTGGGCAAGCTGGCGACGTTGGGCGCGGTTCCCATCCGCCGGCGGACCACCCAACTGTTCGCCGAATTTGCTCGGAACATCCAGTCGCAGTTCGCCAAGGAACGTTCATGAAGATTGTCTTCGAGCTGAACCGCAAGCCAGTGGAACTCGACATCGAGCCGAGCGAAACCCTGGCCGAGGTGTTGCGCGACCGCTGCCGGCTCACTGGCGTTAAGGTATCGTGCGAGGCGCAGGTTTGCGGCTCATGCACAGTTCTGGTGAACCAGCTTCCCGTGAGCGCGTGTACCTGCCTCGCCTATGAGGTCCGAGGACGGCGCGTCACCACCATCGAAGGACTCGCCGATGAATCGGGCCGTCTGCACCCCTTGCAGCAGGCGTTCCTGGATCATTTCGCGTTTCAATGCGGATTCTGCACGCCGGGAATGATTCTCGCGGCCAAGGCGCTCCTCGACGAAAACGCCGATCCCACCGACGAGGAAATGATCGCGCACATGGATGGCAATCTGTGCCGCTGTACCGGTTACCTGCCGATCTTGAAAGCGATCCGGCAGGCGTCGATGGCGATGAGAGGGCAACAGTGAGCGAATTCACGACGGTGAACCATTCCGTTCCTCGCGGGGACGGCATCGCCAAGGTGACCGGCAGCGCGATTTATGCGAGCGACATCGGCCTGGAGCACATGGCTTGGGCGAAGGTTCTCCGCAGTCCTTTCGCTCACGCGCGAATCGTATCGATCGACGCATCGGCCGCCAAACGTCAGCCTGGCGTGCTTGACGTTCTGACCGCCGACGGCCTGGCGGGACTGTCTCCCTACTACGGGCACGCCGTGAAGGACCATCCTCTGCTGGCGATCGGCAAGGTCCGCTTCGTGGGCGAGCCGGTGGCGGCGGTAATCGCCGAAGACGAACCGTCCGCGCAAGAAGCAGTGAAAAAAATCGTCGTCAAATACGAGGAGTTGACCCCGGTTCTCGACGTCGATACTGCGCTGAGCGCTGGCGCGCCGCTGGTCCACGACAAGGAATACGCGGGCGGCGCCTTTCGTGGCTTCGACGATTTTCCCGAAGGCACGGGAAATATCTGCCAGGCGGTCCACGTCGAGTGGGGAGACGTTGAGTCAGCGCTGGCCTCCGCCGCGCACGTGGCCGAAGGGGAATTCTACTTTCCCATGGTGTACGCCTACGCTATGGAGCCCTACGTCGCCGTCGCCGACTACAATTCGAAATCGCAGCTGACGGTGTATTCCTCCGCGCAACACCCTTTCATCGTTCGCCACGATCTGGCGCGCGTCTTCGGACTCCCGCTCGCCAACGTGCGTGTGATCGTGCCGTTCGTGGGCGGCGGCTACGGAAGCAAATCCTACACGAAGGTTGAGCCACTCGCCGCGGCCTGCTCCTGGAGAACGGGACGGCCCGTGAAGTTCCGCCTGAGCGTCGAAGAAGCCATGCTGACCACGCGAGGCGATGACGCGCGCGTGCGCATCCGCACGGCCATGGACGCCGACGGCCACCTGGTGGCGCGGCAGGCGACCATCCACCTCAACACCGGCGCGTACGCGGAAAACAGTCCCATGGTCGCGAGAAAAGCGGCCAATCGCATCGTCGGACCTTATCGCATTCCCAACGTGAAAGTCGACTGCCTGGCCGTGTACACCAACACCGTGCCGGCGAGCTCCTATCGAGGACTGGGCGGGGCGCAGGTGACTTTTCCCGCCGAGAGCCAAATCGACGAGCTCGCGGAAATGACGGGTTGCGATCCGCTTCAGTTCCGTCTCGAAAACCTGGCGCACCGCCGCGAGTCGATTCACCCGGGCATGCGCCCCATCGATGCGGACGTGCCCGGCGACATTTGCCAGGCCGCCGATCTCTTGGGGTGGAAAGAGCCTTTGGCGCCGGGGCACGGGCGCTCGATTTGCTGCTCTGCGACCGACGCGGGAGCGCATCCCGTCACTCTGGCGATGGTGCAGGTATATGGTGATGGTTCGGTGTCAGTGATGAGCGGAAGCACCGAGCTGGGACAGGGCAGCCACACCGTGCTCGCTCAAATCGCCGCGGAAGAAGTAGGAGTGCCGCTAGAGAGAGTCAGGCTGGTCGGATCCGACACGACGGTGACCTTGTTCGAACGTTCCACCGGCGCCAGCCGAACCACTACGTTGATGGGGCGCGCTGTGCTGGAGGCTTGCCGCGAGGCCATCGCCCAGTGCAAGTCAATGGCGGCCGAACTGCTGGGCGTCCCGGCGGAAGAACTGGTCGAGGAACGCGGCGGCATTCGCTGCGGCCAGACCCGGCTCACCTGGGCCGGCATTGTCGAGCGCTATTTCGAGATGGAGGGTTGCAGCATCCTTGGTCGTGCGTATCTGCGCAAGGCCGGCGACCTGACGCTGATCCCGGCGTTCTGGGAAATCGGCGTGGTCGGCCTTGAAATGGAGGTCGACGAGGATACCGGCAAGATCTCCGTGGATTCGATGGTCACCATCGGCGACGTCGGCCTGGCCATTCATCCGGCCATGACCGAGGGTCAGGATCTGGGTGCGGCCACCATGGGCCTCGGCGCGTCGCTGTTCGAGGAGCTGATCTACGACGGGCAACAATTGACGAACGGGACGATGCTCGAATACCGCGTGCCACGATTTTCGGATATGGCGCGTAACATTCAAATGAAGCTGGTTGAAAATCGCGATGGCGTCGGACCCTACGGCGCGAAGGGCGGCGGCGAAGGCGCGGTCAATCCCATCGGTCCCTGCCTGGCAAATGCGTTGTACCGTGCCACAGGTGTGCGGATCAGAACCCTGCCTCTGACGCCGGAGCGCGTGTGGACCGCACTCCAACAAAAAAGGTCATGACCGTTCTGCGCCGCTTCGAAATCCACCAGCCCGCGAGCGCCCTGGAGGCATCGCAAATGCTGTCGCATTACGGCGATGAGGCGGGTGTCTACGCCGGCGGCACCGAACTGCTGCTCGCCATGAAACATGAGGCGTTGAGCTACCGGCACTTGATCGACGTGAAAGTAATCCCCGGCCTCAACTCGATCGATCAGCGCGACGGCGTCATCGAAATCGGAGCCACGACGACGCACCGGAGCATCGAGCGTTCCCCGGTGGTGCGGCAACGGCAGCCGGTGCTGGCGGAGCTCGAATCGCGCGTCGCCAATGTGCGGGTACGCGGCACGGGAACCCTCGGCGGCAACCTGTGCTTCGGGGAGCCACATTCCGATCCCGCCACGCTGCTCCTGGTACTCGAAGGCGCGCTGAAATTGGAGAGCGCGGCGGGTGCGCGGGAAATACCCGTCGGCGAGTTCATCGCGGGCGCATACGCGAACGCTTTGTTGCCCGACGAAATCCTGACCAAGATCATCGTTCCGTGCGCCCAGCCGAATCAGCGCGCGGCGTATCTGAAATTCCAGGTGCATGAGCGTCCGGCGATGGGGCTGGCCCTGTGGCTCGAAACGCCTGACGGTGGCCGCTCCTTCACGGCGGCGCGAGTCGCTGTCGGCTGTGCATGTCCGTCTCCCACCCGGGCGCCAGCTGCGGAGAAATTCCTGGTGGAGAAGCGACTGCCTGATGCCGCCGAAGCGATCGCGGACGCCGCCGATCTGGCCGCGGACCATGAGGGCAGCGTCGAGTACAAGCGCAACCTGATTCGCGTCCTGTTGCGGAGGGCGTTTCTTAGGGCATTGAAAGAGGAGGAGCAGTGAAAGTCATCGCACTCGAAGAGGCATTCTGGTTGCCGGAAACTCGCGACCTGTATAAGCCGGAAGCGGCGCGGATGCTCGACCGCATTTCCGGCGGATTCTTGTCGGATGTGGGCGAGAACCGAATCAAACGCATGGACGCGGCCGGCATCGACGTGCAGGTCCTGTCCCATGTGCAACCCGGCCCACAGGGGTACGATCGGGAGACCGGTCTCCGGTTCGCGCGTCAAACCAATGACTGGCTCGGTGAAATTGTGAAACAATTTCACGCACGCTTTTTCGGATTCGCGGCGCTACCCACGCAAGACCCCGCGGCAGCCGCCGACGAACTCGAAAGGACCGTGAAGAACTTCGGATTCCGAGGCGCGCTCATCAATGGCCATACGCAAGGTCATTACCTGGATGAAAAACCTTTCTGGGTGATCTTCGAGCGCGCGCAGGCGTTGGACGTGCCGGTCTACATTCATCCGAGTCCTCTTCCGCAGCCGATAATGGACGTTTACTTCAAGGATTATCCGGAGCTCGCGGGTCCTGCCTGGGGTTGGGCCATCGATACCGGGACGCATCTGCTTCGCGTAATTGCCAGTGGACTGCTCGACGCCTATCCCAAAGTGAAGGTAATCGTGGGGCACATGGGCGAATTCATTCCGTTTCACTTTAAGCGTATCCAGCGCGGCATCCGAATCGCGCCAAACGTGAGGATGAAGCGGACTCTGGCCGAGTACTTCCACGACAACATCTTTATTACGACGAGCGGAGTGTTCGATCACGCGTCGCTACAATGCGCTATTGCGGCCATTGGGATCGATAATATTCTTTTTTCGGTAGACGATCCCTTCGCCGATAATGCCGAGGGCGTCTCATTCTTAAAAACCGCACCGCTCAGTGTGGATGATCGGGAAAAGCTGGCTCACGCCAACGCCGAGAGGATTTTGAAAATTTGACCAGCCTCGATTTCCAGACGCACCTCGCCCGGCTCGAGGCCGCCGGCCTGCTGGTGCGTGTCGACAAGCCGATCAACAAGGATACGGAGCTGCACCCGCTCGTCCGCTGCCAGTTTCTGGGCGGGATTCCCGAGGATGAGCGCCGCGCCTTTCTTTTTTCCAATGTCGTCGACTCTCGCGGGCGGCGTTACGATATTCCGGTTGTGGTCGGGGCGCTCGCTGCGTCGCCGAGAATCTACAGCATCGGCATGGGATGTCCGGTCGAGGAAATCGGCGCTGCATGGATGCGCGCGATCGCCAACCCGATTGAGCCTGTACTCGTGGACTGTCCTCCCTGTCAGGAAGTTGTCATGAAAAGCGGCTTGGAGACCCTGCCGGTACCGATCTCCACACCGGGATTCGACGCGGCGCCGTATCTCACCGCCACGCTGTGCATCACTCGCGATCCGGAGACAGGCGTGCGCAACATGGGAACCTACCGCGCGGCATTGAAGAGCACGGACCGGCTCGGCGTGCGCATGTCGTCGCGCGTGGGCGGCGCGGGCGGCTATCTGCATTGGCAGAAGTATCGCGAGCGCCGGGAGCCGATGCCCTGTGCCATCGTGATCGGCTGCGCGCCGGTCGTCATCTACACAGGGCCGCAGAAGCTCGCGATCAACCAGGACGAAATGGCGGTGGCTGGCGGCGCCGCGGGCGTCCCGATTCCGATCGCCAAGGCGCTGACGATCGACCTCGAGGTGCCGGCCGACGCCGAGATTGTAATCGAAGGGCTCATCGATTCCGACTTGCTCGAGCCCGAAGGACCGTTCGGCGAGAGCAATGGATACGTCGCCCTCGAGGACTTCAACATGATCATGCAGGTGACGGCGATCACGCACCGGCGATCGCCCGTGTTTGCCTCCATCATCAGCCAGGTTACGCCGAGCGAGTCGAGCGTCATCAAGAAAGTCGCGTACGAACCGATGTTTCTGGCTCACCTCCGCGATCAATTGGCGATTAAAGGCATTCGCCGCGTGGTCATGCACGAGCCTTTAAGCAACGTCCGCCCTGTCATTTTCCTGCAATTCGCCAACGGCGTTCCCCGCACCGAAATATGGCGCGGCTTGCAAGGCGCATCGGCGCGGCAGGCCGACTGCGGCAAGATCGTCATCGCGGTCAGCGAAGATATCGACCCGGCCAATACCGACGCTGTGTTCTGGTCGCTCGCCTATCGCTCAAATCCAGTGGAAGACGTGCACATCGAGCCGTATCGCTCCACGGGCCATGCGCCGAAGTCCGGAGCGCAGGCGCTCGATTCGACCATGCTGATCGACGCGACGCTGAAGCGTCCGATGCCGCCCCTGGCCTTGCCGGAGCGCGAATACATGGAACGGGCGCGCGCAATTTGGCAGGAATTAGGCCTACCGGCGCTCACGACTCGTTCGCCGTGGCACGGCTATTCGCTAGGCGATTGGAATGAGAATTGGGAGATGTTCGCGCGTAATGCCGTCGCCGGGGAGTGGGACGAGAACGGAGTGAACACAGCAGCGCGGCGGCGCGGAGGCCTCACTCCGGAGACGCCGGCCCGGAACGTCGAGAAACCGTCAGAGGCGTGATAGTGATGGAGCGCGTTACCGCTCGCCCGGCAAAGGCGGCGTGCTCTGAGGAGGATGCCGCACCTTGGCCCCTTGCTCGAACGCGAAGGCGAACTTCAACAGCATTGGCTCGCTGAACTCCCGGCCCAACAGCTCGACTCCGATGGGCACGCCTTCGGCCGAGAATCCGCCCGGAAACGTGATCGCCGGGAACCCCGTGCCGTGGGACAGCGTGCCGTTGCGCTCCAGTTGCGGCTCGTTCACCTTCGCTACCAGCCGCCGCTGGTGCGGATAGAAAATCGCGTCCAGACTCTGGTCGGCCATCACCCGTAGGGTGGCGACGCGGAGTTTGTCGCGTGCCAGCATGTGGTCCTTGTATTCGGGATTGTTCAAGCCGTCCTTGATGCTCAGCTCCCGCTGCAAGATGGCCTGAATCATGGGATGGGCGCGGCCCGCAGCTACGATGTCCGCCAGACTCTTGGCGGGAGCATTGGGCCCCCGGGTCGCCATGTAGGCGTCGAACGCTACTTTCGCCTCATACACATCGGTATCGACGCGAGTTGAAAGATCGTTGTATTCCGAAAGGTTGAAGCGGATGATCGTCGCGCCCAGTGTCTGCAAGGATAGGATCGCCTCCTCCGTAACCCGGTTCACCTCGGCGTGCACGGCGTCGCTGCCGAACATGTTCATCATCACGCCAAGTCTCGCGCCCTTCAGCCCGTTGGCGTCCAGCGTGTCCAGGTAACTCTTGGGAACGTGTCCGACGCCGAGTGCTGTGACCGGATCGGCCGGGTCGTAGCCTGCGATGACGTCTAGCAATCGCGCCGCGTCCTCGACCGTCCTGGTGATGGGTCCGATCTCATCCTGCGTGATGCTGTTGGGGATCACGCCATTGCGGCTGATGAGCCCGCGCGTCGGGCGCACTCCCACCAGGCTGTTGGCCGAAGCAGGCGAGCGAATGGACTGGCCGGTATCGCTGCCGGTCCCCAGCACCGCGAAGTTGGCGGCGATCGCCGCGCCGGTGCCGCCGCTCGATCCGCCGGGAGTCCTCTTCAAGTCGTAGGGGTTGAGTGCCTGGCCCTTGAGCCCGCTCACGGACTGCCCGCCTCGCGCGAATTCCGAAAGATTCGCCTTGGCGAGAATGATCGCGCCGGCATCGCGAATTTTCTTCACGGCGAAGGCGTCCTTGGGCGGCACGGAATCCTTGAGCGTGATGTTGCCCCCGCTGGTCGGCATGTCGAAGGTATCGAAGTTGTCCTTGAGAATCACCGGAATGCAGTATAGCGGCCCTGCCGAGCTTGGGTTCGTTTTGTAATTTCGGTCCATGTCCGCGGCAAGATCGAGCGCCTTGGGATTCACGGTGATGATGGCGCTGAGCGCGGGGCCCTTGGCGTCGTAGGCGCTGATCCGGTCCAGATACATTTGGACCAGTTGGGTGCACGTGATTTGGCCCGAGCTGAAGGCTGCGTGAATGCTCGCGACCGTCGCCTCAGCCAGCTTGAACTGCGATGCCGGGGCGCGCTGCGGCTGATTGCAAGCGGTGAGGGCCATCAGAAGCCCGCACAGGGCCGCCCGGGCCTGTGCGCTATTAATTTGCGCCCTCGCTGCCAGGACCGCCATCTCCCGCCGAAGCGCCGGAGACGATCCGTCCGTCGGGCAGAGTGACGCGCCGGGCGTCGATGAGGTGCGAGCCATCCTTGGCAAGATAGCCGTCGACGATCAGCGTATCTCCCAACTTAATGTCGCCGCGTTTGAATCCGCGCCGTGACAACGCCCCGGGCGCGCCGGCTTCGCACCCCCAACTGACCACGTTTCCGCTCTCGTCCTTCACTTCAAGATAAAAGTAGACGTGCGGGTTCGTCCATTCAATTTTCGTGAGGTTGCCTCTAAGCCGGGTGGCTTTGCTTCCGTCGAACTCTGCGGCGAAGGAATGGTGCGCCGCTACGGGAAGCGCGGCCAGCAGGCCCAAGCCTGCCGTGACGAGAGCGAGTCTAAGTTTCACCGTCTTTTCCTCCTGTGGGCGAGCTGGACATCACATAAAATAGTAACAGTTTCCTTTCACGCACAGGAGGTGCAACAGTGACACGCTCTCGACCATTCGTGGCGGCGGTAGCCGTACTCTTCCTGGCTGGTGTCCCGGCGATCGGTCAGGGGTTGACCGCCCCCGACGTTCCCGCCACCAAGCCCGCCCCTCGCACCGCCGATGGACATCCCGACCTGAGTGGCTATTGGAAAGGCACGCGCGAAACCAAGCCGGTGGGGAACATGGCGAAGGACCTGCCCGGCCTGAAGCTTCCGCTGACGCCCGCCGGAGAGGCGGCCTTAAAGCACAACCTCACCGCCACCATCGATCCCGAGAGCCTGTGCATCCTCGGCGGGATACCGCGGCACAACGCGAGCGGCTTGCCGTTCGAGGTTTTGCAGGGCGCCAAGAAGGTCGCGTTCCTCTACTGGTACACTTACTATCGCCTGATCCCGATCGATGCAACACGCAAGCATTCCGAGGATCCCGATCCTTCCTTTTTCGGCGAAGAGCTGGGCCGTTGGGACGGAAACACGCTGGTGATCGACTCGATCGGATTCAAGGACGAGAAAGTGTGGCTGGATGAAAATGCGAATCCGCACAGCGACGCGCTTCATGTGGTGGAGCGCTGGACGAGGCCGGACTTCGACCACATCCATGTGGAGACGTTGATCGAGGACTCGAAATTTTTCACGATGCCGTTCAAGTACTCGCGTACCTGGGTCTTGGGAAAGCCCGACGAAGAAGTTCACGAATACGCGTGCAGCGAAAACAACGTGGATCAAAGCCACCTGGGATTTGGACCGGGTCCGATCCGCCCGGATGGAACGCGCGGGTATGAGAATTTGGCGCCGCTGCCGCCTCCGCTCCCGAAGGCGCCGGCGCCCGCGAAATAGCGTGGAGCCACCGGAGGGACTTGAACCCCCGACCCGCAGTTTACAAAACTGCCGCTCTGCCAACTGAGCTACGGTGGCTTTGCTTGAACCCAATGGAGCGGGAGACGGGAATCGAACCCGCAACCAACAGCTTGGAAGGCTGTGACTCTACCATTGAGTTACTCCCGCCCGTCTCTCCCATTCTAACTGGCTCACAGAATCGACGTTGCATGTGGCCGCCGAACAATTGCACCTCGGAATCGCTCGCCACCGCCCGGTCACCTCGTTGAGATAAGCTGATTCAGCACCAATGTTTTCAGGGAGGCAAATGCCGGCAGGCGGCTGTCGTTGGTCAGAAACGAGGATGCTCGCGAGCGGATCGCAGTGGCCATCTGAATAGCATCCGGTGTTCGCAAACCATGGCGCGCCCGCAGTTGTGCCGCCTCTTCGGCGATGGTCTCTGAGACGGGAACCACCGTGACGTGACTCGCATGAAGAAGGATTCCACGATAGCGCTCCGCCAGCTCGTGGTCCCTTTGGCGCATCGGATGTACCAGTACTTCGGTCAATGTCAGTACGGATGTCGTGACTCGGAACTCACCATGATCGACAGCTTCAAAGAAGGGCCGTACGAACGGGAGGTAGGTCGGATTCTCTTCGATGAAATAGATGAAAGGAGCCGTGTTCAGGCCGACCACCGTGCCGCGCAGAGCGTCTATCCATTCCATGCAGCGCGTTCGCGGTCCACATACTCCTGCGCATCGATCCCGTTCCAGATCTCCTTGCCCAATCCTTGTAGCTCAAGAATGCTGATGCGCGACTCCGGTCCGGCATGGACACGCAAATACTCGGCCAGCTCCGACATCAACCGCAGCTGCTCAGTCCGGCTGAGGGATTCGACAGTTCGTAGGATCTCTTCGTAGGGTGTCGACATCGGTTCACAACCGCCTCTTCATCATACAAATTGACGTGGCAATCCGCCACCGAAAAACGCGGCGCTATCCACTTTTTTGCTTACGAGGACATCCATACATCACCTAGATCTTGCTCGCACGTTTCGAGGTCAGCTTCCAGACCGAGCGAAAACAAGGTGTTCTGGGAACGAATGACCATGAGGAGCACGGCGGTTGCGTTCATCAGTGCGAATTCCGCCTCGGCCTGCCGTTGTTTTATGCGGTCTTCTGGGGGAACCTTGACATCCTCCTGCATCGCCGAAGTAAGGGTAGCGTGAACGTGCATGTTAGGTATCGTGTATGAACCCAGGTAAAACTTATCGTAGGGGCTTCCGACGTCCTGGACTTGTGCCAGCACATCTTTCTTGTCCCAAGAGAATGCAGTGTCCTTGTGGTGGCACTCTTTGCAGATTTCCACCTGGAACTCGGGCCTGACCATCTCCCGAAATTCTCTGATCTGTGCTGCGGTGGTCTTCTTGCCCATGGCTTCATCAAACTCCTTCTCGGAGACGAGCTTCAGCGCGGCGACCATTGCCTTGTACTCCTGGATTGCCGCGAACCTGACGAATCGTTCAGCCTTCTCGGGATGCTTCACCATATACGCAAGCGCAACGCCGCGTTCGTAGAGGCCCCGCAGGAGTTTAGATGCGCCGATTCCGTAGCCGTGCGCGGCAAGAAACAGTATTTCAAGAAAGTCTTGGCGACACGTTTCTCCCAGACTGAAACAAATGTCCTCAGTGCGGTTCTTACGCCGGAAACTGCGACCGAAACACTTGTTGGTCAGCGTCATCAGGCGCTCGAATGCGGGAAAGAACTTCGGATTGCGGTCGACAAAAGCGTCTGATTCAGGCGTCTGCCCGAAGTCAAAGTCCATTGAACCCTCGTCTCTCCTGTCCTACATGCCGGTCACGCCGCGGCCATCGCGCGTGACACTTTCTCGAACGTCGTTTCCAGATCCTCCGGCAGCACGCGTGTCTCGCCCACCGTGGTCATGAAGCTCGCGTCGCCGGTCCAGCGCGGCAGCACGTGCATGTGGATGTGCCCGGCCACGCCCGCTCCGGCGCACTGGCCGATGTTGAATCCGAGATTGAATCCGCCGGCCGAGTAGATCGCACGCAGAGCCTTCTCGGCCCGTTGGGCCAGGCGAATCACTTCCTCCAGATCGCGCGGATCGGCGTCTTCAAGCGTGGCCACGTGCGCATACGGCGCGATCATGAGATGGCCGCTGGTGTAGGGGTACCGGTTCAGCAGGGCAAAGGTTCGTTGCTCGCGCAAGACGACGTAATTCTTGCGGTCGTCGGGTTCCGAAGCGATCCGGCAGAACAGACACTCGCCATCCGGAGCGGCCGAGGAGACATACGTGTATCTCCACGGGCTCCACACGTGGTCCATGATCAGATGTGACTGGCTTCGGGCGGCTTGGTCTCGCCCGCGGCAGCGTCGTTGTTCACCAGGTCTTTCAGTTCCTTGCTGGGCTTGAAATACGGAATGCGTTTGGCGGGAACTTCCACGCGCGCGCCGGTTTTCGGATTACGGCCCACGCGCGGCTGCCGCTGACGGGTGCGGAAGCTGCCGAAACCGCGGATCTCGATCTTGTCCCCGCCGCGGAGAGCGCGCACGACGCTGTCAAAAATGGCCTCGACGATCACCTCCGAATCCTTGCGCGTCATTTCCACCACGCGAGAGACTTCTTCAATCAACTCGGCCTTGGTCATGTTATCGACCTTCCCCTTTTCCTCTCATATTCATGGCTTCCTCGATGGTCATGGTCGCCGCCGCGGCCTGGCGCTGATAATCTTCCAGCCGCGTGCGCTCCTCGTCCTCGGCCACGGCGCGGAGGCTCAAGCCGACTTTCTTGTCCGCCTCGCTCATCTTGATGATCTTGAAATCGTACTCGTCGCCGATGGGTAGCGGCGAATCGCCGGCTCCGGGCCGCTCCGGCATCGCCGGAACTTCCGACTTGTGGCACAGCGCTTCCACACCCGGCGCCAGCTCGACGAACACGCCGAAGGCCGCCGCGCGGCACACGCGCCCCCGCACCAGGTCCCCTACCTCGTGCGAGCGGAAAAAGCTCTCCCAGGCGTCCGGCTGAAGCTGCTTGACGCCGAGCGAAAGCCGCCGGTTGGGAGCGTCGATGTTCAGGATCACCGCCTGCATCATCTGTCCCTTCTTTAGGGCTTCCGAGGGATGCTTGACGTGCTTGGTCCAGGAGAGATCGGAGACGTGCACGAGTCCATCCACGCCTTCCTCGATTTCGAGAAACGCGCCGAACTCGGTGAGCTTGCGCACACGCCCCTCGACTACCGAACCGATGCTGTAGCGCTCGGCCACCGTGGTCCAGGGATCCGGCTCCAGTTGCTTGATGCCGAGCGAAACGCGCCGGTCCTTGGGCCGCACTTCGAGCACCACCGCTTCCACCTGGTCGCCGGTCTTCACCACCTTGCTCGGGTGCTTCATCCGCCGGCTCCAGGTCATTTCTGAAATGTGGATGAGTCCCTCGACGCCCGGCTCGATTTCGACGAACGCTCCGTAATCGGTGATGCTCATCACGCGGCCGATCACGCGGCTGCCGGGCGGACAGCGCTGGGGCAGCGTCTCCCAGGGGTCCGGCGTCAATTGGCGCACGCCCAGGGAGATGCGCTCCTTGTCGCGATCGAACTTGAGGACCCGCACGGTGATCTCGTCGCCCACGCGCACCACTTCGGAGGGATGCGTGACCCGGCCGTGCGACATGTCGCTCACGTGCAGCAGGCCGTCGATACCGCCCAGGTCCACGAACGCGCCGTATTCGGTCAGGTTCTTCACGGTTCCCGTGACCACGGCGCCTTCCGAGAGATGCTCCAGCGCGGTCTGCTTGCGGGCTTGCAATTCCTCTTCAATCGCCATCTTGCGCGACACGACCACGTTGCCGCGGCGGCGATTGATCTTGAGAACCTTGACCGGAATGTCCTGTGTCAGAAACTGGTCCAGGTCGTGAATGGGACGGACATCGACCTGGGAGCCGGGCATGAACGCGGGCACTCCGACGTCCACCATGAGACCGCCCTTGGTACGCTCCATCACGTGGCCCGATACCAGGAGCTGCTCGCGCATGGCGCGCTCCAGCGTATCCCAGATACGCAGGCGGCTGGCCTTGGAATAGGACAGCAGCACGTAGCCTTCCGGCTGCGGAGCGTGACGCTCTATCATTACGTCGATGCTGTCGCCTGCTTTTACGGAAACCGTGCCGTCGGGCTGCCGCAACTGCTCGATCGGCACGAGCCCTTCCATCTTGTAGCCGAAATCGACGATGATTTCCTGGGCCGTGACCTTGACGACGTGGCCCTGCAACAACTCCCCTTCCGAGGGGGGAGCAAGGTGGCTGTAATCCTCAATGAGATGCTCGTAGTCTTCCTCGAAAGGGAGACTTACATCGACATCCCGCTCATCCGTGCCGCTAGCCATCGCCGAAACCGTTGAAAGCTCGTGACTTCGAAATATAGCGGACCTGAGGGGGCTTGTCAACTGAATAGTCCGTCCTCAGGGTTCGTTTTCCTGATATTTCTTTTCTCCGGCGGTCACGGCCACCGGCAGCCGATTTTGAGGCGGCGGCAGAGGGCAAGTGGCGTAGGGCGTGTAGGCGCAAGGCGGATTCACGGCCTTGTTGAAGTCGAGGACCACCATGCCGTTCTTCGCCAAATCGGCATAGAGGAAGCGCGATGCCCCATAAGTTGTCTTGCCGCTGGTTTGATCGCGGATCACGAAGAAAAGCTCGCCTTCGTCGATCACCGGCTCCAGACGGTAGGCGCGCCCGGCCTTCTGAAACGTCACGTAGCCGGGACTCTCAAACACTTCCTTCTCGCCGACGACGCTGTCGTAGCTGACGGTTCGGGGTTTGTCCCACGGGACGAATTTGGCCGCGATGTTCCACGACGGATCGACCGGATACCACTTCATGCCGCTGAACTCCCGGCGCGCCACGCTGTTGTTGTCTTTTAGGCGCACACCCAGGCGGTCGCCCCGTTGAATGAGATAAAACTTCAGGCGATTGATGGTGAAGACGTCGGTATCGGGTTTGAGCGTGGTCTCCCGGGCCGGCTTTCCGTTCAGCATCAGCGGGATTCCCGGCGCGGGATGAAAGGTAGCCCGGCCCGCGCGCATCGAAATTGAGCCGGCGCGCTCCGGGGCCGAGCCCCTGGGAAGCGGAACCTCGCTCGCAGGATTGGCGCCGATGCGATTGTCGCCTTCCTTGAGCCAGATGAGACCGGCCACGGTGAGCCAGCCGTCGTCCGCCTTCAGCTCCGTTTCCTGCTGGGCGCGCCATTGCGCGATCTCGCGGTCATAGCCGGCCGGCGCGAAGAAGAGCGCGATCATCGCGAGCGGCTTGATCATCATATATGCCCCCTCATCCGGCCAATCCGCCCGGCTTCACCCATCCGAGAGACACGCCCGTCATGAGCAGTCCCAGGCACACGACCACGAAGGCCGACAGCACGGGCACCAGCCGGAACACGGGATGGCGGCTGGCTTTCTCCGGATCGGGCAGCCAGTTTTTGGCGTAGATCACCATGGTCCCGATCGCCATCAGCACGCCCGCCAAGCCCAGGCTGAAGGCGACCAGCAAAACGAGCCCGAGCCCTATATGGCCGAGTGCGATCGAGCTCAGCAGCAGAACCATCGCCGAAGGGCAGGGAACCAGTCCGCCGCTGGCTCCCAGCGTGATCAATCCGGCCATCGTGATATCGCCCTGGGGCACATGCGAGTGGCCGCCCGGTCCGTGATCGTGGTCGTGATCATGGTGATGATCGTGGGCATGGTCATGATCGTGCGGATGGTCGTGGTGGTGGTGATCGTGATCGTGATGATGATGGTGCATGGCCTGCAAACGGCGCAGGCGTTTGTAGAACAGCGATGCGCCGATGGCGACGATCGAGAGCCCCGAGATCGCACCCAGCCAGGGAATGATCTTCTCCGGGACCATGTACTGCGACAGCACCAGCGTCCCGACGCCGAGCGCGAACACGCTGATGGTGTGCGTGAACGTCACCATCCCTCCCAGGAAGAGGGCGTCTCGCATGGTGCCTCGCGAGCCGACCAGGTAGGCCGCCACGAGGGTTTTCCCATGCCCCGGAGACAGCGCGTGGACCATCCCGAGCCCAAACGCCACGGCGATGCCGGCCAGGATCAGACTCAGTCCGATATTTCTATTCCCGAGCATTCGCGAAAGGAAATCGCCGGTCCCGGCAACCTGCGGCGCGGCGGGCGAGGGCGACGCCGGCGTGGAGGACTGCAAGGGCGGCTGGCTCGGCTGATCGATCGGCACGATTTTCGGCTGAGTTGCGAGCGCGCGGCCGGTTTGCCACTCGACCGACGCTCGCAGATCTTGCGGAGGCGCGGTGGTGGAATATTCGGTGAGGGCTTTGCTCCGGTCGTTGTCGCCCTGGCTGGCCTGGACAATTTGTGCGCCGCCGCCGGCGCGAATCACGATTTCCTTCCAACCGGCGCGCTCCGGGAAATTGCGGTCTTCGAACTCCAGTTGCCCGTGCACACCCTCGATGCGCAGGGTCGAGGCGATCCGAGCCATCGGGAGCCGGTCCGTCCCTTCGGAAAGCTTGATCGCAGCGCTCAGGAACTTAGGTGTCACCGGTTTGCCACCGGAGCGGAAATCGAGCCGTTTAATCCACTGCTGGGCCTGTTCGGCGGCCTTGGCTTCGAGCGCGGCGGGTGGGCTCGCGGCGTCCAGTTTCCAATCGCGCAGCATCTCGAACGCCGGAACTTCGGCCAGATCGAGCACGTAGGTGATGTCCGCGCCCTGGGTGGACAGCTCAATCCGGGTGTAGTGGCTGACGCTGAAGTTGCCCATCGGGTGGGCGGCGGCCAGCGCCGTAAAGACAACCAAAAGAAGGCCGCACTTCATGAATCGATTGTGACACACAGGCAGGAATGCCTGGGCCCACAGGCAGGAGTGCCTGGGCTACTTGGCCGGGGGCGGCGTCTTGCGGATCGCCTCGAAGTACTGCTGCACGAACTGCTGATAGATGAGCGGGACCTCGTCGCGATTGATCTCGCCGCCCGATTCGGCGTGCGCCGCCTGCTTCTGCGCATACGGCGTCTTCAACTGCTGTTTGCTGGAGCCGACCTCGACCAGCACCTCGCCGCTGACGTTCTGCGCGCGTTTGCCGAGAATCTCGCTGATCTTGCCCATCGCGGCCAGCGCCGCGGCCTCGCGGGCGGCCTTGTCGCCGTCGTCGGATCCGATGCCGCTCCGGGCGTCCTGGGGCGTGGTCTTGTCGGCCGACCTCTCGCTGCCGTCGGCCTCGGCCGATTGTTTCTGGTCGCCGCTCTCGCCCTGCTGCTGATCGTCGGAGGAAGCGTTGTCGCCGTTCTTTTTCTGCTGCTGGCCCTTCTGTTTCTCGTTCTGCTTGCCCTGCTGGCCCTTTTGCTGATTCTGCGCCTGCTCCTTGTCGCCCTGCTTCATTTTGTTCAGCAGGTTTTGCATGGCGTCGCGCAGCTTGTCCATCAGGCTGGAGTTGGCGTTGTTCGCCCCTTCCTTGGAGTCCTGCTTACCGTCCTGCTTGTCGTTGTTGGAGTCGTTTTTCTTGTCGCTGTTCTGGTCCGAGTCGTTGGGATCGCCCTTGTCGCCGTTGTCGGCTTTATCGCCGTTCTGGTCCTGATCGGCCTTGGTTTGCTCGCCCTGGTTCTGCGGATCGTTGAGGTCGGGGTTGTCGAGGCTGTCGGGCGCCGAGTCGGGGTTGACTGCATCCTGGTTCGCGGTGTCGTCGGGCGAATTCGGGTCGATATCCCCCTGCTTGAGGTCCGGCTTGAGGGGGCGAGTCTTGGCCTCCTGCGGATTGGTCCCGAAGAACGTGTCGTAGGCGATCTTCACCAGCGAGGGCTCAAGGCTGAGGCTTCCGGTGACCGCGTAGCGCACCGCGAACAATCCGAACGCGACCAGCGCCAGACCCAGCGCCGGGTAGGCGTAACGCGACCGGCGGAACGGCACACCCTGGTGAAGGTCCACCGTGCGGGCCAGGGTCTCGGCTTCCTGACGCTGCTTGTCGCGCACCGCTTCACGGGTCCGGTTGTTGGCAGGGCCCGCCACGGTGGCGAAATAGGCGGCCGTGGACAGCGTGTCGGCGAGGCTGAGGCGGCGGTCGATTCTCTGCGCCACCTTGTAGCCGGACGGAATCGTTTTGCGCAGCCGGTAGAGACCGGCGCCCAGGCTGGCCGCGGCCAGCAGCACGACCCAGTACCATTCCAGAACCTGGGTGCCGACCAGCAGCAGCAGGATCATGCCGCCCATGCCGATCACCGCCGCCAAGGCAGTCTGATCGAGCAGCAGGTGCGAGATACACCGCCGCCGCGCCCTCGCGAGCAGTTCCAGAAGTGATTGCGGACCCTTCAAATTTTCAGACTCGTCCTTACGTGAGATTATGACACAACCGCGTAGTGCCGCGCCGTTTGCGGTAGAGCTCCGCTCCCTCACGGTCGCGGTTCTGATGCCCTTGCTGAACCGCGCGCGCCAGCAAGCGGAGCCCTACAAAATCAGCATGCAATCGCCGTAAGAGAAGAAGCGATAACGCTGTTCCACCGCGTGGCGGTAGGCGGCGAGCGTCAGCTCACGACCTGTGAACGCGCACACCAGCACGAGCAGGCTCGACTTCGGAAGGTGGAAATTCGTGAGCAATGCGCCGGTGCGGCGGAAGCGGAATCCGGGATAGATGAAGAGACTGGTCTCACCGTTCGCCGCATCGCTCTCGATGGCGCGAACGCTGGTCGTACCGACGGCGACGATGCGCGTCGCTTGGTCCATGGCGCGTATGGTTTCTTCAGGCACGGTGAACCGTTCCGAGTGCAGCTTCACGTCGTCGATCGCATCGCCATGCAGCGGCTGAAACGTTCCGAGGCCGACGTGCAGCGTCACGCGGGCCACTGTGGCTCCCGCCTTATCGCAGGCTTCGAGGATCTCCGGCGTGAAGTGCAGGCCGGCGGTGGGCGCTGCCACCGATCCACGTTCCCGCGCGAACACGGTCTGGTAGCGCTCGCGATCGGCTTCGGTATCCGGACGGCGAATGTAGGGAGGCAGCGGCACGTGGCCGATCCGATCGAGGACTTGGTAGAGTTCGCCGCGCGGATGGAGCCGAACCGTGCGCTCGCCGAACGGGCCGCGCCCGAGGATTTCCGCAGTCAGGTCCTCGGAGAGAAAAATTCGCTCGCCGGTGCGCATTTTTTTTCCGGGGTGAACCAGCGCCTCCCAGGTCAGCTCGTCCGATGAGACCGGTTTGGTGAGGAACACCTCCACACGTCCCGTGCCGTGCTCGCGGCGGCCGTAGAGGCGCGACGGAAACACACGCGAGTCGTTCAGAACGAGGCAGTCGCCTGGTTTCAGATACGACGGAAAATCGTGGAACATGCGATCCTCCCACGTCCCGGCGGCGCGATCGACCACCAGCATGCGCGACGCGGCGCGGTCGGCGAGCGGCTGCTGCGCGATCAACTCGTGGAAAAGGGGGTAATCAAAGTCGGCGAGCAGCACTCTTCTAGACTAAAAGAAGGTGCGGATTCTCGGCATCGAAACTTCCTGCGATGAGACCGCCGCGGCGGTGGTCGAGGACGGCTCGCGCATTCTCTCTTCCATCGTTTCGTCGCAGATGGCGACCCATGCGCGCTACGGCGGAGTGGTCCCGGAGCTGGCCTCGCGAGAGCACCTACGCGCGATCGTCCCGGCGGTGCGGCTGGCGCTTGAGGAATCCGCGACGAATCTCGAAGACCTCTCCGCTATCGCCGTGACGCAGGGGCCGGGACTCGCCGGCTCGCTGCTGGTGGGCATCACGTATGCCAAGGCGCTCGCGATGGCGCGGCGGATCCCTCTGATCGCCGTGAACCATATCGAGGGCCACATCCATTCTGTCGCCAGCCAGAACACGATCGAATATCCGGCGCTCGCGCTGGTGGTGAGCGGGGGCCACACGCATCTTTACGAAGTGCGCGCGGGATTCCTCTACCGCCTGCTCGGCAAAACCCGCGACGATGCCGCCGGCGAGGCATTCGACAAGGTTGCCAAGCTGCTGGGTTTCGGCTATCCGGGCGGCCCGGTGATCGACGCGCTGGCGCCGCACGGTGATCCCAAGGCGATCCGGTTCACGCTGGCGCACATGAAGGGGAACGCGCTCGATTTCAGCTTCAGCGGATTGAAGACGGCGGTGCTGCGCTGGGTGGAGGCGCGGGACATGAGCGTCGAGATTGCGGCGCGGCGCCTGCTGTTCGCGGCCAATCCTCATCCGAGCGTCGATGAGTGGCTGGCCGTGACGCCACCTGCGACCCGGGACCTGCTCGCCTCCTTCCAGCACACCGTGATCGAGGAGCTGATGCGGCGCGCCGTGCGGTCGGCGGAAGAGATCGGCGCACGCAGCCTAATCGTCTCCGGAGGGGTCGCCTGCAACTCGGGCCTGCGGGCGGCCGCCGGGAAACGCCACTTGCCCTATCCGGTTTTCTTCCCCGAGCCATGGCTGTCTACCGACAACGCCGCGATGATCGCCGCCGCCGCATTTCCGAAACTCGTACGCGGCGAGTTCGCCGATCTCACGCTGCGCGCGCAAGCCGGTCTGATTCTGGCGTAGAGTATCTGTATGGTGCGTAAAACACTCGTCTCCATTTTCGTGGCGGCCGCGATCAGCCAGGCCGCCGTCACCCGCGTCGAAATTACGCAAAGGGCCGATTATCCGGTCGCCAATTACGAGCAGATCGCGGGGAAGGTCTACTTCGCCGTCGATCCGAAGCTGCCGGCGAACCGCATCATCACCGATATCGATCTGGCGCCGCGCAACGCGAAGGGCCTGGTCGAGTTCTCAGCCGACCTCTACGTGCTCAAGCCGCGCAACGCCGCAAAGAGCAACGGCACGGCGCTGGTCGAGATTCCCAATCGCGGCGGCAAGGGGCTGCTGGAAATGTTCGACCTGGCCTCGGGCAGCGATCAAGGCGACCCGCTTCTGCTCAATGAAGGCTACACGCTGGTGTGGATCGGATGGCAATTCGACGTCCAGGATCGCGACGGCCTGCTGAAGCTGCATGCTCCGGTGATCCAGGGACTGACCGGCGTGGTGCGTTCGGAGATCGTGGTGGATCGCCGCTCCACGCAGGCGTCGCTCGCCGATCGTACGCAGATTCCTTACGCGATCGCCGATCCGGATTCAGCCACGCTCACGGTTCGCGATCGCGCCACCGCGCCGCGCACCGCCATCGCGCGCAATCAGTGGAAATTCACCGCCGACGGGCACGACGTCGAGTACGCGGCGGGCTTCGAGCCGGGGCGCATTTACGAAGTCCTCTACACGGGCAAGGACCCGGCGGTGGTGGGCCTCGGTCCCACGGCGATCCGCGACTACGTGTCCTATATCAAGCAGCAGGGGGAAGCGAAGCGCACGATCGCGTTCGGGAGGTCGCAAACCGGACGGTTCCTGCGCACGTTCCTCTACTACGGCTTCAACGCCGACGAGCAGGGCCGCAAGGTGTTTGACGGCGTCTGGGCGCATATCGGAGGGGCGGGGCGGGGGAGCTTCAATCACCGCTTCGCGCAGCCCTCGCGCGACGGCCATCCTCTGCTGAACTTTTTTTATCCGACCGATATTTTCCCGTTCACCGACGAAGCCGAGACCGACGACGGCATCACCGACGGACTGCTGGCGCGCGCCCAAAAGGACCACGTCGTCCCCAAGATTTTCTACACCAACGGATCGTACGAGTATTGGGGACGCGCGGCGTCGCTGATTCACACGACGCTCGATGGGAAGAAGGATGCGGCGCCCGCTCCCGACACGCGCGCGTACTTCATCGCCGGAACACAGCACGTGGCCAACGTGGCACCGGCGCGGACCGTCACGCAGAATCTCTCCAACCCGACCGATTATCGTTTCGCCATGCGCGCGCTGCTGGTGGCGATGAACGACTGGGTGAGCAACGGCACGACGCCGCCCGAGTCGCGCATTCCACACGTCGGTAAGGACGATCTGGCGGCGCCCTCGGCGCTCGCGTTTCCGAAGATTCCGGGGATCGCACTGCCCAAGGATCCCGGCTACGCCTGGCACATGGACTTCGGTCCGGACTTCCGCACCAAGGGCATCGTCACGTTCGATCCGCCCAAGGTGGGCAAGCCGTTTCCGATTCTGGTGCCGCAGGTGAACACGGACGGCAATGAGACGGCGGGCATTCGTCTGCCCGAGGTGGCCGTGCCGCTGGCGACCTACACGGGCTGGAACCTGCGCGATCCAAAGGCCGGCTCGCCAGACGTGATCTATAACATGGTTGGGTCGATGATCCCGTTCGCCAAGACTCGCGCCGAGCGCGAGAAGTCGGGCGACCCGCGCCTGTCGATCGCGGAACGTTACACCAGCCGCCCGGAATACGTGCGCAAGGTGGAGGCGGCCGCGCAGCCGCTGGTGCGCGATCGTCTCCTGTTGGAACGCGACGTCACCCGAGTGTCGGGGAAAGCTGGAGATCGCTGGGATTGGCTGATGACTTCGGCCGCGGTCAAGTAACCGCGAACATCGCCGCGCACCGCGCTTTCCGATCCGTTTCACGAATCATTCTTAGGAGGCCTCCCGCGCCGCTTTAGCACCTCGCGGCCGAGGTTCCGTTTCTTAAGCCGCAACGGAGAGGCACCGGTCTTGTACCGGCGGACACCCATCGCACGCAGACCCGCAACAGTTTATCTAGAAAACCGCTCCTGGTCGGTTCGGCCCTCCG
>JBGPLI010000021.1:0-40803 GCA_041486445.1 Bryobacteraceae bacterium
ACCGCCACCGTAGACTCGATCCTCGCCAAGCTCGCCAGATGCCGTCAAACTCTTGAACAGATCCAACCTGGCTGCACCGTTCCCAAGACCCGAAAACGAAAGTCCAGCTAATTCCTGGACACTACACTAGAACAGATTCATAGCGGAAGGATCAGACTATTGCTCCCGAGTAACGCGCTTGTGTTTACCGACCGCCTATGATCGTCCGACGTAGGGCTCAAACTGACCCACTACCGGTTCTGGCTCCGCGGTGGGCGCCACATTATTTGCGCGGCCAACTTTTATTTCGCGCGCGCCTGGATCAAGCGCCCACGTAGCGTGCGTACAAGCTTCGCGCCACGCCCACGTCGGTGGTGCCCTTGATAATGGCGCGCCCGTCGGGAAACACGGTCAGCTCGTAGGCGTCCAGCGTCACGCGCAACGCGAACTCGTTGGAGCGCACGGGCGCGAGCGCCCCCAGCCGCCGCGCGAGCTCGCTCAAGTCCACCGGACGCGCCCGTTCGTGGATCTGGACGGCGTTCCGGCCGCACAGGCTGATGGGCGCCCGACGCAAGCCATTCAGGTGCTCGAATTCGCGCCGCGCGCAGCAGGGGCAGTCCGGATCGCGAGCGGGCGGCGCGATCTGGCGGATCTCGCCGGTCCAGACGTCCACGCGCGTCAGCCGTGCGGCCACCGCGTCGGCTCCGCGGGCCAGAATCTTCAGCGCATCGGCGGCCTGGAGAGCCGCGATCGTGGCCGTGACCGGAGCGAGCACGCCTTCGGTTTCACACGTCGGCTGTGCGCCCTGGGGAGGCTCCGGATACACGCATCGGAAGCAGGCGGTGCGTCCGGGCACGATCGTCAGCTTCAATCCGTAGCTCGCCACCGCCGCGCCGTAAATCCAGGGAATGTTCGCGCTCACGGCGGCGTCGTTGATCAGGTAGCGCGTCTCGAAATTGTCGGTGCCGTCGAGAATCACGTCGATGCCTTCAAGCAGGTCGGCGGCATTGGCCGGGGTCAGGTCGGCGACCTGCGGGTCCAGCTCCACCTCGGAATTGATCCGCGCCAGGCGCCGGGCGGCCGCCACCGCTTTGGGGAGCGCTTCGGCGGCGTCGGCTTCGTCGAACAGGAACTGGCGCTGCAGGTTGCTCCGCTCGACGAAGTCGCGGTCGATCAGGCGCAGGCGGCCGGCGCCGGCCCGGGCCATGATCTCTGCCTGCAAGCTCCCCAGCGCTCCGCAGCCCACCACGGCCACGCTGCTCTGGCGGATGCGGCGCTGTCCTTGCTCGCCCAGAGGCGCGAATCGAATCTGGCGGGAGTAACGGGATTCGCCGGCGGGCATCGTGTCAACCACGATAGTAGCAGTACGTGCGTTATCATGATGGGGCGTGCGTCCGCCGGCGTTGTTGCTCGTCCCGCTCCTTCTCGGCGTCGCCGCCGCGGCCCAGGACGCCGGAGCCGGCGACTACGAAGGCCGCCCCATCGGGCGCATTGAATTCGACCCGCCCGATCAACCCCTGCCTCCCGCCGAGCTCGATCGGCTGCTGGGATTCCGCACCGGATCCACGCTGACGCTCGCCGCGATTCGCGGAGCGATCCAGAATCTATACCGCACCGGCCGTTTTTCCGATATTTCGATCGACGCCCGGCTCGAAGCCGACGCGGTCGTACTGCGCATCTCCACCCAGCTCAACTATTTCGTCGCGCAGGTGACCATCGATGGAATCAGCGACCCGCCCAATCGCGGACAGCTCACCACCGCGGCCAAGCTCGATCTCGGCGCCGAGTTCGCCGAAAACGATCTTCAGCAGTCGGTCGAAAATATGCAGGTCCGCCTGCGCGCCAACGGACTCTATCGAGCGCGGATCACCTACCGCGTCGAGCGCAGCCCGGCCACCGAGGAGGCCAGCATCCACTTTCAGATCGATGCCGGAGATCGGGCCCATTTCGACGGCGTCCGGTTGTCGGGGAATTTCGACAAACCGGCCGCCAGCGTCATCCGCGCCACGCGCTGGCGCCGCGGCTTCGGGCCGATTGTGTTTCCCGGCTGGCACGAGCTCACCGAAAACCGTCTCCAGGCCGGGATCGAGAGAGTGCGGCAGAATTTTCAATCCGGCGATCATCTGGAAGCACGCGTCACGCTGGAACGGCTCGATTATCACGAGCGCACCAACGCCGTCACGCCCGCCCTCGCCATCCAAGGCGGACCGGCGATCGAGGTGCACACCAGCGGCGCCAAGGTCCCCCCCCGCCGCTTGCGCCAGTTGATCCCCATCTATCAGGAGCGCGCCGTTGACCGCAACCTGCTGGTGGAAGGGCGGCGCAACCTGGTCGAGTATTTCCAGTCGCAGGGTTACTTCGATGCCGACGTCGACCTGGCCGAGCCGGAGGCCGCCAACGACGTCCAGGTGATCGATTACGCCGTGACGCGCAAGACCCGCCACCGCCTCACGCGCATCGATTTTACCGGGAATCGTTTCTTCGACACAGCGACCTTGCGGGAGCGCCTCTCCATCACGCCGGCGAGCTTCCCCCGCTACCGCTCCGGGCGCTTTTCCGAGAAGCTGCTCGAGCAGGACAAAAACGCCATCCGCGATCTGTACCGCGCCAACGGATTCCGCGATGCGGAAGTGACCTCGAAGATCCAGGACAACTACCGGGGCCAGCAGGACTACATTTCCGTGTCGCTCGAAGTGCGGGAGGGGCCGCAGTGGTTCGTCGACAAACTGGAAATCGAGGGCGTCTCTCCGGAGGACGCCGCGTACCTGCGCTCCACTCTGCAATCGACCGACGGCCAGTCCTTCAGCGATGCGGGCGTCGCGGCCGACCGCGACACCACGCTGGGCTATTACTACAACAACGGCTATTCCGGCGCGAACTTCGACTGGACCGAGACGCCGGGCCCGGGGCCCAACCGCGTGAACCTGCGCTACACGATCAGCCCTGGAAAGCGCGAGTTCGTGCGCGGCGTGCTAGTGCGCGGGCTGGACGCGACCAACCCGGCTCTGGTCGCCGAGCGGATTTCGCTGAAGCCGGGCGACGCCCTCTCCCGGAGCAGGATCGCGGACAGCCAGCAGAAGTTGTACGATCTCGGCATTTTCTCCAAGGTCCAGCCCGCGATTCAGAATCCCGACGGTGAGGAAGAGAGCAAGAACGTGGTGATGCAGCTCGACGAAGCCAACAAGTATTCCTTCAACGTGGGCTTCGGCGCGGAGCTGGCGCGGATCGGCGGAGGCGTTACGACCTACGACGCTCCCGCGGGCCAGACCGGATTCAGCCCGCGAATCTCGCTGGGCATCAGCCGACTGAACCTGCTGGGTCTGGGCCACACGCTGAGCCTGCAAACGCTGGCGTCCACCTTCGAGCAGCGCGCTCTGCTCAGCTACACCGCGCCGCAATTCACCGGAAAGGAAAACCTGGCGCTGACGTTTTCCGCGCTGTTTGACAATTCGCGCGACGTGCGCACTTTCGCCGCCCTCCGCGCGGAGGGATCGGTTCAGCTCGCGCAGCGTCTGTCTCGCGCCAACACCGTACAGTACCGCTTCACTTACCGCCTGGTCAATATCAACGAGCTGAAGATTTCTCCCGGGCTGATCCCCCTGCTCTCGCAGACCGATCGGGTCGGGGTGTATTCGATGTCTTTCATTCAAGACCGGCGCGACGACGCGACCAACACGTTCCGCGGCATTATCAATACGGTCGACGCCGGAATCTCACTGCGGCAGTTCGGATCGGAGACCGATTTCACGCGCATCCTGCTGCGCAACTCAACCTATCATCGGATCCGCAAGGACATGGTGATCGCGCGCACGCTCCAGTTCGGCTGGATCCAGCGGCTGAGCGGAATGCCTGGGATCGCCCTGGCGGAGCGCTTCTTCTCCGGCGGCGCGTCCTCGCAGCGGGCCTTTCCCGATAACCAGGCAGGTCCGCGAGATCCTGCTACCGGCTTCCCGCTCGGCGGCAATACGCTGCTGTTCCACCAGACCGAACTGCGCTTCCCGCTGATCGGCGACAATGTCGGTGGGGTGTTGTTTCACGACATGGGCAATGTCTATGATGACGTGCGCGACATCAGCTTCCGCTTCCGCCAATATAACAAACAGGACTTCAACTATATGGTGCAGGCCGCCGGCTTCGGGATCCGCTACCGCACACCGGTGGGACCGATTCGCGTCGATTTCAGCCTGAGCCCGAATTCGCCGCGCTTCTTCGGTTTCACGGGCAGCCGTGAAGATCTGCGGAAGTTGGGGAAGGACGCGACCTGCACCCCTCCCCCCGGGGTTTCTGTTGACCGGCATTGTAAAGATCAGCGCATCAACATATTCCAATTTCACTTCTCGCTGGGGCAGACGTTCTGATGATCCCTCGCCTTACCCTCGCGATCCTGATGGCGGCGGCCGCGCGCGGCGAAATCCTCGACCGCGTCGCCGTCACCGTGGGCAAGGAGGTGATTACCGAGAGCGACGTGATCCGCGATCTGCGCGTCTCGGCGTTCCTCGATCAGAAACCCGTCGATTTGAGCCCGGCGCAGAAACGCAAGGCCGCCGATCGCCTGGTGGATCAACTCCTGATTCTCCAGGAAGCCGCCGTGGCCCACCTGCCCCTCGCCGCCGCCGAGGATGCCGAGCCGTTGCTTGCGCAGGTGAAGGCGCCGTACGCAACCGAGGCCGGCTACCGCGCCGCGCTGGCGCGCTACCGCATCACCGAGCAGGAACTCGCCGATCATCTGCTGGCCGGCCTGCGCGGCCTGCGTTTCACGGATCTCCGCTTCCGTCCCGAGGTTCAGCTCTCCGAAGAGGATCTGCGCGAGTTCTACAACACGCTCCCCCAGCCCGCGCCAAGTTTTGAGGAGAGCCGGGACGAGGTCGAGAAGCTGCTCACCGGGCAGCGCGTGCTCCAGGCGCTGGACCGCTGGCTCGGTATGACGCGTACCGAGATGCAAATTCTTTACCGCGAGCAGGTGTTCAAGTGAGAACCTTCGGCCGCATTCTGTTGCGAGGACTGGTAGCTTTGGTCATCCTGCTGCTGGCGGGTTCCATCGCCGGTCTGCTGGTGTTGCGCAGCGGCTGGTTCCGCGAGCGGGTGCGGGAGCGGATCATCGCCGAAATCGAGACGGGCACCGGCGGCCGCGTCGAGATTGGCAGCTTCCGGTTCAGCTATCCGCGCCTGGAGGCGACCGTCGCGCCGCTGGTTCTCCATGGCAAGGAGTCCGCCGCGGAGCCGCCGCTTCTGCGGGCGCAGTCGATCGCCATCGGCCTGCGGGTGATCTCGATGGCCAAGCGCAAAGTGGACCTCGCCTATGTGAGGGTGGAGCAGCCCCTGTTGCGCGTGGTCACCTATCCGGACGGATCGACGAACGTGCCCGTGCCGCGCCTCCGGCGCCCGGAGACGACGTGGGCTCAGGATCTCATCAATCTCGCCGTGCGCAGTTACGAGATCGACGACGGTCTGCTGGAGTACGACGACCGGCGGGTCCCGCTGAATCTGCGCGGAGAGGATCTCCGCGTTCAGTCCTCCTACGAAGCCGCCGGGCCGCGCTATCGCGGCGACATCGCTTCGCGCCGCGTGCGCGTGATCGTCCAGGGAGTGGGGCCGGTGGAACTGGACGTGGCGGCGGCGTTCGCCCTGGAAGAGTCACGCATCGTTTTTTCACGCCTGCGCATGGCGACGAAGGAGTCGCGATTCGACCTGACCGGCGCCCTCGAGGACGTGCTTGCGCCTCATGGCGAGTTCAACTTGAAGGCCGCGGTCGGCGTGCGCGAGGCAGTCGCCCTCTTCGGTCTGCCTGTCGCGCCGGCAGGCGCCGCGACTTTCGACGGCCGCCTGTCGGTTTCTTTCGCCAAAGGATTCGACTACGGGTTCACCGGCCGCGCCACCGCGCGCGGAATCAGGTATTCCTACGATCGCTTGAAGATCGACGGCGCCGAAGCGCGAGCCGATGTGCGTGTTGTTCCGGGCAAGCTGGCGTTGCGCAACCTGACAGCGACCGCGCTCGGCTCTACTGTCACCGGACAACTGGATCTGGATCGCGACAAGCGCGTCCACTTCGAGGGCAACCTCGAAGGCCTCGGCGTACGACAGGCGGCCAGCATCGTGACGGACCGTTTCATCGCATGGAACGGAACGCTAGCCGGTGGTCTGGCCGTCGACGCCGTGCTCGGCCAGCCCACAGCAAGGATTCACTGGAACGCCGGGATCGCGCCGGCCGCGGACGGCACGCCGATCGAAGGGCATCTCGACGTTTCCTACGATCAGGCGAGCCAAACCGTGCAGCTCGCCGATTCCTACCTCGCCACGGCTGCGACGCGCATCGAGATGTCGGGCACGCTGGGAGAGACGATGCGCGTGCGCGCCCAGTCCTCCCGCTTGGATGACGTGCTGCCCGCGCTCGAGCTGGCGATGAGCGACGCTCCCAAGGAGCTTCCCCTCAAGCTGGGCGGCGGCCAGGCGACGCTCAACGGAACTGTTTCCGGACGGCTTGAAGATCCGCATTTTATCGGACAAGCCGGCGTCACCAGCGCCAGCGCCGGCGGCCACGCCTTCGATCGTTTTTCAAGCGACATCGACGTGACCAGACGCGATATCCGCCTGCGGCGCATGACGCTCGCCCGAGGTTCCACGACGATCGAAGGGGAGGCGGACGTTGCCGCCCGCGAAGGAAAATTCGACGACGCCTCGATTAATGCGCGGCTCACGGTCCGCAATGTCCCGCTCGCTGAGTTAGCGAAGGAGGCCGGCTCGAACGTTGCCATCGCCGGAATCGCCACGGCGACGGTCCGCCTTTCGGGAACGCTCGGCAATCCGGAGGCCGAGATCGCCGCGCAGGTGGAAAAGCTCGCGGCCTTCGGCGAACAGGCGGATCGGGCGCGCGCCAGTGTGCGCTACTCGCTTGGCGCAATCGAAATTACCGCGGGAGAAGCGGACGCCGGCGCGGCGAAACTGCGTTTTCAGGGCTCCTATCAGCACCGCCAGGACGATTGGAAAAATGGCGGCGTGCGCTTCGAGGTGGCCGCGCAAGGACTCCAGGCGTCCCGAGTCGAGGCGTTCAAGAAGCGCCAGACGCTATTCGACGGCAGGCTGGACGGGAAGGCCGCGGGCACCGCACGTATCGTGAACGGCGATTTTTCTCTGGATTCGGTGAACGGGGACGCGGCAGTCCGCAACATCACGTTCAGCGGCGAAGCGGTGGGCGACGTTTCTCTCACGGCGGTGATGCAGGGCGCCGATTTGGCGGTGCGCGCCACCGCGCAACTTCGCGAGTCAAGAATCCAGGCGCAAGGGTCTTGGCACATGGCGGGCGACGATCCGGGTTCCGCCAGCATCCGGTTCCCGCGTATGAGCGTCGCCGCGCTGCACGACCTGACGATGATCGGCGGCACGCCGGCGCAGAAGAGCGCGGCGCCCCCGTTGGAAGGATACGTCGAAGGCGGCGCGACGGTTAACGTCGCTCTCAACAAACCCCAAGATTTCCAGGCGGAGGTGACACTGGATACGGTGCAGCTCAACGCCAAACCCGCGCAGACGTTTCGGCTCGGCGTCCAGGCGCAGGACGTGTTTGTGAGGAACACGCAACCGGTGGTGATCGCGGTAACGGCCAAGGAAGCGCGCGTCCGCTCCGCCCAATTCATCGCCCGCGAGACGAACCTGGAAGTCTCCGGCGCAGTGCCGCTCGATCCCAAGGCCGGAGCGGATCTGACGGTCCGCGGCTCGGTGAACCTGAACCTCCTGCAACTGTTGAACGCGGACCTGCTGGCCCGCGGCAACGCGACGGTGGAGGCCTCGGTTCGCGGTTCGCTTCGCGATCCACAGTTGAATGGGCGCATGGAGCTGAAGAACGCGTCGCTGTATTTGAACGACCTGCCCAACGGCGTCGATAATGCCGCGGGCGTGATCCTGTTTGACCGCAATCGCGCCACCGTCGAGAAGCTCACCGCCGAGACCGGCGGCGGCGCGATCTCCTTCAGCGGTTTCGTCGAATTCAGCGCTCCCACGCTCGTTTATCGCTTGCAGGCGGAGGCGAACCAAGTGCGCGTGCGCTATCCCGAGGACGTGAGCACGACCTTCACCGCGAAGCTCGCGCTCAACGGCACCTCCGACTCGAGCACCGTTTCCGGCGTGCTGACGTTGAACCGCGCCTCGTTCAATCCGCGCGCCGACCTGGGGCAGTTTCTGGCGCAAGCCGCCAAGCCCGCGCCGGCGCCGCCGGTGACCAGCGACTACCTCCGGGGCATGCAGTTCGATGTGCGCATCGAGACCAGTCCCAGCTTCGAGTTCGAGACCTCTCTCACGCGCAACGTGGAAGCCGAGGTCGATTTGCGCCTGCGAGGCACGCCTCTGCGTCCGGTTCTGCTCGGAACCGTTTCCGTGGACCAGGGCGAGATCCAGATCTTCGGCAACCGCTACACCGTGAATCGCGGAGACATCCGTTTCTTGAATCCCGTGAAGATCGAGCCTGTATTCGACATGGATCTGGAAACCAGGTCGCGCGGCATCACCGTGAACGTCGCGTTTTCCGGCACCATGCAAAAGCTGAACGTGAACTACAGCTCCGACCCGCCCATGCAATCGCGCGAGATCATCGCGCTGCTGGCGGTGGGGCGCAATCCGTCGGGAAGCGCGGGGCTCGGGTCGAGCCAGGCCACCGGTTCCTCGAGCGCGCTCGAAACGGGCGGAGGTTTGCTGGGGCAGGCTGTCTCGGCGCAGCTCTCCAATCGCCTGCAACGCTTCTTCGGCGCCAGTCGCCTGAAGATCGATCCCACGCTGACGGGCGTCGAGAACGTTCCGCAAGCGCGGCTGACGCTGGAACAGCAGGTCTCCAAGGACATCACCCTTACCTACATCACTAACCTCAACCGCACGCAGGAGCAGATCGTCCATATCCAGTGGGACCTCGGCCGCGAGTGGTCGGCCACCGCCGTGCGCGACAGCAATGGCCTGTTCGGCGTCGATTTTCAATTCCGAAAGAGATTCAAATGAGCCGGCCATCCGCCGCGGAGATGGTGGACAAACAGTTGCGGCGCCGCGGCATTCGCGATCAGCGCGTGCTGAACGCCATGCTGATCATCCCCCGCGAAGTTTTTGTCGGGCCGGACCATCGCCAGCGCGCGTACGCCGACTCGCCGCTGCCCATCGGCTGCGGCCAGACCATCACGCAGCCCTACATGACCGCGCTGATGGCGCAATGCCTGTCGCTGAAGGGAACGGAGAAGGTGCTCGACGTCGGCACCGGCTCCGGTTATCACGCCGCGGTGCTCGGGAGCCTGGCGCGCCGCGTGATCTCGATCGAGCGCATTCCGGAGCTGGCCGAACGGGCGCGAGAGAACCTCGAGCGGGCCGGCCTGGCGGCGAACATCATGGTCGTCTGCGGCGACGGATCGCTCGGGTTTCCGGAGGAGAGTCCTTACGATGCGATCTCGGTGGCCGCCGCCTCGCCCTCGGCGCCGCGCGCGTTACTCGAACAGTTGAACGACCCGGGTACGCTCGTGATTCCCGTCGGCAGCCGTCTGGAGCAGGACCTGCACGTCCTGCGCAAGGAAAACGGAAAGATCACCACGCGCGTCGATTCGGGCTGCCGGTTCGTGCCGCTGGTGGGCCGCGAAGGGTGGGCGGAACCTCTAGGCCACGACGCCTTCGACGATCGATAGCGGCGAAGCCGTCGGAATCACCCGATTCAGCCGCCAGCCCGCCGCCGACAGCAATTCGCGGAATTGAGCCTCCGTGCGCTCGCGCCCGCCAGGGAACATCAACATTTCAAGATCCATAGTCTTACCGAAATCCAATTCGTTGCCGAGCTTGATGACGTTATCAACTACCAGGAGCTTCCCGCCCGGATTCACGCCCGCCCGGCAGCCGCGCAGGATCTTCAGGGACACATCGTCGGGCCAATCGTGAATGATGTACTTCATGATGTAAACGTCCGCGCCCGCCGGTACCGAAGAGAACATGTCGCCCGAGGCCAGCGTGCAGCGGTCCAGCATCGGCACAAGCGGTCCCGATTTTGCGCCCTCGACCACCTGCGGTTGATCGAAAAGAGTGCCCTGGAGGTGCGGATTCCGCTCAAGAATCGTGGCCAGCAGCAAGCCATGCCCGCCGCCGACGTCCACAATCGAATGGATCCCGCGGAAGTCGTACGCTTCGGCGACCGCCGGGCTTTCCACAGTAGACATGTTCGTCATCGCCTCGTTGAAGTTGGCCGCTACCTCCGGGTTCTCCTGGAAGTATTGAAATAGAGGCTTGCCATAGACCGCTTCAGGAGCCTGCTTGCCGGTACGAACGCAATAATCCAGCCGCTCACAGCCGCGGAGTTGCCACTCCTGGGTGGCCACGATCGCCATAGCGCGAAGACTAGGGACTGCATCCGACCGCAACAGCGCCGACATGGGGGTCTGCGAGAATTTGCCGTCAAGGCCCTCGGCCAGCACGCCTGCGGCGGCCGTGGCCCGCATCAGGCGGTAGAGCGCATCCGGGTCCGCTCCGATCTCGCGAGCGAGGTCTTCGGCCGACTTCGGTCCCGCCTCCACCAGATCCGGGATCCCGAGCCGCGCCAGGTGAGAAACGGCATAGGCAACTAGCGGCGCGATCCAGGTGACCTGGAGAAGCGCCGCATGGGGAGGAATTGGTTGCGTTTGGGGTTGTGTGCTCATGGCTACATTTTAGGGGAGCGGTTGGGAGGCCTACTTCCATCCCAGATGCAGCGCCACCGCGCCCGCCGTCATCCGCTCGAACTCGACGCGAGTGAAACCGGCCGCGCGCATCTGGGCCGCTAGTTCCTCGGCGCCGGGAAATTTTTGGATCGATTCCGGCAGATAGGAATAGGCTTCGAGCGAACCTGACACCAGCCCGCCGATCCATGGCAACAGACGCGTCGAAAAAAAACCGTACAGCGCGCCGAACGCGCGATGGGTGGGTTGCGAAAATTCGAGAATCGCCGCAACGCCGCCCGGCTTCAGCACGCGCCGCAGTTCTTCCAGACCCTTGGTGTAATTGGCCAGGTTGCGGAAGCCGAAGGCGATGGTAATGAGGTCGAGCGAGCCTTCCGCCAGGGGCAGCGCCAGCGCGTCGGCTTCAAACAGCGGCGAGCGCAACCGCCGCGCTTTGATCTTGCGCCGGGCCTCGACCAGCATGGGGTGGCAGAAATCGCTGCCGAGAATCGCAGCGCCCCGCCGGTCCTCCAGCGCCAGCAACAGGTCGCCCGTTCCGCAACACAGGTCGAGCACTCGCGCCCCCGGCTGCCGCAACTCGCCAGCCACCCGCTCCACCGCGCGCGCTCGCCACCGCCGGTCGAGATTGAACGACAGCAGGCGGTTCAGCAGATCGTAGCGTCCCGCGATGCGCCCGAACATGCTGCGGACCCAACGCGCGGCCGCCTGTTCCCCGGCGACTCCGCGCGGCGTCGCGCCGGTCATGCCTGGACCACTCTGGCCAAAACCGCTTCGATGGAATCGAGCACCAGGCGATCGTTGAGTCCGGTGACGATGCGCACCTCTCCGATCCCCACGGGCAAAACGAAGTGCACCTTGCCCTGCACCGTTTTCTTGTCGGCGTTGAGACGGGCAGCCAGGCGCGCGGCGCGGATGCCCTGGAGCGGCGGAATCGGACCATATTTCCCGATCACTCGCTGAATCTCCGAGGCCTCCGATGCGCCAAGGTGTCCTGTGCGCTCGGCCAGTGCTGTGGCGGCGCGCATTCCGAACGCCACCGCCTCACCGTGGAGGAACCGCGAGTATTCCGTCTCGGCTTCGAGAGCGTGACCAATGGTGTGGCCGAAGTTGAGAATCCGCCGCAGATCGCCTTCGCGCTCGTCGGCCGAGACGACCTCGGCTTTGATGCGCACGGCGGCGGCGATGATCCGGTCCACGGTTGCCGGCTCGCGCGCCAGCACCGCCGGGGCGCAATCGTCGAGCTGGCGGAACAACTCCGCGTCGCGAATCACGCCGCACTTGACGATCTCGTACAGCCCGGCTCGATACTCGCGCTCCGGCAGTGTCTTAAGTACGTCGGGATCGATCAGTACGGCCAGCGGCTGATGAAAACTTCCCAGCAGGTTCTTTCCGGCGACGAGATTGACGCCCGTCTTGCCTCCCACCGCCGCGTCCACCTGCGCGAGGAGCGTGGTTGGAACCTGCATCACGGGAACGCCCCGCATGAAGATGGCGGCCAGGAACCCGGCTACGTCGTTGACGATGCCGCCCCCGAATGCGACCACCACGCTCGAGCGGTCTCCGCCCGCGGCCACCATCTGCTCGGCCAGGGCTTCCACTTCGGACAGGCGCTTGCGCGGCTCGCCGCCGGGAAACAATAAAACTGCATACCAGCGGCCACCCAGCGTGCGCGACACCTCCGCGCCATGGAGTTTCCACACGTCCTCGGTAGTGACCACGAACACCTTGCCCGCCCCCGAGGGCAGAAACTCCGCCACGCGAGCCAGCGCGCCGCGCTCCACCACGGCTTCGTAGACGCGCTGCGGCGTTTCCACGCGAAAGCTGGGCATACGTTTCCTTGGGCGCGCACAACGGAACGCGGCGGCAGCGTCAGACGAAAACTGTATGGACGCCGCCGCGTCCTGTGCGCTAGTTCCGTTGTACCATGGGCCTGTTGCCCCGACGGAACGTCCAGCCGGCCTTTTTCCTGCTCGTGTTGTTCGCAGTTCCCATGCTCCAGGTCCCTCCGGCGACCGTGCTGTGGACTGCGCCCGCGATTATCGTCTCCGCGGTCATGATCGCGTGGGCGGCCGAGTCGTCGCAATATTTCATCGCCCAGGGATTCGCGCTGGCGATCCTGGCATGGTTGCAGACCCTGCCTGAGTTCGCCGTGGAGGCCGTGCTGGCCTGGCATCAGCAAGTCCCCCTGCTGCTGGCGAACCTGACCGGCGCGCTGCGCCTGCTCACCGGACTCGGCTGGCCTGTGATCTACTTCACGGCCGCGACCTCCCATCGCCGGCGCTCCCGAACTCGGCTGCGCGCGATCCGGCTCGAGGATCATCACGCTGTCGAAGTCGTCGGACTGCTGGTGCCGCTGATCTACATCTCCGTGATCGCCGTGAAGGGTTCGCTCACGGTGTACGACGGCGCGGTCCTGATCGTGATTTATGCGGTCTACCTCGTCATCCTCGGCAAGCTGCCGCCAGAGAAAGAGGGGTCGATCGAGGAACTGGAGATCGTCCCGCGCACAATCGTCCGCGCGCGGCGCGCCACCCGCATCGGCGTGATCGCCGGGCTGTTCGCCGCCGGTGGCTTCCTCATTTATTATGCGGCGGAGCCATTCACCAGCAGCCTGCTGGCCCTCGCCACGACGTTCGGGGTGTCCGAGTTCGTCTTCGTTCAGTGGGTGGCGCCGATCGTCTCCGAGTTCCCCGAGATGGCCTCCACCGTCTACTTCGCCCGCAAAGCGAAACGGGCGCCCATGGCGCTGATGAACATGGTTTCGAGCAACATCAATCAATGGACGCTGCTGGTGGCGATGCTGCCGATCGTCTACTCGATCAGCCTGGGCGGCGTCACCGCGATTCCGCTTGACGCGAAACAGAAACTGGAGCTGCTGATGACGCTCGGCCAGGCGCTGGTGGGCATGATGTTCCTGCTCAACATGGAGCTGGCCTGGTGGGAGGCGATGGTTCTGTTCGTGCTGTTCCTGGTCCCCTTCGCCCACCCCGCCGCGGCCCAGGCCGTGACGGCGCTCTACTTTGTGTGGGCTGGAGTCGAGCTGACGCGCATGATCCTCGGCAAGCGCGAGCCGGCCGCCATCGGGCGATTCATCGAGGTGTGGAAAGCGCACGTCGCCGCGTTAAAGTAGAATCATGGCTGCAACCCCCTCAACCATGCTCGATCTGGGCACCCAAGCCCCCGATTTTTCACTCCCCGACGTTACCACCGGACGCACGATCTCCTTGGACACATTTGTCGGCAAGAAGGCGCTGGTGGTGATGTTCATCTGTCACCACTGCCCTTTCGTCAAACACGTCCGCGAAGAACTGGCCCGGTTGGGCCGGGATTACGCCGGCTCCCGAGCGGGCATCGTCGCGATCAGCGCCAACGATCCCGCGGTTTCCGCCGACGATTCGCCGGAGGGACTGAAACGCATGGCCGCTGAGTGGGGCCTGAGCTTCCCGGTCTGCCATGACCACAGCCAGGAAACGGCCAAGAGCTACGCGGCTGCGTGCACGCCGGATCTGTACCTGTTCGATGAGGACCGTAGCCTGGTTTACCGCGGCCAGCTCGATGACAGCCGTCCAAGCAACAACCACCCGGTCACCGGCGCCGACCTGAGAGCGGCGATTGAGGCCGTGCTGGCCGGCCGCGCCGTCAGCCCGGATCAGAAACCCAGCATCGGGTGCAACATCAAGTGGCGGGCCGGCAATGAGCCGGCTTATTACGCCGCCGCAGCGATCCAGGCCCGGTAGGACCGGCCTCCAGCGCATGCCCGACGCAATCGTTCGAGACGCCGAGCCGCGCTGGCCGGCCGTGCTGGCACTGGTGGCGGTCGGCGCGCTCCACTACGCTCTGCCTTCTACTCTCACCGTAGGCCCGAACTGGCTCGTTCTGGTCCTGGTGCTGGCGCTGGCGACGCCGGGCGTGATCTCTCACCACCTGGGCAAGTACCAGGTCAGCCAGGTCCTGGGCCATGCGGTCTCCGTCGTGGTCACGCTGGCGCTGACCGCGTCGCTGACGCTGCTGATCGCGCGCTTGCCCGCGCACAAGGAAACGCCCGCGCAGTTGCTGCTGGCGGCCGGCGCCCTGTGGATCTCGAACCTGCTGGTGTTCGCCTCCTGGTACTGGCGCCTGGACGCCGGCGGACCGCACCAGCGCGATCTGCGCGGCTCGCACACCGACGGCGCCTTCCTGTTTCCCCAGATGGTGCTCGATCCGGCGCTGCGCCGTGAAATGGGAGAGGACCAATGGCGCCCCGGCTTTGTGGACTACCTGTTTCTGGCCTACAACACCAGCACCGCCTTCTCGCCGACCGATGTGCCGGTGCTCTCGCGCTGGGCCAAGGTGCTGATGATGCTGCAGGCGAGCATTTCGCTCGCCACCATCGCGCTGCTCGCCGCGCGGGCGGTCAATATTCTCTGATGTTTCAATCACAGATTCCTTCTCACGCCCGCGCTGTCATGGCGGCACTCCAGTTTTTCCCGCCGCGGCGCGCGTATTTTCTTGACTTCTCCGAAGACGATTGGAAAGAAGCCCTCGCCTTCTGCGACCGCGCTCGCCTGACGCTGCCGCTCGCCTTAACCCGCCGCGATTCGCTGCCCGACCCGGTGAAAGCCCGCCTCGACCGCAACCTCGCCGTCAACGCCGAACGCTGGCTCCGGTTGAAGGCCGCCTACCAGGAAATTGCTTCCGCGTTTCGCGCTGAAGGACTCGAATTCGTGGTCTTGAAGGGATTCAGCCACTGCCCGGATTTCGCGGCCGATCCGCGCCATCGCCATCAGTACGACCTCGATCTGCTGCTCCCGGAGCCGCACGTGTTCCACGCGCGCGATGTCGCGATCCAGGCCGGCTACGCGCCGCAACTGGACCTGAACCGTTACCCGCTCGATCATCTGCCGCCCATGATTCGAGCGACCGGATGGAAGTGGCGCGGCGATTACTTCGACCCCGAAATCCCCGTGTCGCTCGAATTGCACTTCCGCCTTTGGGATGCGCGGACCGAGCGCTTTGGCCCCGGCGGCCTCGATCGCTTCTGGGAGCGGCGGCAGACCCGCGCCATCGACGGGATCGGTTTCGCCGCCTTCCACACCGCCGATGCGCTCGCCTACGCGGCGCTCCATCTGCTCCGGCATCTGCTGCGCGGCGGTCTGCGGCCGGGACACCTGTACGAGCTGGCGTGGTTTCTGGATCGCCACGCGGAGGAATCGCCGCTTTGGCGCGACTGGCGCGCGTGGCACGACGATTCCCTGCGCCGGCTCCAGGCGCTCTGCTTCAGCCTCGCGCATCGCTGGTTCGATTGCCGGCTGTCCCCGGCCGCTCTCGAGGAAATCGGCCATCTTCCGCCGGATGTGGCGCGGTGGCTCGATGTGTATTCGATGTCGCCGCTGGCCGGTTTGTTCCGCCCCAACAAAGACGAGCTGTGGCTGCACTGGAGCCTGCTCGATTCCCGGCGCGAACGGATCGCCCTGCTGCGGCGCGTGGTGTGGCCCCGGCGGCTGCCGGATCCGGTCGCCGGAGTCGATCTTCCGTGGCCAGTCCGTTTGCACAGGCGATGGCGCTGGATTCTCTACGCCGCCTCGCGCCTCACACACCACGTACGGGCCCTGCTCCCGACGGCGTGGAGCGGGCTTCACTGGTTCGGCGCTCTTCCCGCCGGTCCGAAACGAGATCCTCTATCAACCCGGTGATCTCTTCGCGATAGGCCGCCAGCGTGTAGCGTCGCTCCCATTCTTGCCGCGCGTTGCGCGCCACCGCGGCCAGTCGTTCGCGATCGCCGGAGATCACGCCGCGGATGCGCATCGCGAGAGCATCGGCAGAAGCGCCTGGCACGAGAAATCCCGTGACCTCGTCCTCGATCGCTTCGGGGATGCCGCACGCCGGGAATGCCACCACCGGCAGGCCCGCCGAAAACGCTTCGAGCAAAATGCGCGGCATGCCCTCTACGACCGAAGGGATCACCAGCAGATCGAGTCGCTCCAGGACGCGGCCGACGTCGTCCTGCCATTCGAGAAAATCGACCGGCAGCCCCTCTGCGAGCGTCCGGACTTCGTCGAAGTAGCTCCGCGCCGCCCATAACGGTGCGCCGCAGATGACGAACCGCGCCTGGGGAAACATCGGCGCCAGCATCGCCGCAGCGCGCAGAAATGTCGTCTGGCCCTTCTCCGGCGCGATCCGGCCGACCACTCCGATGCGCCATCGGCCGTCCCTTCCGAAGTCGCGCTCGCGGAATCCCAGGTCGGGCCTGCCGTAGAAGATTACGCGCAATTTCCCTCGCGTTACGTGACGGAGAAAAGGCTGCGCCACAAACCGGCAACAGGCGGCCACCGTGGCATTGGCCCGGCGCACGCTCCATCCCGCCAGCCTGGCCACGTATCCGTGGATCGGGAAGTGCGCGTGATACAAAACGGGAACGCGGCCGCGCGCAGCGATGGCCGCGGCTGGCAGCACCCGCGCTCCGTTTACGTAAATCAAATCGAAGGATTGGCGGCGCAGCAGCCCTCTGATGACGCGCACTTGCCGCCCCACGTCCCACGGGAATCGCAAAATGTCCGCCGTGCTCTTGCTACCGGAGCGATACGGCCCGCAAGGGATCCTGTCGACGCCAATGTTCCGCGCGCGGAGCAGATCCACCAGAGGCCCGTCCCCGGGGATCGCCGCGTGGGCGCGCCAGCCGCGCTCCTCGATCGCCGGAAGCAGGTCCAGCAGCGAGCCTTGCGCCCCTCCCAACTCGCTGAACTGATCAAGAAAGAGAATGTTCATGCGAGTCGGCCCGCGCGGCCACGCCCAAAACAAAAAAGTACACCGGCAGAACTCTCCAAAACGTGAGCAGGTCCACGGAAAACATCTGGACCACCTGGCCGGCCCAGAAGCAGAACATCCATGTTCCGCAGAATGCTCGGACCGGATCGGCGGCGCCCGCGGCGCGATACGCGGTCGTCAGAATCGCCCCATTGAGCGCGAGCAGAGCGATTAACCCCACCACGCCCGTCTCCGCCAGAAGGCTCAGATACATGTTGTCGGCGATGGTTCCGGCGCCGACGAAATTCGAATACGGCAGCGTCTTGTAACCGACGCCCAGCAGCGCGTGCCACGGATGCGCCAGGAGAAAATCCGCGAGCAGCCGCCAGTTTTGGAGCCGCCCGGACAGAACCTGGTCTGGCGATTCAAAAAAGAACAGAGCGGAATGAGCAATGCGATCCCAATACGCCTGCGCGAAAATCGGAAACACTTTGGCGAAGACTACGGCTGCGGCCGCACCCAATATGGTGCTAGCCGCCATCAGGCGGCCCGGACGGATGCGATCGCGATTGAGCCACACCAGCACCCCCAGCGCCACCGCCAAATTCAAAAGCGAGGAGCGCGAGTAGGACAACACCAGTGCCGATGCCAGAGCTGTACCGCCCGTAAGCATCGCAAGCAGCGACAGCGGGCGCGCCGCCCGCGGGCGGAACATTGCCACCGCGATCATCTCCAGGAAGAACGCGCACAAGTTGCCGAGCGTGCCCGCCTCGTAGAAAAATCCTTGGGCCCGGCGGAAGACGCCCGACGTGAGCCACACAAACTGGCGGCCGTATCCCGCAGGCGCCGGAAACTGAAAATAGAAATCGACGAAGGCAAACACGGCGGAGCCGGCCGCGGCCCAGAACAACAGCCGCAGCCATCCGAATGCGCGACCCAGTCCGGGACCGTCGCGAACATAGAGGAATACGTAGACCGAGATCCCGAGCAGAAGCACGCGCGCCAGGCTGCCCGCCGCGACGTCCCAACCCGAATAGATCGCCGCCATCGCCACGCTGCCCAGCAGGACGACGAACAGCGTCAGCAGCGAAACGCCCAGCCAGTCGCCTTGAAACTTGAATTGGGAAGCGCGCAGCAGACCCACGAAAACCCCCGCGGCCGCGAACACAAGCGCCACGTGCGGGCCGGAGTTTCCGATCGCGATCGGCAGCGGCGGCAGCAACAGCGCCGACAAGAAGAACAGCGCGAGCCAGCGGGTAGCGCCTCCGAGCATCCACCACATCGCCGGGACCAGCACGACGGGTGCGCACAGCGCGACCTTCCACGGAAAACCTGGGACCAGAGCCACCACGGCTGCATACAGGCCCAACGAGGCGCCCCAGAGGAGCTCTCGCCGGTCTAGCGCCGTCGTCATGCGCGCCGCCCGCGGGAAACCTCCGGTTCGAAGCCGATCGCTCGTCTCCGGAATCCGAACGCAAGGCTCAGGTAGACGACGGACGCCAGCAGCGCCACGAACAAAGCCACGATCACATTCAGAGGAATGTTCGGCGCGCTGGGCCGCTGCGGAACGATTCCAGGATCGATCACGCTGAGCCGCTCGCCGCGCGTTCCAGCCGCCGCGCGGGCCTCGCGAAGCCGCGCTTCCGCGTTGTCGGAGGCGGCCTGGGCTGTCTTAAGCTCGCTCTCGAAGCTGGTCCGCTGCGCGATCCGCCGCCGGAGATCCGCGCTCTTCTCCTCGATCGATCGCGCCAGGTCCTGGTTCTCTTTCTCGAGTGTCGCCGCGCGCGCCTTCATCGCCGGAAGCTGGCGCAGAGCGAATTGCCCGTCCGCCTCCTTCCCGCGCTCGCTATACTCCGCCACGTCTGTCTCGGCTTCGGCAAGCTGCTGGCGCAGTCTGGTCTGCAACGCCGTGCTCGCCTCAATCTGGCTCTCAAGCGCGTCGATGGGCTCGCGCTCGGTGTACGCCGCCCATGCTTTTTGCGCTGTGTCCAGGCGCGTCTTGGCGTCGGATGCCTCTCTTTGCGCCTCGTCGATCAGCTCCCGGTCGGCCGCCGCGTATTCATTGTGGCTCATGCTCACGGTCTCCTCGGCTAGATACTGCACGAGACGCTGGGCCAGTTCGGGCTCCGGAAGAGTGGCGCTGATCTCCAAGATCTTCGTGTCTTGCAGCTTGGTAACTTTCAGCACCTGCTGCTTGAGCGATTCGATGCTCGGAGACCATCCGCCGGGTTGAAGATGAAACCGCTCGACCGCGCGCGCGAACAGGCTGTCGCTGGCGGCGAAGCGCTCATACGTTCGGAGCGACTCCAGGTACACCTGGCTCACCGCCGTCGACGCACGAATATCGGTGCCCGTGGGGGGCTCGATGACGATGCTCGCCGTTGCGGTGTACCGTTTCGGCAGCGCCAGGCTCACCGCCAGTAAGAGCACGACGGCGGCCGCGCACGCAACTGCCATCACCCGCCACCGCCTTCGCAGGTAGTCGATGTACTCGAATCGGTCGAATGTGTCGTACATGTGCGTTAGCCTATTGTTCGTATGCAAGCGCTGGTGCTCGCGGTGGTGGCGCTGGTTCCTCTCGTAATCACTCCGGGGCTGTTCTTTTATTTTGATATTACTCCGAAAGTCGTGATTCTCCTATTTAGCGTGTCCGCGATGTTATGTTTTTGTAACGAAAATGTAAATAACATTCGTAGACTTCTGAAGACAGCGCCAGGCCGCTGGTTCGCGGCCCTTCTTGCCGCCGCGTGGGCGGCTGCCTTGGTATCGACTCTTCTGTCGAGCGAACGGTTGCTTTCCCTGAACGGAAGCAGTTGGCGGCGCTACGGGCTGATTTCGGAAACCGCCGTCCTGCTGTTCGCCTTGCTTTCGGCCGCGTGGCTGGCGGCCGGCTCGCGGCGAGTTCGAGTGGTGCTGACAGTCGCCACCGCCAGTGGCGGCATTGCCGCTCTGTATGGGATCGCCCAATATTTCGGCCGGGATCCGCTATTGCCGGCGAAGTCTTATCAAATCGGCGAGGGTATCCTGACCATTGTTCGTCCGCCCGGCACCCTCGGCCATGCCGACTATTTCGCGAGCTGGCTCCTGATCGTCACGTTTTGTAGCCTCGCCCTGGAAGGGCGGCTGGCGCGCGTGGTCTCCGTCCTCGCCCCGTTGGCGATCCTGCTGAGCGGCACGCGCTCGGCTCTGCTCGGCTTGCTGGCTGGCGGGATCGTATTTTTCTTTCTCCGGCGCCCCAGACTCGGCGGGCGTGCGCTCGCGACCGGCCTGGTGTGCGCCGCAGGTCTAACGGGGTTCTTCTTCTCCCCGGCCGGGACCAAGCTGCGGGCCCGCCTGCATTGGTCGATGGATGATGTTGCCGGCGGGGCGCGGCTGCTGCTGTGGCGGGATTCGCTGCGGATGTCGGGCGAGCGGCCGCTTGCCGGATTCGGGCCAGAAACGTTCACGACGGATTTTCCCCGCTACGCGTCCCTGGAGCTGGCGCGCGCCTATCCGGACTTCTACCACGAATCGCCGCACAACCTGTTTCTGGATGCAGTCACCTCGCAAGGCGTCGTCGGCTTGCTTCCCCTGCTGGGGCTCTGCTGTCTGGGATTGTGGTGCGCTCTCCGAACTTCGGCGCCCCTGGCGGCGGCGCTGGTAGCGACGCTGGTGTGCCAGCAGTTCATGGTGTTCATTGTGCCGACAGCGCTGTATTTCTATCTGCTACTGGCGATGGCCGTGGTCGCCGCGTCGAACGAAGCGGTTCCACAAGAGGCCCGACGCTCTCGACTCACGTCAGTGATCAGCATCGCCGTGAGCCTGCTGCTCGCCGCCTTCGGCCTGCGCCTGCTGGTGGCGGACCGGGCCCTGGCCACCGCACGATTTCAGATGGAATCCGGAAACGCGACCGCAGCGGCCCAGGCGTATCGCACCGCTCTCAAATGGCAGCCGGCCGGCGCGGGAACCGATTTGTATTACTCCCGCGGCATGGCGCGGCTAGCGGCCGGCTCGCCAATCTTCGCAACGCGGCTTGAGGCCTCGCGGCAAGCCCTGGATGCCGGCGTGCGCGCCGTGAGCACTTCCGAAGATCGCGCAAACGCCTGGTACAACCTCGCGATGCTGCTGTCGCAGCGCGACGACGCGTCCGGGGTGGAACGAAGTTTGCGCAACGCCATCGCCTGGGCGCCCAACTGGTTCAAGCCGCATTGGACGCTGGCTCAGCTCCTCGAAGCGGAAGGGCGCCACGAAGAAGCTCTCGCCGAGGCGGCCTCTGCCGTGGATCGCGATGGCGGACATGACCCGGAGGTATCGGAAACCTGGAAAAATTTGCACAAATTGCATTGACTTTTTCACAATTCTTTTACCTCGCCGGCATTGCGGAGCCGTGGGCGCTCGCCTATAGTGATCGCAGAGGCTTCTCATGAGAATCCGCGCCCTTTTCCTTCTTTTCGCCGGCGCAAGCCTTGCTTTCGCTCAAGTGCCGGTGACTAACAGCGGCGGCATCGGCAATTTGACGACCGGCCAAACTCCGATCGCGCCGGGATCGCTGGCCGTGATTTTCGGCACGAATCTGTCGTCGCGCATCGCGGAGGCCGATACTGTCCCGCTCTCGACCAATCTCGGCGGCGTGACGGTTCAGTTTGTGAACGGATCGACCACACTGAACGGTGCTATCAAGTATGTCCAACCGACGGATCAAGCGCAGGGCTTGATTTCGCAAGTCAACGTGCAGGTGCCGTGGAATCTGGTGCCAGGCGGGGTCGCGACCACGGTAGATGTGATCGTGTCTCATGACGGCCTGTCCTCCGCGCCGGCCCAGGTGACAGTTGGCCCATTCTCGCCGGGGATTTTCGCTGCGGGAGGACGCGGCATCGTCGTGAATACGGACGGCACGCTGGCTTGGCCATCCGGCAGCGTTCCCGGTGTTATCACCCATCCCGCAAAGCCCGGCGACCTGGTGATTGTCTACGCGACCGGCTTGGGCGCGGTCGATAGTCCGATTGCCGATGGCCAGAGCTCTTCCGACAAGTTACGAAATGCGCTGATCAAGCCGGTCGTCATGGTCGGCGGAATCTCGGCTAACGTGCCATTCGCCGGACTCACGCCGCAATATCCCGGAGTGAATCAGTTGAACGTCATCATCCCCAACGCCACTCCGGGCGATAGCGTCCCGATCCAGATCCAGGTGGGCGGGATCACCAGCCCGATCACGACCACCATGGCGGTCGGCCCATAGGGGTTGCTACCAGGCTCCCTTGCCGTGGATCAGCACCGGTAGTGTTCTCGCCAGAATCGATAGCCACTTCCCGGGCGTTAAGGTCCGGACCAGATCCAGGTCCAGCGCCACGCGCTCCGGAAACCGGATCGTGCTGCGCCCCAGGATTTGCCAGAGTCCGGTGAGGCCCGGCTTCACCGCCAGCAGTTCCTCCGCGTGCGGGCCGTAATAGCGCGCGACTTCCGTGCGCGTCAACGGACGCGGGCCCACCAGCGACATCTCGCCGCGGACCACGTGCCAGAGCTGGGGGAATTCATCGATGGAGTGACGGCGGCAGAAAGCCGCGAACCGGCTGGTGACGCGCGGGTCGAAAGGGTCCTTGCGATCTTCGCTCGATTCCGCGACGATGCGCTCCAGCCAGCCCTCCGAACGGGGAGCCGGGCCGCGGCCATCCCACATGGTCCTCAGTTTCAGCATCCAGAATGTCTGATGATTGCGGCCCACGCGGAGGTGCGCTACCAGAGGCGAGCGCCTGGAGAGAACGGAGATGGCCAGCGCCGCCGCAGCGATCACCGGGCTGGCCGCCGCCAACAGCGCCGCGGCAGCAACTCGTTCCATCACGTCCGGCCACCGGCGCGACGTGCGAACACTTACCTCATGAACTTCCAGCAAGCTGACATCAGTATAAAGGCCGCAGCAAAATCCGAAAAGAGACCTACTGTTTATTTGCAGTCTTTTTACATCCCTGGATGCATATGCCACGCATACTGTAAATATCGGAGAAAGTCTTCCCGCTGTCTAATCCCGGCAGTGGGTGAGCGCCGGCTCCGGCCAGGGGTGGGAGCGGAACCGGACGGGATGGCGGCGGAGTGGGGACTCCGCCCCTCCACTTCGGCGTGTGCTACATTCAACCATGCTCTTTGCGCTATTGCTCCTCATTGCTGCTGGCGCTTCGGCACAGCAGGCCCCCGACGCGATCTTTTACAACGGCAAAATCGTCACCGTGGATTCTGCCTCGAGCGTTCAGCAGGCCTTCGCGGTCAGAGGCGAGGAGTTCCTCGCGGTCGGTACCAACGCCAAGGTCCGGGCCCTCGCGGGCGCGAACACGCGCCTGGTGGATCTTCACGGCGCGACCATCGTCCCCGGCTTGACGGACAATCACCACCATGTTTATGCCAGTGCGCGAGTGACGTGGCGAGGCGTGGATATGGTGGGAGTCACCACGCTGGCGGAGATGTCGAACCGGCTCCGGCAGGCCGTGGCAAAAGCCAAGCCGGGCGAGACAGTCTTCACCACGGTCGGCTGGAGGATACCGGACGGGCGGCCCAAGCGCCAGGACCTGGATCAGATTTCCGCGAGCGTCCCCATCGTGGCGGTGCGCGGCCGCAGAGGCGCGATGACGCTGAATGGAGCCGCGCTCAAAGCCGCCGGGATCACACGCGAGCATCCCACGTTTGAAGGGATCCGGATCCCCACGGATTCCGCCGGAGAACCAACCGGCGAGGGCGCGGACTATCCGCACGCGATGCTGCTCCTGGACAAGTTGATCCCACCGCCGAGCCAGGAGGAAGAAGTGGCGTTGATCATCCGGGGACAGAAGGAGCAGAACTCGCTGGGCCTGACCAGCGTGCGCGAGCTGACCCTGTGGCCCCAGGCGATGCGCGCCTACTCCGAGGTGTGGCGGCAAGGCAAGCTATCGCTCCGCGTCAGCATGCAAATGGATCTTCCTTTTGAGGACCGGACCGTCGCCGATCTGAGCAAATGGGGCGTGGGACCCGGGTTCGGAGATCACTGGCTGCGGCTGGACTCGATTGGCGAGGAACCATATGCGCCCAAGACCCCGCTCCAGCAATTCACCGACATCGCGATTGCGGTCAACCGGCTGGGCTGGCGGTTCGCGCCTCACGTCAACGGCGGTGTAGCTGGGGCCGTCAGAGGGACGTTTACCGCCGACGAGGTTCTCGAAGGCACTCTGGCAGCCTACGAAGCCGCGGACCGCGACCGCCCCATCAAGGACAGGCGTTGGATCATGGAGCACATCCCCTTTGCGACCCCCGCTCAATTGGACCGCCTGGCCAAGCTGGGCGTGGTGGTTTCTCTCCAGGCGGCGGGCTACAACGGTGGTTACGAAGCCGCGGTCAAGGCTGTCGGCAAGGAGCGGGCGGAGCGTCAGACGCCCATTCGCGAGATGCTCGACCGCCACATGGTCGTCTGCGCGGGCAGCGATTTCGGGGGTCCTCTTCCCGACGATCCGCATCCGAACAATCCCTTCCGGTTTTTCTACTACTACGTGACTCGCAAGACCAGGGACGGCATGGTCCTTGGTCCTCAGGAGAAGATCAGCCGCGCCGAAGCCCTGCGTCTTTTCACCATCAACAGCGCCTACACGACGTTTGAGGAGAAGGCGAAGGGGTCGATCGAACCCGGCAAGCTCGCCGATTTCGTGGTTCTGTCTCAGGACATCATGACGGTGCCGGACGACCAGATCCTCGCCACCCGTGTGCTGACCACTTACGTGGGCGGGCGCAAGGTCTTCTCGGCGCAAAACACGAACTACTGATTCAGTTCTACTTCGGCGACAGAGGGATCTCGCGGACGCCGTCGTCCAATCCGAAAATCTTGATGGTCTTGGGAGCGTTGTCCTCAACCTTGGGTTTGGGCTGAGGCTTCGGCGCGGTGGCGGCGGCGCGCGCCGTCTGTATAGTTTTGATCTGGCGCTCCATCTCCTCTTTGGTCAACGCCAGCTTCACGCGCATCCGGTCGCCTTCCGAGTCGATCCGCAAGGCGCGCAGGAACTCCGCGGCCTGCTGATTGTCGAGCTTCCCCGCGGTTGCCTGCCGCACTTGCGTCGAGACGAGCTCCGACAGCATGACGGCCGTTTCCGGACTCCTGGTGGCCAGGTTCATCTCCAGATTGAAGCCGTCGTGAACCGAGATCCCGGTCTCAAGCCCATTGATCTCGGAAGCCATCGGAGCGAACTGCGCGTTCGCCGCCTTGAAATCCTCGGGAGATAACGTCGCGATCAGCCAGAAGTCGTTCGCAGCCGCCAGGGCGGCGGCCCGTTCCCGCAGGGCATTCGGAGCCGCGGCGCGCTGACTGCGGCGGTCGATGGCGCCCCGCAGCGACACCGGATCGCCGGCCAGGATCGTCCTCTCGTCAAGAGCAGCCAGGTTCGTCGCTTTGGCGCCTTCCCCCGACGTGTAAATATTCACTCCACGATAGATCTTGTGCGGCCCGTGCAGCACCTGCCGGAGATGCTCGGCCGCGAAGTGCCCCGTGACGGCGATCAGGAACGGCGGATTCTCGTTCTTGCGCACCGCTTTCGCTCCCGGCGAGGAGAGGAAGACCTGGTCCACTTCCTTGAGCAATTCCATTCCCGGAAAGTGGACCATCCCCAAGCCGGACTTTTCGAATTCGCTGCCGAACGACTGACCCGCGGCGGATTCGCGCAGGATGCGGACGTCGATCCCGATGAGCGCCGTAGCGTCCGGATGCGCGAAGCTCCAGTTCGACGGCAACGATTGAGCAGCCGCCGCCGCGGCCGCCCACAAAATATACAAAACGAACCCAAGGCGATTCATGAGGAGGTCCTTCTTCGAGCATAGAGTGAATCGCTTGCTGTGGGAATCGGGCGAATCACCTAAATCGATCCATAAATGGATAATATAAGGACGATGAGACGGCGACTGATTGCCTTGGCCATCGTCGTGTTGACGGCAGGGCTGTGGAGGGCCTCAAGCCAGGAGATCTTCAGGTCCGCGCCCAACGCGACCTCCCTCGACGTGGACCGCGGCGCGGCCGGCTTGTCGCGCGCGCTGCGCGCCTTACGGACTCGCGCCAGCTTCCTCCACGTCACCGCGCACCCGGACGACGAGGACGGCGGAATGCTCGCCTATGAGACGCGCGGCCAGGGCGCGCGCGGGGCTCTGCTGACGCTGAATCGCGGCGAAGGCGGGCAGAACGCGATGTCTGTCGACATGTACGACGCGCTCGGCCTGGTCCGGACCCAGGAACTGCTGATGGCCGACCGTTACTACGGCGTCGACCAATACTGGACCCGCGCCATCGACTACGGATTCTCCAAGACGCGCGAGGAAGCGCTCGAAAAATGGTCGCACGACCGCGTGCTCGCCGACGTCGTCAGAGTCGTCCGCCTGACGCGACCCCTGGTGATCACTTCGGTGTTTGTCGGAGCGGCGTCGGATGGCCACGGCAATCACCAGGTGGCGGGCCAGATGGCACAGGAAGCCTACCTCGCGGCCGGCGATCCCACCAAGTTTCCCGAGCAGCTCAAGGACGGACTGCGTCCGTGGACGCCGCTCAAGGTCTACGCCCGTGTGCCGAACTTCGCCATAACCAAGGAGGGCATGTACGACTACGCCATCGACAAGTATGTGCCCGTGCGGTTCTTCGATTACCTGACGCAGAAGGCGTCCGACACCAAACCGTCGACGACGCTCGAGATTCCCGAGAGCGAATACGCACCCGCGGCCGGATTGACGTTCTGGCAGATCGCCCGCATGGGGTGGGGTTTCCACAAAAGCCAGAACGGCGGCGGGACCACTCCTCCGCCCGCGTTGGTCAACACGGCGTATCATCGCTACGGATCGCGCGTGGCGGCTGCGGAGCATGAGACGTCGTTCTTCGACGGCATCGATGTTTCGCTTGCCGGCATCGCGACGCTCGCCACCGGCGACACCAAGTTCCTTAAGGACGGGCTCGATCAGATTTCGCGGCTCGCGGACGAAGCGATCAGCCAGTACGCGGTGGACCGTCCGGCCGCGATCGCACCCGTGCTGGCCGAGGGGTTGAAGGCCACACGCGCGCTGTTCTTGCAGGTCCGCGCCAGCAAGTTGGCCAACCCTGGTAATAGCGATGTTGTCTTCGAACTCGTCCAGAAGGGCCAGCAGTTCCAGACCGCGCTTGCGCTGGCACTGGGTCTGGATTTTCAGGCAACGGTGGCCCCGGAGCGCGCGCCCGCGGGACCGCAGGGACCGGGCCAGCCCGTCCCACGCGAAACGTTCACAATCGCGATTCCGGGACAGTCCTTCAACGTGGAGGCCAAGGTATTCAACCCAAGCCCGGAGTCGATCGAAGGAGCCATCGGGCTCACTTGGCTGAATCGGACGGTCGATCCGCCACAGCGCAACTTTGCAAGCGGGAAGGTAACCGAGTGGAAACTCGCCGTGACTGTACCGACGAACACTCCGCTCACGCGGCCCTACTTCACGCGCCCTGACGAAGAGCAGGCCTACTACGATCTCACCCGCGAGCTCTATCGCAATCAGTCGCTGGCGCCTTATCCGCTCGAGGCCACCGCCAGTCTCAATTACCATGGCGTGGAGTTCGAAATGAGTCGTGTGGTGCAGGCGAACCGGCGGATTCCAGGCATCGGCATGGTCGCCGATCCGCTGCTGTTGGGACCTGCCATCTCGGTGACGGTCTCGCCTTCGGCGGGCGCGGTTCCGCTGACCGCGAAGTCGTTCGATTTCTCGACCACCGTCCACAGCAACGTGAAAGGTCCGGCGCAGGGGGTGCTCAAGCTGAAGCTGCCGCAGAGCTGGCGATCGACGCCGCCTGAAGCGCCGTTCTCCTTCGCCCGCGACGGCGAGGAGCGCACCGTAACCTTCTCCGTGTCACCCGGTGCGGTGAAGCCCGCCGAATACACGATCACCGCCGTGGCCGAATACAACGGGAAAACCTACGAGGAAGGCTACAGGCTCGCCGGCTATGACGGGATTCGCCTGTATCCGTTCTACCGGCCGGCAACCTATCGCGCCGTGGGCGTGGACGTGAAGACGGCTCCTAATCTGACCATCGGATTCCTGCCCGGCACCGGAGACGACGTGCCCCGGGCGCTCGAAAACCTCGGCCAGAACGTGCGCGTGCTTGCGTCGAGCGATCTCACGCAGGGCGACCTCAGCCACTACGATGCGATCATCCTGGGCGTGCGGGCCTACGCCGTCCGCGCGGACCTGAAGACCGCCAACGGACGCCTGCTCGACTACGTCAGAAACGGCGGCGTGCTGATCGTGCAGTACAATCTCCAGGATTTCGATCACGACTACGGCCCGTACCCGTTCGTGCTCGGGCAGAATCCGCAGAAGGTGGTGGACGAGGCTTCTCCCGTCACGCTGCTCGATCCCAGGAGCCCCGCGTTCACGTGGCCGAATCAGGTGAGCGAGGCCGATTTCAAGGGATGGGTGGAGGAGCGCGGCCACGGCTTCCTGAAGTCCTGGGACGCGCGCTATCAGCCGCTGGTGGAAACCCACGATCCGGATCAGGACCCCCAGAAAGGCGGCCTGTTGCTGGCCCGCTACGGCAAGGGTTTCTACATCTACGACGCCTTCGCGCTGTACCGGCAGTTGCCTTCAGGCGTGCCGGGTTCCTACCGGCTGCTGGCGAACCTGGTGAGCCTGGGGAAGAATCCGGAGTGGAAGTAACTGTTAGCTGTCCAGAATTCGATCCAGACTCAGGACGAACCCGGCTACGGGTCCTTCGCCAGATACCGATGCAGGATTGTCGAGGACCTGCGGAGGTTGGCCAGCGCGATAGACGGCCACGGTCCGCCCCATCGGATCGATGAGCCAACCGAGTTGGACGCCGCTCGCGATGTAGTCCTCCATCTTCCCGCGGAGCGCTCGAAGCCGGTCGTCCGGCGAACGAACCTCGATCACAAAATCGGGTGCGAAGACGGGAAAACGCTCGCCGGACTTCTTGGCCTGGGCCCAGCGCTGCGCGTCAAACCAGGCGGCATCGGGAGCGAGGCGGGAGCCGTCGGGGAACCGGAACCCGGCATCCGGACCGCACCAGCGTCCCTTCCCTTGCTTGCGAGCCCAAATGCCTAACTGCATGACGACCTCCGCAACCCGCGCGCCACTTTCAGGATCTGTCGGAGGCATAACGATCACCGTGCCGTCGGCTGTATACTCGACCATCGCGTCCGGGAAGCGGGCGCACAGTTCCAGAAATTCGGCTTCGGACAATCCGGGTGCCGTAAAGGTGACCGGCAGGTGCTTTTCAATCGTCAGCGCCGCGAGAGTCATGATTCGACTCCATTATATCTTCCGCTAGCGGCGGGACCGATAGTGGCCGTGGCCGTAGAAGAAATCCGGCCCCCAATACACCCCGAATCCCGGTCCATATCCATAGCCCCAATAATAAGGCGGATAGTAACCGGGCCCTCCATAGTAGGGCGGAGGCGGCGGCGCAGGGCGGCTGGTTCGCACCTCGGTGTGCCGCTGATAATCGTTCGGATCGACGTAGCGGAACGCCTGTGGCGACCGCTCGGTCGAAAAGCTGACCGGCGAGTCGATCCGGAACGTCAGCACGGACTCGGGATAGATCACCGACGCGTGACCGCGCGTCAGCAGGACGCCGATGACTCCGGCCGCCGCGCCCGCACCAGCGCCAATCGCGGCTCCTTTACCCCAGCCCGCCGCGGCGCCGATGGCCGCGCCCAGGCCCGTGGTGGTAGCGATCATACCCGCATCCTGGCCCGTCGAGGTCGGACCTCGCCGGCTGATCAGCTCGGTTTCGATCGGGAGTTGCTGGCCGTCCACCAGCGTGAGGTCGGTCAACTGAATCCCCAGCCGCGCGACATTCTCGACGCGTCCCGCCTTCTGCGCCTCGGTCACGCGTCCGCCGATGGTCTGGCCGCGTTGCGCCACCACCACGCCATCGACGACGACAGGCTGCACCAGCGTCGCCGAAAACGCGTCGCCTTGCTGGTTGTGATCGGACGACAGCGGCTGGTCGACGCGCACGGTTATGAATGTGCCGGGCTTGATGGTCAGTTGGAAGGGAACCGCATCGTTGGGAAAATCGTTTGGCGGCGTGTTGTTCTCTGGCGCCTGCGCGAGCACTAAGCCGCCCGCCGCCAGCAGGCAGATTGTTAAGCGTTTCATAGGATGGCCTCGCAATTCCGACGACCAGTACAATGCATCTGTTTCGCCAATCTTCAACCGATTGAATAGACGGGCCTTCGAGCACTCGCTCTCTGGCCGCAAAGCACCGCTGCTGGTGGATTTCCACCAGTTGCTATATCCTGGGCAGCAATGCCCGATGAAATCTGCCTGCTCAGCGCGGTCGAGATGGCGCGCCAGATCCGGACGAAGCGGCTCTCGGCGGCGGAGGTCCTCTCCGCGCACCTCGAGCGGATTGAGCGAATCAATCCCAAGGTCAACGCGATCGTTACTCTGGCCGTTGAGCAGGCGATCGATCGTGCCCGCCAAGCCGACGAGGAGTTCGCCCGTGGGCGCACCGCCGGTCCGTTGCACGGCTTGCCGATCGCGATCAAGGATCTCCAACTGACCAAGGGCATCCGTACTACCTTCGGCTCGCGCATCTACCAGGATTTCGTTCCCGAGCAGGACACGTTGCTTGTCGAGCGCGTCAGGAACGCGGGTGCCATCGTGATCGGCAAAACCAACACGCCGGAATTCGGCGCCGGCTCGCAGACCTTCAATGAAGTGTTTGGCGCCACGCTCAACCCCTACGACCTCACCCGGACGTGCGGAGGCAGCAGCGGAGGCGCGGCGGTAGCGCTGGCATGCTCGATGCTGCCGATCGCCGACGGCTCCGACATGGGTGGGTCGCTGCGTAATCCCGCGAGTTTCTGCAACGTCGTCGGCATGCGCACGTCGCCGGGACGCGTGCCCATCTGGCCCACTTGGAGGGCGTGGTCCACGCTCGCGGTCGACGGTCCCATGGCGCGCACGGTCGCCGACGTCGCTCTGTTCTTGTCGGCCATCGCGGGACCCGACTTGCGGGCTCCTGTCTCGATCGAGGAATCCGGCGCCCGCTTCGCCGCTCCGCTCGACCGCGATTTCCGAGGTGTCCGGATTGCGTGGTGGAAGGATCTGGGCGGCGTGCCGGTTGACCCCTCGGTGAAGGAAATCGTCAACGCGCATCGCTGTGTGTTCGAATCGCTCGGTTGCATAGTGGAGGAGGCTGAACCGGACTTCACCGGCGCCGACGAAGTCTTCAAAACGCTCCGGGCCGTGGCTTTCCTCACCCGCGCCGAGGAGTTGAAGAGGAATCGCGCCGTCGTGAAGGACACCATCCTGTGGGAGATCGAGCGCGGAGAGCGGCTGTCGGCAAGCGACGTCGCCCAGGCCGAGATCAAGCGCACGGAGCTCTATCACCGCGTGCGGCGATTCCTGGAGCGCTACGAATTCTTCGTACTGCCGGCGACCCAGGCGCTGCCCTTCGACGTTCGTGAACCCTACGTCAAGGAAATCGCGGGCGTGCCATTGCCGACCTATATCGACTGGATGAAGTCGTGCTACTACATTTCGATTTTGGGCAATCCGGCGGTGTCGGTGCCCTGCGGCTTCACCGCGGACGGGCTCCCGGTGGGAATGCAGATCGTCGCGCGCCACCACGACGACTGGGGCCTGCTGCAAGTTGCGCACGCTTTCGAACAGGCGGCGGCGCTGCCCCGGCGACGGCCGCCGGACTCGTACACTTGAACCAATGACCCCGAGCCCCCGCGCCTCGACGCCGCTCGCCGCAAGCCCACCCGCCCCGGCCGATCGCGGCGCGGCGGTAGCCGCGGCCTTCCTCGGATACACGCTCGACTCCTTCGACTATTTTCTGGTCGTCTTCTGCCTGACCGCCATCGCCGCCGATTTTCAAAAATCCGACGCGGCCATCGCACTCTCCCTCACCATCACGCTGGCTTTCCGTCCGGTGGGCGCATTCATCTTCGGCCTGCTCGCCGACCGCTACGGGCGGCGCCTGCCGTTGATGCTGCTTCTGATCTTTTATTCCGTGACCCAGATGGCGAGCGGACTCGCTCCGAATTACGCCATCTTCATGGCGACGCGTGCCCTGTTCGGCGTCGGCATGGGAGGCATGTGGGGCGTGAGCGCCTCGCTGGCCATGGAGAAAGTGCCCGTGCGCGGGCGCGGCCTGGTCTCCGGATTTCTCCAGGAAGGTTACGCCGCCGGCAATGTTATCGCGGCCGGGGTCTACTTCGCTCTGTTTGAGCGATGGGGCTGGCGCCCGCTGTTCCTGCTCGGCGGACTCCCGGCGTTGCTCGCCATATTCGTTCTATTCCGCGTGAAGGAGTCCGAGGTCTGGCAGAAATCGCGGGAGTCGAGCTGGTCGGGAATCGGCCGATCCATTGTCTCCAACTGGAAACTCATCGCTTACCTGGCGGCGCTCATGACCGCATTGACTATGTCCTCGCACGGTACGCAGGACCTGTACCCGACGCTGTTGCAGCGGCAATGGGGCTTCGGCCCGGCGCAACGAGCGCTGATCACAGGATTCTCGATGATCGGCGCGATCGTCGGAGGCACGCTGATGGGCCACTATTCGGACCGCTTCGGACGGCGCCGCATGATCGTCGTCGCCCTACTGCTGGCGGTGCTCGCGGTCCCGCTGTGGGCGTATTCGCCGTCGGTCGCGCTGCTGTATGCGAGCGCCTTCCTGATGCAGTTCCTGGTGCAGGGCGCCTGGGGCGTGATTCCCGCCCATCTGTCGGAATTGTCGCCGGACTCTGTGCGCGGGTTTCTGCCCAGCTTCGCCTTCCAGTGCGGCTCGCTGCTGGCGAGCTCGGTGGCCTGGATCGAGGCCCTGTTCGCACAGCGAACCAGTTACGCCACGGCGATGGCGTTCACCGCCGTTACTGTGTTTCTGTTTACCGCCGTTGTCGCGGCCATGGGCCAGGAGCGTCGCGGCAGGACGTTCGGCGTGGCGGACTCCGGCGCTATACAATAGACTCCATGGCCGAGCTCTGGAAACAGCTCGAAGGCCAGACTGCCGACGCCCTGTTGCCGTTGCAGCAACTGTTGAGCGGCGGCCAGAGCGGAGCTGTGTACCTTTCCGAGTACGAAGGCCGGAAGGCGGCGGTCAAGCTGTTCCCGCGCGATTCCTGGACGGCGGAGACGCAGCTTTTCCAGTGGCAGCGGGCCGCCAAACTCTCGCATCCTCATCTGATCCGGATCCTGCGAACGGGCGAATGCCAGTTGGGCGGCGCGGAGTTCCTGTACATCGCGATGGAGTACGCCGAGGAGAACCTCGCGCAGGTTCTCGCCGAGCGCCCGCTCACCTCCATGGAAGCGCGCGAGATGCTCGGACCAGCCATCGACGCCCTGGGCTATCTGCACGCGCACGGTTTCGTGCACGGCCGCCTGAAGCTCTCCAACATCATGGCCGCGGGCGATCAGTTGAAGATTTCGAGCGACGGGCTCCGCCGCACCGGAGACGGAGCGTCGCCGGCGGACGATGTCTGGGCGCTCGCGGCAACCATGGTGGAGGCGTTGACTCAACGCGTGCCGGCCGCGAGCGGAACCGGCGACCCGATGCTGCCCGCGGCGCTCGAAAATCCTTTTCTCGATATCGCGCTGCACTGTCTGCGCCGCGACCCCAGGCAGCGGTGGACGCTCTTCGATATTTCGGCGCGCCTCGGACAACCCGCGCCGCGAAGCGTGTCGCCCAAGCGCCGTTATCTTGTCCCGGCGGCGGTGTTGGCCGCAGCCATGCTGGCGGCGATCGCGGGCCGCGGCCTGTTGGCGCCGCGTCCGGAACCCGCCCGTGCCGCGGCTGTTCAACCGGTCACTCAACCGGAAATTCCGACACCGCCGCCGGAAGCCCCACCAACTCGCGCAGTCCAACCCGATCCGCCCAAGCCGGTGCAACCGCCGAAACCCGAGCCGTTGCCGCCGTCCCGGCCCGCGAGTCCTCAAGACGTGGTCGAGCAGGTGGTGCCCGATATCCCGGCGAAAGTTCGTGACGGCATCCGCGGCCGCGTGCGGGTGGTGGTGAAAGTCCGGACCAACCCGGACGGCAGCGTGACCGAAGCAGCCGTCCAATCGTCCTCCTCCCGGTTTTTCAGCGGAATCACGCAGCACGCCGCGGAGCGTTGGAAGTTTCAACCCGCGGGCGAGCCGCGCGATTGGATTCTGCGATTCGAGTTTTTGAAGACCGGGACCAACGTGTTCCCGGAGCGTATCGTTCCTTAGCGCTTATTCGTGTTCATCTGTGTTCATTCGTGGCTCCTACTATAGCGTCCATCTCCGCAACGCCTTCGATCGCGCTGCGAAGCCCGCGACAATCGCGATGGTCGCCAGCCCCCCTCCCACGACACTTGCAACCGCGCCGAACCAGGCTGCCGTCCAGCCCGATTCCACCGCGCCCAACTGGTTCGACGAGCTGATGAAAATCCCATGCACGGACGACACGCGTCCTCGCAACTGATCCGGAGTTCGCGTCTGCACCACCGAGTTGCGCAGCACCACGCTGATGTTATCGAACGCGCCCACCAGCAGCAGCATCGCGAACGACAGCCACAGTTGGCGCGAAAATCCAAATACGACCGTGGCCGTGCCGTAGCCCGCCACCGACCACAGCAGCGCACGCCCCGCCTGCCGGACCCTGGGCGCATGCGCCGTCAGGAACGCCATCGAGAGCGCGCCGATCGAGGGAGCCGCGCGAAGCCAGCCCAGCCCGCGCGCGCCGCCATGCAGGATGTCGGCGGAGAAGATCGGCAGCAGCGCGACCGCGCCGCCGAACAGCACCGCGAACAGATCGAGCGAGATCGCCGGCAGAATCAAAGGGTCCTTCCACACGTATCCCAGGCCCTCCCGCAGCGCCGTCGAGACCGGGACCGCAGGCGCATGAACCGGCGCAGGGGCAGCGGTCTTTGCTGGCGTCCGCACCAGGTAATAGCAGACCAGGCTCAGGATCGCGAAACAGAGCTGCAGCAGGTACACGGTTCGGCTGCCCGCCGACGCCAGCAGGAGTCCCGCCAGCGCCGGACCGCTCACGCTTCCGATCTCGGTGGCGCTGCTGAACCAGGTGAGCGCGTTGTGCAGCGCCTCCTGGGGCACCACGTTCGGCACAATCGCCGCGCGCGCCGTCCACTGGAACGCCCGGGCGACCGCGGCCAGAAACAGGGCGGCGTAAATCAGCAGCACCGTCGGCGAGCCGATCGCCAGCAGCAGCGACCCGATCAACACCAGGGCCTGGGCGAGGAGAATGATGCGGCGGCGATCGTACCGGTCGGCGATGTGGCCGGCATGCAGGCCGAACAGCAGCGCCGGGGCGATCTGCACGAAGCCGACGTTTCCCAAAACGATCGCCGATTTCGTTTGCAGGTACAGGTCCCAGCTCACCGCCACCGAGAGCATTTGCAGACCCAGATGCGACAGCAGATGTCCCGTCAGGACCAGACGGTAATCGCGAGACCGTAGCGCGGCGTAGGCGTCCAACTCATATCAGTGTAGTAGCTCACGCGCGAGGCCCGGCATGCGCTTCCGAGCCACTGTGCGCCGCAGGGACCGAGGGCAGCTTACGCCGTAACACAACCCGGCAGACGGCCATCAGGATCAGCACGATCCCGAACGTGCACACGATGGTGGCGCCGGTCGGGAGATCGATCTTGAGCGATAGATACACGCCCAGCGCCGAAACCAGCGTGCCCATGGTCCAGCCGATGGCCAGCCGGGGTCCGATCCTTTGCGCGTACAGCATGGCCCCGACCGAAGGCACGATCAGGTAGCAGAACACCAGCAACACGCCCGCGATGGCCACCGACGAGGTCACTACGAATCCGAACGACGCGTAAAACAGGAAATCCCAGAAGTGCACCGACAGCCCCTGTTCCTCGGCGCCGCGCGGGTCGAGCGAGATGAGCAGGAACTTCTTCCGCAGCAGATAGTGAAACACGCCGATGAGCCCGTAGATCAAGGCGGTGGAGCGCACCTCTTCCCAGGACACAGTGAGGATGTTGCCCACCAGCATGTCCTTCAGATGCTCGGTCTGCGCGGCGGACTTACTCATGGCCAGAATCGCGGCCGCGGAGGCGACGGCGTAAGTGATTCCGATCACCGCCTCCTGCGGGATTCTCGCTTTGTGCGCCTTGACGGTCGAGAACACCGCTGCGCCAAGGAGCGTGAACGCCAGGCTGATCCAATAGGCTCCGCTGCCGTGCGGGTCGAGCCCATACAGCACGCCGATGGTGGTGCCCAGCGCCGCGATCTGGGCCAAAGATAAGTCCACAAACACCACGCCGCGCTCCACAACGTGGATGCCCAGGTAGGTGTGAATGCCGGTCAAAATGAGGCTGGTGACGAAAGGCGCCAGCAGGAAGGTCAGCGAATCCATGCGGTCCTTAGTTGGTCTTGGCCAGAGTGGCAGTCAGCAGATTGATATCGTAATCGAACAATTTGAAGTAGTCGGTGATCTCCTTGACGCCGCCCACCGAAGGCATCAACTGCGCGACCGAGCCTCCCACGGCCTGGGCGATGGAGTTAGGGGTCCGCAAATCGAAGTAAGGCTCCACCAGGACCAGCTTGATGTTGTCGCGCTTCATGGTGTTGATCACATCGAGCGTGTGGCTGGGTGAGGGCGGGATGCCCGGCTTGGGCTCCACGTAATCCACCACTACCAGGCCGAACCGCTCGCAGAAGTTTGGCCAGGAGCGATGGTAAGTGATGACCTTGCGTCCGCGGTAGGGCGCCATCTGCGCGTCCCAGCGCTTCTCGGCATCGGAGAGACGCTTCTCGAAATCGGCTTCGCGCTGCGCGAAGAAAGCGCGATCGTCCGGGCGGAGCTCGGAGAACTTGGTCTGGAGCGCCTTGGCCATGCGGCGTCCATTCTCCGGATTGAGCCAATAGTGGGGATTGCCGAGCGGGTGCACGTCGCCTTCGGCGCGCGTGACCTGGCCGGTGGGGATCTCGAGAATCTCGCAGTACTGCGACATATCCATGTAGCCGCCGGCTCCCTGCTGGATTTTCGCGTTGCGGCTTTGCGTGATCAGCGGCGGCAGCCATCCGATCTCGAGCTGCAGGCCCACCAGCAGCAACAGGTCCGCCTTCTGGAGCTTCAGCAGAAAGCTCGGCTTGGGCTCAACGAAGTGGGGGTCCTGATAGCCTCGGGCGATGGACTCAGCCGTGATACGATCGCCGCCAATCTCGGCGGCGATGGATGCCAGATCCTCGGTGGCGGAGATGACGTTGAGTTTCGCCGTCGCCCCCTGGCATACTCCCACCAGGCCCAGAAATACGGCGATCACTCTCAAATGCTTCTTCATATTCTGACTCCTGACTCCTGACTCCTGACTCCTGGCATTAGAACGGGTGCGCTCCGTGCGCGCCGATAGAGAACTGGAACTGGAACAGGAACTCGTTGGCGGTCAGGTTCTCGCCGTAACGGGTCCGGCGAAGCTGGCCGCGGATCTGGCTGAACTCGCTCGGCCAATACGTCAGCACCAGCGAGCCGCCGGTGTCTTGGGCGAGCGCGGCCTGATCGAGGCGCTGGGAACGGTCGAAGCGTCCGCCGACGAACCATCGCCGCGCGAACTGATAATCGCCCGAAACAAAGTAGCCAGAGGGCGTCTGGGTCAAATCGGGCTGCCGGATGCGGCTCCAGACGTACTCGCCGCGCCCCACGAAGGAGTGGTAGATCGCGCGGCGCAGCGGTTTCCAGCGCACCGTGGCGTCGATTCCATAGAGCTGATTGATCACGTCCGGGCCGATCGTCGAGTGTCCACGCGCGTACGAACCTCCCAGACTCACATTTGTAGATTCACTGATGTCGCGGTAGGCGCGCAAGTGCCCGACGGTGGAGACGCTGTCGCGGTTGTAGGCGCGGAACAGGTCGCCCGAGTCGCCGCGGAAAATCTGCGCGGTCCCTTCGAGGAAGATCTGCTTGGGCGCCGGGATAATCCGGCTGAACGACAGGCCGGCGTCGTCGATGCCGTCCTCGCCACCCACCAGGTTTTGCGTGACCAGAGGCCGGTCCGTCCACGGCAGCACGTGATTGTGCAAAGTGTTGATGGTTCCGAAGGCGGCGCGCATTTTCCCGACGCGCAACTGGAGGCCGCCCGGCAGAGCGGGAAACGTCAGGTAGCCCTCCTCCAGGTTCACGCCTTGCTCGCCGAAGCTGATGAAGAAGTCGGCGCGGGCGTAGGGGTCGAGGATCGCCTGGAAGGCCGCTTCGCTTTCGTGCATTTCGAGCGACGGCGTGGGCCGGCCCGCGCTGTTGCCCGCGGCGCCCAGGAAGTCGCCGATCACGGCGATGTCGGGGTTGAGAACTTTGGACGCGGCCCCTCCCGCGCCGCCCAGAGTCGCCGGTGCTTGCGGTGCCTGCGCAACCGCCGGGGCTGGGGTCGGAGCCGCCGCCGGTTGGCCCTTGAGCGTCTGCACCTCGGCTTCCAGAGCCTTGATACGTTCCTCCATGGCCTGCATGCGCTTCAGCAGTTCGGCCGAATCCTGAGCCACGGCGGCGAACGGACAGAGGCACGCGAGAAGCGCGGGCGCGACGAGCTTGGTTGTCATGAGCGCAAGACTCCCCGAATTGATTATCGGCGAGGGGCGGGGGCGGGACCTAATGTAAGCGTGCGAGCGGGCCTATATATGTAACGAGCGGGCCTGCTTTGGCCGTGAGCGGATCGGTTGGAAGACTTCATTCCACTTCGCGGGTACATTTGATATGGTTGTCTCATCTGGCCAGAAAGAAAGTCTCAACCCGATCCCAGACGAGCCACCCGAAGACCCGAGTCGGGCACGGGGCAAAACCCGCCTCGGCAGCGCCGGAAGCGAAGTCCGTCCCGGAAGTGCCTCACCTCACTGTCGGAATCGGAGCGTCGGCCGGCGGACTCGAGGCGTGCCAGCAGCTTCTGAAGAGCTTGCCGCCGGATACCGGGATGGCGTTCGTGCTGGTGCAGCACCTGGACCCAGCGCACGAGAGCATGCTGACCAAGCTCCTCTCCAGCGCCACCAAGATGCCGGTCACCGAGGTGAAAGAGGGCATGCCCGTGGAAGCGAACCACGTGTTTATCATCCCTCCCAACGCGACGCTGGGGATCCGGAATGGAGTCTTGCACCTGACGGCCCGCGGAGAACCGGCTTCCCGGCACATGCCGATCGATTACTTTCTGCGATCGCTCGCGGAAGACCAGGGGAGCCGCGCCATGGGAGTGATCCTTTCGGGAGCGGCCACCGACGGCACTCTGGGGCTGAAGGCCATCAAGGCAGGGGGTGGAATCACTTTCGCCCAGGACGAAAAAACCGCTAAGTACACCGGCATGCCGCGCAGCGCGGTCGTCGCCGGCTGCGTGGATTTCGTTCTTCCGCCCGAGAGGATCGCCCGCGAACTGGCGCGCGTGGGCTTGCACCCATACGTGGGACTTCTTCCGGCGGAACCGGGCCCTCCACCCCCGGAGGAAGACGGGGATCTCCGCAAGATCTTCCTCCACCTGCGGAGCGCGACAGGAGTGGATTTTACCCATTACAAGTACAGCACCATCCGGCGTCGCATCGTTCGCCGCATGGTATTGCACAAGATTGAAGACCTCAGCCAGTATCTCAAGTATGTTCGGGAGAACCGGTCCGAGCTGGAGGCCCTGTATGAAGACATCCTGATCCATGTTACGGGTTTTTTCCGGGAGCCGGAGACGTTCGACGAACTGAAGGAAGTCGTCCTGCCGATGATTCTGAGGAATAGAACGCCCGGCGAACCGATTCGGATGTGGGTCCCGGGTTGCTCCACCGGCGAAGAAGCCTATTCCATCGCCATCAGCCTGTTTGAGCATCTCGGAGACCGGGCGGCGGGCGTGCCCGTTCAGATCTTCGGCACGGACATCAGTGAGCTGGCGATCGAACGGGCCCGCGCGGGAACCTACACCGACAGCAGTGTCTCGGGAGTCTCCCGGGATCGTTTACGGCGCTTCTTCGTCAAGACAGAAGGCGGATACCAGATCACAAAGACCATCCGGGATATGTGCGTCTTCGCCCGGCAGGATCTGGCCAAGGATCCTCCCTTCTCGCGTCTGGATCTCATCAGTTGCCGGAACGTGCTGATTTACATGGGACCGGTGCTCCACAAGAGGGTGATGGCCATCTTTCACTATGCCCTGAAGCCGGCGGGTATTCTAATGTTAGGGAAAGCGGAATCCATTAGCGGGTTCTCGGATCTTTTCATGCCCGTGGGACGGAAACACAAGACTTATTCGAAAAAGTCCATCGAGATGCGTCCCGTCTTTGACCTGACGGCGCCAACTGGGGACCAGACGATCAAGGCGCCGGTAGACAAGCGCGAGCCGCCGGTCAAGTTCGATCTGCAGAAAGAGGCCGACCGAATTGTCGCGGCCCACTACGCTCCGGCGGGGTTCATTGCCAACGAGAATCTGCAAATTCTCCATTTTCGCGGTAATGCCGCGCCATTTTTGTCGCCTTCCCCGGGAGAGGCGAGCCTGAACCTCCTGCGAATGGTCCGTCCCGAGTTCGCGGC
>JBGPLI010000022.1:0-39793 GCA_041486445.1 Bryobacteraceae bacterium
CAGTGGCTTACATGAGTCCGGAGCAGGCGCGGGGACAGCAAGGGCAAGACACAGCCGCTCAAAGCCACCCCCGCCGCGTACCTTACTCCCAGTTTCTCGCCCGACGGAAAGCGGCTGGCATTTTCCCTGACCACTGACATCTCGGTCTATGAATGGCAGCGGGACACGGTGTCCCGGCTCACTTTCACGCCGGGCCCGAACACCTGGCCGGTGTGGACGCCCGATAGCAGGGGGATCGTCTATCGGTCGTCGCCCGGAGGCGCGGGCAACCTCTACTGGGTCCGTTCGGACGGCGCGGCCGCAGCCGTACGGCTGACCGAGTCGAAGAACGACCAGACGCCATATTCGTTCTCGCCCGACGGCAAGCGGCTCGCGTTCACTCAGCAAGGCGATACTACGCTCAGTGACATTTGGACACTGCCCATCGACTGGAGCGATCCGGAACATCCCAAGGCCGGCCAGCCGGAAGTGTTCCTGCGTACGCCAAGCGGTGAGAGCACACCAGCTTTCTCACCCGACGGGAGATGGGTAGCTTACGTGACCATTGAGCGGCCGAACCAGGAAGTTTACGTGCGGCCGTTTCCGGCGGACCCTGCGGGCGGCAAGTGGCAAATCTCGAGCGGCGGCGGCAACCTTCCCATCTGGTCGAGCAACGGGCGCGAACTGTTCTACCAGGGTTCGAACGGGATCATGGTAGTGAGCTACACCGCAAAGGGCGCGACGTTCGTCCCGGACAAACCGCGCCTGTGGTCCGACCACCGGATCTTCAACACCGGGGGTAAGGGTTATGACCTTGCCCCGGATGGCAAACGCTTCGCCGTGCTCGAACCGCCGGAGGGGGAGCGGAAGCCCGAGACCCACGTGAACTTGCTGCTCAACTTCTTCGATGAGGTGCGCCGCCGCGCCCCCGCGGGCAAGTGAGTTGGCGCTGTGACAGAACCGCGACCGTCAGGGAGCGGACAGATGATATCCTCTTGAGTGATGGCCCTCGGGAAGACGTTGCGGTGGTGCGGATGCGGCTGTGTTTTCCTCACTGCGCTCTACGCTTTCCAGCGCCCCTTCCACCAGTATCCCGGCGTCGAGTACTTCCACTTCGACACGCCTCCGGACGCGAACGAATTGACCGAGTTTGCCTTCGCGCGTTTGATGTTTCCCGGCGGTCCGCTCGACGGTTACCGCGGCCGTTTTGACGGCGACTGGCGAAAAGGGATGACCCTGTGGACGCAGGACTACCCTCGCGCGGATCGCCACTTCTCGCAGGCCGTCAAGCGTTTGACTCGTCTGCACATCCGATCGGTCGAACAACCCATTAATCTCGAGGACGGCGACGAGGCTTACAACTGGCCGTGGCTGTATGCGGTCCAGGTGGGCGAGTGGGGCCTGACCGAAGATCAGGCGCAAAAGCTTCGCGACTATCTGCTGCGCGGCGGCTTCTTCCTGGCCGACGATGTGCACGGCAACGCGGAGTGGGGCGAGTTTGAAAGACGCATTCACTTCGCGTTTCCGGAGCGCCCCATCGTTGAGATCGACAATGCCGATCCCATTTTTCACACCGTCTTCGATTTAGACGACCGCTTCCAGGTGCCGGGAGCGGAGCACCTGCGCCAGGGGTGCAAGAACTGCTCCGACGGCGGTGTCGGAGCGCACTGGCGCGGCATCTACGACGACAAGGGCCGCATCCTGGTCGCCGTCGCCTACAACTCGGATCTGGGCGATGCCTGGGAGTACGCGGACGATCCGTACTACCCGGAGAAGTTCTCGGGCCTGGCGATGCGCGTCGGCGTGAACTACATCATCTACTCGATGACGCACTGATCCTCAAACGAGCGCTTCTGAGCGCACAGCGCGGGGCGCGTTCAATTCCGCGAACACCAACCTCTGCACGATATCGTCCGACCGCAACAGGTCCGCTACTTGATCGGGAGGAACAGGCTTGCTGGCCAGGAATCCCTGTAGCTGATCGCAACCCATGGCGGCGAGAAAAGCGGCTTGATCTCTGTACTCCACCCCTTCGGCGATCACCGAAAGACCCAGATTGCGGGCAAGCGAGATTACACTTCGGGCGACGGCCGCCGTCTTATCGTCCGTCGTAATGTCGGATACGAAGCACCGATCTATCTTCAGTCCGCGGAAGTTAAATTGACGCAGATAATTGAGGGATGAATAGCCAGTGCCGAAGTCGTCGATCGAGGTTCGTATGCCCATGGCTTCCAAGTTGCCCAGCGTCGCCTGCGCTTGACCCAGGCTATCCATCAAAGCAGATTCCGTCAATTCCAGCTCCAGCCATCGGGATTCCAAGCCGGTTTCCTTGAGGATCTGAAGTAATCTCTGCGAAAAATCGCTTTGCTGGAGCTGTCGGGCGGAAAGGTTCACGGCGACCCGGACCGGCGCGATGCCGGCCGATTGCCAGGCTCGATTCTGCGCACACGCGGACCGCAATGCCCAATCCCCGATGTCGTTGATCAGACCCATCTCCTCGGCCAGCGGAATGAACTCGCCTGGCGGAACCAATTCGCTCGCGGATCTCTGCCAGCGAATCAGCGCTTCCAAACCCAGAACCGTCCCGGAACGCCCGGAAACCCAGGGTTGATAGTGAAGCAGGAGCTCCCCACGCTCCAGAGCCCGGCCCAGATCGTTTTGCAGATCGCAGAGCTTCGCTGCTTCGGTGTGCATGCTCTCGTTGAACACCTGCACCTGCCCTTTGGCGTGCGACTTGGCATGGTACATCGCGATGTCTGCATAGCGCAGAAGATCCTCGCTCTTCTCGACCGGCTCGCTGCCGAGGACAATGCCAATACTCGCGCCGGTCAAGGTTTCGCGGCCGCCGATCTCGAACGGCGCCGCGAGAGCCGCCTGAATTCGCGCTCCTACGCTGACGGCTTCTTCGGGATTGCGGATCTGCTCCAGGAGCACCACAAACTCATCGCCCCCAAAACGCGCAACCACATCTCCCGGGCGCGCGCAATTTCGCAGCCGGACGGCGACGGCCGTTAGAAGCTGGTCCCCGACGAGGTGTCCCAAGCTGTCGTTGATGACCTTGAACCGATCCAGGTCGAGGAACATCAGCGCGAACAGCGGGCCGGATGCTGCACGGCTCCGCTTTCGCTCCATGAGCACTTCCAGGCGGCCGATCAGGAAGTCACGATTGGGTAGTCCGGTCAGCTTATCCTGGTAGGCGTCCGTGAGTAAGCGCTTCTCGGCCTCCATCACGGTGGTGATATCGGCGAGAGATCCCGCAAGGCCGACGGCTTCGCCGGAACTGTTCCGGAGAGCCTTGCCGCGAGCCAGGACCCAAACATAGGTTCCGTCCTTCCGGCGCAAACGATGCTCATTGTGAAACTGCTCCGAGCCACCGGAAAGGTAGGTGGATAGCGCGGTTTGCAACTTTGCAAGATAAGCCGGGTGGACGCGACTCATCCACTCCTCCGGTTTGGTTCCAAGCTCATCTTTTTCGCAGCCGACCAAATCCACCCAGGAGGCTGACAAATGCAGAACGTCGGATTTCAGATCCCAATACCAGAACCCATCCTGCGCGGCCTGCGCGGCAGCCTCAAATCGCTCACGCCTGTCGCGCTCTTCGAGCCTGGTCAGGTTCTCCCGCCACTCCTCCTGCAGCCGGGCCTCCTCGCGTCGCCGCTGCCTCTTCATCCGACTGCGGATGCCCCAGCCGAAGACGACTGCAACGGCGGCCAGACCCAGAGAGCTGTTAAGCAGCATCTCCGAAGGCAAATCCGCAGCCGCAACGCTTGCCCAACCACCAAGCCACAGAATCGAAGTGGAGACATAGTAGCGCCACGACAAGACCGTGCTGGAAATACTGATCAGCAGCGCCACAGCCACCCCGAGTTGGAACGAGTCGGAGGTCACGTAATACCTGACCAGGCTGTGAACCAAGCTAAGGGTTCCGACCAGGAATACAGAAATACGCACTTGTCTGGTGGAAAAACGCTCCAAACGAAAGATGATCCGAGCGATGAGACTCGCCGCGCTGACCGCTAAGGCCAGACAGCCCAGCCGAGGGTCAAGCTTGAAGCCGGTGACCGATAGCATCAGGTAGGCTAAAATCACCATCGGCAGAAGCTCTCGAAGGCGGGCACCGGCAACTGCTTCAAATGCTGCCTCGACCTGGGAATTGGACAAACGGATTTCCGAGGAGTTTTGATCGGTCGCCTGCGTCATACATCAATGAAACAGCAATTTGACGCGATCTTCCATGGGCGGCCCGGCCCATTTTCCCGTATACCTAAAGTTATGGTGCACGATAGGGTGAACACCTAGAGAGCCTCGGGAATTTGCCTTAAGCGGCCCGATTTCGACTACTGAAAGTACAGCCGGTCGATCTTCGCCGCCAGGATGAAGTCGCTCTCGGTGAGTCCCTTGATCTTGTGGGTAAAAATCTTGACGCCCGCCTGGCCCCAGGAAAGCGTCAAGTCCGGGTGATGGCCCTGCTCCTCGGCCACCTCGCCCACGCGATTGACGAAGTCGAGCGCCTTCCGGAAATCCGGGAACAGGAAGCTCTTCTCGAGGTGGTGCTCTTCGACGACCTTCCAATCGGGCACCTGAGCGGAGAGCTTGCGGAGTTCCTCTCCTGCCAGGGGCGGCACGCCTCCCCGGCACGGCACGCATTTCTTGTCCGCGAGGCTCACTTGAGATTCACCCATACGTCACCATCCCTCACTTCCACAGCATACGTCTTTAGCGGCCGGACTTGCCGCCGCAGTTGCGGCAGATCCTCCGGGTACACGTTTTTCGGAAAATGATTTTCGCCAGTCCGCACATCGAACTGGAAATGATGGAACGGGCAATCGAGCAGATGGTCCCACAGGACCGCCCCTTCGAGCGGATTGAACTGGTGCGGGCAAATCCCGTGGAGCGCATGAATCATGCCCCGGTAGTTGGCCAGGATCACGGGGGTCTTGCCGGCGTGGAAGAAGCGGGGTTGGCCGGGCGGAATCTCGTCCGCCCGGGCCAGCTTCACGAACCCCACATCCTCAGCCGATGTCCGCCGTCATGAACCGGCGCACGTGACTCCTGCCTATTCCACAACTTGTCTGGCTACTCTTCCCATTGCGGTTTTTTGAAATCCGCTCCCTCACGGTCGCGGTTCGGTCAGCCCGATTCTGAGCCGCGCGCGTATGTGCCACGTCAGACAAACGCGATCGATCGTCCGCCGGCGGCGACCGCCAGCCACATCACGATCGAGAGCACGGCGACCGGCTTTCTCAGCCAGGGCGAAGTGCGCGACTCATCCGAGTTCTCCATCTTGCGGTGGACGGTCAGGCTCAGCAGGATCGCCGCGAAAAAAATCATCATCTTGGGGGCGAAAACCGCATTGCCGAAGCACTTCAGGGCCTCCGCCATGAACAACGGCACGCCGGTGATCACGACCACCCAGAACCCGCCCCACATAAAGGGCGAGAGATGCCGCGCAAGCTGGGGAACCGGCTGGCGCCGCATGCCCAAACCCAGCAGACGCAAGTCCATGGTCGCGATGGAGCCGAGCATCAGGGCCACCGCGATAATGTGGATGGTCTCCACGCCCGCGAAGATATACGTTGACCCGCGGATGGCGAGACTCAGTGCCGAGGTATCGCACCACCTGAAGAAAGGAAGGAAAGATTGGGGAAACTCAAACATGATAGTCCTCGCCTAAGCCGCTAAGAATACGCCTGCCATCGTCCCAGCGCGATCACTACAGTCCACAGCAACAGCGACATGGCACCCGCGAGCTTGGCCCGCGGGGGAGCCTCGTAAGCTTTATCCCACTTTGCGACACCCTTATAAACCGTCACGTGAAAAATGCCCGCATTGATTCCGGCCAGCGCCAGCGCGATCATCTTGAACAGAAAAACCGGACTATTGTAGCACTTGACCGGCTCGGCCGACAAAAGCGTCAACCCGGTTGCGAACGCGATCCCAAAAGCCGCCAGCGTGTACGGCTGGAGCTGTTCCAAAACGTCGGTAAGCGTCTCGCCTCGCATCGCCCATCCGAGCAGGCGCATGTCGACCCACACGATCGTTCCCACCGAAAAGGCCAGCACGAGAAGATGGGTCGCCTCGATCGCGGGGTACATGAAGGTCGACTCGCGTATGCTTGTGCTCCAGGCAGTGTCCTGAAGCCACATCGCCATTCCTAGAAGAGACATCGGTAAGAACCTCTGTGGGAAAACCCAACTTCAAGATTCTACCATCACAAAGCGCCTGTGTTGTCCATCCTGCATTCCGCGTCATATCATTGAGTCAAATGCTCCCACTTCTGGTTTGCTTGCTGTTGCTGGCTGCGAGCGCAGCCGCGCAGTGGATCAACTATCCGGCCCCCGGCACGCCTCGCACCAAAGACGGCAAGCCGCGCTTGACGGCGCCCGCTTCCAAGGCTCGCGACGGCAAGCCGGACCTCTCCGGAATCTGGGCCAGCCTCCCACCGCAAAAAGACATCGCCGGCAAATGGCCGCAGGGGCCCGCGGGCAATGGATTCGACACGCGGATGAGAGCATCAACGACCTGGAAAACTACCTGCCTTCCGGCGCGCGAATCCCCATGCGGCCCGAGGCCGATGCGTTTTTCCGCGAGCGCGTGCAGAGTCTGGGAGCGGCAGACCGTCGGGCCGGTGCCTGCCACATGGAATCCCAGACGCCATGTTGATTCCGGTCGAGTTCAAGATTGTCCAGCACCCCGGCCTGACCCTGATCCTCTACGAGGAATTCAACCATTACCGGCAGATTTTCACCGACGGCCGTTCGCATCCGGCCGATCCGAATCCGGCATGGTTCGGATATTCGATCGGCAAGTGGGATCGCGATACGTTCGTGGTCGACACGGTGGGATTCAACGACCGGAGCTGGCTTGACGATCACGGACACGCGCACAGCGAGGCATTGCACACGATCGAGCGTTTCCGCCGCCGCGACTTCGGCCACATGGAAATCCAGGTCACCATCGACGACCCCAAAACATATACCGCGCCCTGGACGGCGACGATTCAGTTTCATCTGCTTCCAGACGCCGATTTGATCGAAGATGTGTGCGATAACGAGAAGGATGTGACACATGAGATAAGGAAAGTAGAACAAGATAGGGGTTGCCATGTCTTCTGACCGACGCGAATTCCTCCGGCAGGCCACTGCCGTCTCCGCTGGTCTTGGCGCTGGTGCATTCCAGCTCACGGCACAGCAGCGCTCCTCTGGCATGCCGACCGCGCGCGCGAGCGCATTGATGGCCGCCTTCGGATTGCGTTACCCGATCTTCTGCGCCGGGATGGGAATCGCCGCCTCTCCGGAGCTGGCGATTGCCGTGGCCAACGGGGGCGGCCTTGGAGGGCTCGGCACTGGGCCAGATGGCCGCCGTTCCGCCGACGTGATACGGCAGCGTGTCTCACGAGTCAAATCCGGAACCAGCCGGCCGTTTGCGGTGAATTATTTGCTGGCTCTCGATCCCACCACAATTCCGGCGGCGCTCGACGCGGGGGCGCCGATTATTCAATTCGCCTGGGGCATTCCGTCCGCGGAAACCGTCGCGGCCATTCGGAAAGCGGGCGCGAAGATGGGAATTCAGACCAGCAGCGTCGCCGGAGCGCGGCGTGCCCTCGACGCCGGGGCGGACTACCTGATCTGCCAGGGCACGGAAGCTGGTGGCCATGTGCAGGCCACCAAGGCGCTCTACGAAGTGCTTCCCGCAGTGATCGCGGAGGCGAAGACAGTACCTGTCGTGGCCGCCGGCGGGATCGCAAACGGCGCGCACATCCGCCGCGCCCTGCTGGCCGGGGCGTCCGGGGTCTTGATCGGCACGCGCTTCGTCGCAACGAAAGAGGCTGGCGCGCACGACGAGTACAAGGGCGCCATCACCCGGGCCAAAGCCGCGGACACCGTGCTGACCGTCTGCTTTCAAGACGGATGGACAAATGCGCCGCATCGGGTCCTGCGGAACCGGACGCTCGAGATGTGGGAAGCCGGGGGATGCCCACCAGCCGGTAAGCGTCCCGGCGAGGGCGACATCCTCGCAACCAACGCCATCAACGGCGCCACGAAACTCCGTTACAGCACCCTTAATCCGGAACCCGACGATCGCGGCGCCCTCACGGAGCTGGCGTTATACGCAGGCCAGGGAGTCGATGCGATTCGCGACATACCGTCGGCGGGCGAGCTCGTCGCGAGATTGTGGAAAGAATGCATCGACGCCAGATGAGTTTCGATGTGAGAAAGGAAAGTAGATTCATGCATTTTGCCGTATTGCTCTTATTCGCATCGGCCGCGTTGGCGCAGAACAGCGCCTCGATCACCGGTACGGTTTCCGATACCGACGGCAAGGCCCTCGCCAAGGCTGCGATTCAGGCTAAGAACGCAGCTACCGGCGCGGTCTACAAGACGGAGAGTTCGCCCACGGGCGCTTACACACTGGCGCGGCTGCCGGCAGGCGCCTATGAGCTGATGGCGATGGTGCCGGGGATGCTGCCGTTCGAGCAAAACAACGTCGCGGTCGGCGCGTCGCAAGCTGTACGCATCGAGATCCGGCTTCAGGATTTCGCCAGCCTGAACACACTGGGAGAGGACCGCGACTTCTTTGTAAACTTAACCTCCCGCCACAAGACCGCCACCGGACCAACGCCTCGTATGGCGAACGGCAAGCCGGATCTTTCGGGGGTGTGGCTGGGCTCGCTGGCCGGCGATCCGGGAAAACCGGAGCTATTGCCCGCCGCGCAGGCCATCGTCAACGAGCGGCTTGGCAACTACATGAAGGACGTCCCCAGTTCCCGTTGCCAACCGAACGGCGCAACGCTGTTCGGGACGTTCTTTACGTACCGCGTGGTCGAGACTCCCGCCTACATGACGATTCTCGCTGAACATGACGTGCCGGGTTTCCGGCAGATTTTCCTGGATGGGCGAAGCCATCCGAAAAATCTGGAACCCACCTGGATGGGACATTCGGTGGGGCGTTGGGAAGGAGACACGCTGGTGATAGATACAGTGGGTTTCAACGGCAAGGCGTGGATCGATCTGGAGGGGCGTCCGTTCACGGAAAAAACGCATCTGATCGAGCGCTACCGGCGGCCCGACCTGGGTCACCTGGAGGTCGAGTTCACAATCGAAGATCCCTCGGCTTACGCCAAGCCCTGGACCATCAAGCGGACGTCGGATCTGGCTCCCAAGGGCGAAGAGGTTCAGGAATACATCTGCACGGAGAACAACCGCGACGTCACGCACCTGGTCGGTAAATAGAAGCGGATGCCCCAGGGGTTGCTCCGGGCAGCTCGCGATTGTAGATTGTTCGAATGGAGGCTAAAAACATGGAGGCCAGAGGGTACTTCCTGATTTTGGTTTTTGCGTCGCTGATCCCCGCGTTTGGTCAGGCGAATCAGACGCCCGTGTTCAAGAATCTTCCCGATCAAAAGCTCGCTCCCATGGCCGGTCTGCCCACCTGCTTCAAGGCCGAAGTGCAGCACGGCGACCCAGGCAAGGAACCGGCCGTGTTTCTCATCCAGGGAACGGCGAATTGCTACGCGCCGATGCACTGGCACAGCGCCAACGAAATCGCGATGGTGGCGAGCGGTACGCTGCAACTGCAAATGAAGGACGGCGGTCCGCCCATGGTCCTGCGCTCCGGCGGATTCGCGAAATTGCCTCCCAAGCACGTTCATCGCGGAGGGTGCGTGACGGCCTGCACCTTCTTCGTGTATGCCGACGGGCCGTTCGACATCCATTACGTGGACGATTCGGGTAAGGAGATCCCGGCCGCGCAGGCGCTCAACCCCACCGGAGCAAAGTGAGGAAGCCTCGATGAAACTGTCTATTGAAGCCACGCCTGAACCTCTTACGGTCGACACGGGACGGACCGCGTTGATCGTCGTTGACATGCAGAACGACTTCGGGACCAAGGGCGGCATGTTCGACCGAGCAGGGATCGACATCGCTCCGATTCAAGCCGTAGTGGAGCCCATCTCGAAGGTTCTCGAATCCGCGAGCCGGGTAGGCGTTAAGATCATCTACTTGAAGATGGGCTATCTCCCGGACCTCACCGACGCGGGAGCTCTCGATTCGCCAAACCGGATCAAACAATCGCGGATGCGCGTGGGAGAGGCGATGCGAGCACCCGATGGAACCGAAAGCCGAATCCTGATCCGGGACACCTGGAATACCGATATTGTGAGAGAGCTCAAGCCGCAGCCCGATGATATTGTGCTCTACAAACATCGATATAGCGGTTTTTATCAGACGGATTTGGACAACGTCCTCAAACGGCTGAACGTCAAGTATCTTGTCTTCACCGGGTGCACCACCAGCGTGTGCGTGGAGTCGACCGTCCGGGACGCGATGTTCCGAGACTATTCCTGTTTGCTGCTCGAGGATTGTATGGCCGAGCCGATCGGCCACGATTTCGCGAGGAGCAATCACGAGGCCTCGCTCCTGGTGGTCCAGGCCCTGTTTGGCTGGATTTCCCGCTCGGACCAATTCCTCGAGGCTCTGGCGGAACGCTCCGCGACTGCGGAAGTGCGATAATTCGTGCTGGCTGGAGGGCGTTTGTCGAAACAGTTTGTAGTTCTGATCTTCGCTGGGACTCTGGCCGCGCAAAAAGTCGATTTCCGGCGCGATGTCCAACCGTTGTTCAAGACCTATTGCGTCGGCTGTCACGGACCATCGCAGCAGATGGGAGGGCTGCGGCTGGACCGTAAGCGTGACGCGATGCGGGGCGGCTCGATTTCCGTCATTGGACCGGGCAACAGCGGCGGAAGCCGGCTGTACCTGAAGCTGATCGGAAGCCAGTTTGGCGCGCAGATGCCGCCGACCGAAGCTTTGCGCCCGGAGGAAATCGCCATCATCAAGACGTGGATCGATCAGGGCGCCGAATGGCCCGACGATCTCGCCGGCGATGCGCCTCGCGTGGCTCCGGACCCGCGGGCCGCGCGGATGATGGACGCGATTCGTGGCGGGGATCGTCAGGGATTCAAGAAAATGCTGAGCCAGGATCGCGAGGCCGCCCAACTCAAGGGTCCCGGCGGCTCCACGCCACTGATGTATGCGGCGCTGTACGGAGATGCCAATTCCGTGAAGCTGTTGCTCGATGCGGGCGCCGATCCCAACGTCCGGAATGAGGCCGGGGCGACCGCGCTCATGTGGGCCACCGACGATCCGGAAAAAACTCGGCTACTGCTGGAGGCGCGCGCGGACGCGAACGCCCGCTCGGAAGACGGCCGCACTCCTTTGCTCATTGCGGCGATGCGGTTTGGCTCAAGCGCCGTGGTGAAACTGCTATTGGACCATGGCGCGAATCCTTCCGCGAGGTCTCCCGAGGGACAGACTCCGCTGAGTGAGGCCGTCCGCGCTGCCGACGAATTGAGCCTCAAGACGCTCATCGACGGCGGGGCCGACACCAAGGGCGGGGCGGGACCGGCGTTGTTTTTTGCGCTGCAAAGGAATTGCGACAAGTGCGCAAACGCGTTGATCGAGTCGGTGAGCCGCGACGCTCTCAATGCGGCGGCCCGGTTTCTGGTGCCTTCGCGCAACGACGGGCATGACGCGCGGATGATCAAGACGATGCTCGACCGGGGCGCGAGCGTCGACGCAAAGGACGTGGGCGGCAGGACCCTCCTGATGCTTGCTGCCAGCTCAGAAGCCGTGCCGGTGGAGACGGTCAAGACGCTCATCGAGAGGGGAGCGGACGTCAACGCCAGGAGCACGAATGGCGAGACCGCGCTCGATTTCGCCAGGCGGCAAGGCGATACCCCAATCGTGGACCTGCTGGTGAAGGCCGGCGCGAAGGAAACCGGCGCGTTTGCCGATCCGGCCGCCAGGCCGAAGCCTGCGGGTTCGCCGCGAGCGGCGGTGGAACGGAGCATCCCGCTGCTTCAGCGGGCCGACGTTTCGTTCATGCAGAAATCCGGATGCGTTTCCTGCCACAACAATTCGCTCACGGCGATGACGATCGCGACGGCCCGAAGAAACGCGCTCCGCATCGACGACGAGATCGCGGTCAGGCAACTGAAGGCGGTCGGGACCTATATCGAGAGCTGGCGCGAGCGCGTGCAGCAGGGCATTCCGATTGCGGGGGACTCGGATACGATCAGCTACATCCTGCTGGGGCTGGCGGCGGGAAATTATCCGCCCGATCCCGCGACCGACGCGTTGGCGCGCTTCTTGAAGAACCGGCAGACGCCGGACGGACGGGTGAGGATCGCCGTCCACCGGCCGCCGCTCGAATCGAGCGATGCCGAAAATACAGCGGTGTCGATGCGCGCGATGCAAGTCTACGCGCCGAAGGCACAGCGCGCCGAATACGACAAGGCCATCCAACTCGCAACGGACTGGCTGGTGAAGGCTCAGTCGGCCAACACCGAGGACCGAGGGTTTCAACTCCTCGGCCTGGGATGGGCGGGCGTGGACAAGGCGATCATCCAAAAATCCGCTCGTGCGCTGTTGGCCGAGCAGCACGCCGACGGCGGCTGGGCGCAGCTTCCGTCGCTCAAAAGCGACGCGTATGCCACCGGGCTGGCGCTGGTAGCTCTGCGAGAGGCGGGCGCGCTCGCGGTGGGCGACGCGGCCTACCAGCGCGGAATCCGGTTTCTGATCGACACGCAGTTCGAGGATGGATCGTGGTATGTGAAGAGCCACGCGATTCCTGTGCAACCTTTCTTCGAGAGCGGGTTTCCCTACGGACACGACCAGTGGATCTCCGCAGCAGGGACGAACTGGGCGACGATGGCCCTGGCGCCGGCGGCGAAGTGATGTAATACAGAATCGTAATACGCTAGGATGGTTTCATGGCGTCACCGATAACACTTCGGCTCGATGAAGAAATCCGACGGCGGGTCGCGCGCATCGCCCGGCGAAGGCGGACTTCCACATCTCACGTCCTTCGGGAAGCGATTACCACCTGGGTCGATCGGGAGGAAAGCGGCATATCTGCCTACGAGTCCATTAAGGATCTAATTGGCATCGCGAGCGGGGGAGACCCCACGCTTTCCACGGATACGGGCAGACGCTTTACGCAGATGCTCAAGGCTCGCCGGCGGCAGTCGTGATCCTGGTCGATACCGGGCCGTTAATTGCCGTCGTAAAGCGGGACGACCAGTATCACGCCGCCTGCACAGCCGCGCTCAAAACCATCCGGCAGCCCCTGGGCTCGGTATGGCCGGTCCTGACCGAGGCAATGTACCTGCTGGCGGGCGTGCCGGGAGCGCAGGAGGCAGTTTGGGATATGATCGCGCGAAACACGGTTCAGCTTCTCCCGCTCGGACTGCCCGATGTGCCAAGAATCCGTGAGCTGATGCACAAGTACTCGGACCGGCGTATGGATCTTGCCGACGCAGCCTTGATCCGCGTTGCGGAACGGGAGGATCTCCGCCAGTTCTTTACTGTCGATCGAAAAGACTTTGCCGCGTACCGGTTGAAAGGCAGGATTCGCCCAATTATCATCGGATGATCCTAGCTACAGGCCCGGCACCTGGCCGCTGGCAAGTGTTAGAATCTGGCGAGGAAAGGAGATCCCGTGCGACTTTTCACGTTGCTTCTGCTTGCTGGCGCCGCCGTGGCGCAGAATCAGGAAACCTACAAGACGCGCCTGTCGCCGGTGGCGATCGACGCGACGATGAAGGCCAACGTCGCCGGGACGGGTTCGGTCTCGGCGACACTCGCCGGCACGAAGCTTACGGTCAACGGATCGTTCGACGGGCTGCGTTCGCCGGCAACCGTGGCGCATCTGTACCAGGGGCGTGTGACGGGCGTGCGCGGATCTTCGATCCTCGACCTGACCGTTTCCAAGGCGATGAGCGGCACCGTGAGCGGATCGTTCGATCTGACTCCGGATCAGGTGGAGAGCCTCAGGAAGGGCAGGCTGTACGTGCAGATTCACAGTGAGAAGGCCCCGGACGGCAATCTGTGGGGCTGGCTGTTGCGCTAGGAGGCGTTACCAATGAGAAAACATTTCGGATTGGCGCTGATGGGCGTGATGAGCGTCAGCGGGCAACAACGCCCCGGCGGGCCGTATACGGCGGAGCAAGCCGCAGCCGGCCGCACCGCATATCAAGCGAGCTGCGCAGGCTGTCACCTGCCGGACCTCAGAGGCCAAAACGAAGCGCCGCAACTGGCGGGCGCAAACTTCCTGACGCAGTGGGGCGCGAAGACCGCGCACGAGCTGGTCGCGTTCATGCAGACGGCGATGCCTCCGGAGAACCCGGGCAGCCTGGGCCAGCCCGCCTACGTCAACCTCGCGGCATTCCTGCTCGAATCCAACGGCGCACCCGCCGGGAACCAGCCCCTGACGGCGGCCGCGGACGTGGTGATCCGGTCGGTGGCGACGGGCCGCCCGCAGGCGAATCCGCGACAAGCTGGCGGGCAGGATGAAGATGCGCCCCCGCGTCCGGCGGCTCCGCCACGCGGGCTGACGGCCACCGGCGTGGTCAAGAATTTCGCGCCGATCACCGATGAGATGCTGCGGAACCCCGATCCGGCGGACTGGCTGATGGTGCGGCGAAATTATCAAGCGTGGAACCACAGCCCGCTCGCGCAGGTCACCACCCGGAACGTTCAGGATTTGCGCCTCCAGTGGATCTGGGCGATGAGCGAAGGCGGGTGGAACGAACCCACGCCCATCGTTCACAACGGCACCATTTTTCTGGCGAACACCGGCAACACCATCCAGGCGCTGGACGGCCGCACCGGCGAGCTGATTTGGGAGAACCGCCTGGGCGCCGCCACGCCGCCGACCGGCACCGCCACGCGAAGCATCGCGCTCTACGACGACAAGGTGTTCATCGCGACCACCGATGCGCGCATGGTCGCGCTCGACGCGAAGACCGGCAAGGTGGTCTGGGAAACCGTGATCGCGGACTGGAGGAAGGGCTATCGGGAGAGCAGCGGCCCGATCGTGATCAAAGGCAAGGTGCTGGAGGGTCTAGGAGGATGCGACAAGTACAAGGAAGACGGGTGCTTCATCAGCGCCTACGACGCCGCCACGGGCAAACAGCTTTGGAAATTTCACACGGTGCCGCGCGACGGCGAGCCGGGTGTGGAGAGCTGGGGCAAACTTCCGAACCTGCTGCGCGCGGGCGGCGATACGTGGATCACCGGCAGCTACGACCCGGATCTCAACCTGACCTATTGGGGCGTAGCCCAAGCCAAACCTTGGATGCGCGCCAGCCGCGGATCCGGCTCCGGCGCCGCGCTCTATACCAGCTCGACGCTGGCCTTGAATCCCGACACCGGCAAGCTGGCCTGGTACTTCCAGCATGTGGCGGGCGAATCGCTCGACCTGGACGAAGTGTACGAGCGCGTGCTGGTGGACGCGGGCGGCCAGAGCCTGTCCTTTAACATCGGCAAACCGGGGATCCTATGGAAGCTCGACCGCAAGACCGGCAAGTACCTGGCTCACAAGGAAACCGTGTTTCAGAACGTCTTCGACAGTATCGATACGAAGACGGGCGAGGCGACGTACCGCGCCGAGATCCTGGAGCAGCAGACCGGCCACTGGGTGCAGAGCTGTCCCAGCACCGAGGGCGGCCACAACTGGCAGGCGATGAGTTATCATCCTCCGACTGGCCAGCTCATCATTCCGCTCAGCCAGAGCTGCATGGAGATGAACGGGCGCGTGGTCGAGCAAAAGGCAGGCTCAGGCGGCTCGCAGGCGGACCGGCGTTTTTATGAAATGCCCGGGACCAACGGGAACGTGGGCAAGCTGGCGGCCTACGACGTGAAGACCATGAAGGAAATGTGGAAGCTCGAGCAGCGCGCGCCGTTCCTGACGGCCGTGCTGTCGACGGCCGGAGGACTCGCGTTTGTGGGCGATTTGGATCGCACCTTCCGCGCCGTCGACGTAAAAACCGGCGCCGTGCTTTGGAAGACCCGGCTGGCCACCTCGGTGCAGGGTTTTCCTGTGTCGTTCAGCATAGACGGGAAACAATACGTCGCCATTTCGACGGGACTCGGCGGAGGGAGCCCGAGGCAGGTGCCCGCGACGATCGTCCCCGACGTCCATCATCCGACCAGTGGGAATGCGCTGTACGTGTTCGCGCTGCCGGATAGGAAGTAGCGAGGGGCGCCCGCGGTCTTCATGGCTGACGACTTCAGGTTTGACGAGCGGCCTCGAACAGCGCCTGGTTGGCTTTGACCCAATCGACCAGCCGCCCCACGCCTGCTTCGACGCCAACCTGCGGCTGCCAGCCGAAATCGGCCTTGGCTCTTGCGATATCGCTCACGAAAACCGGTTGATCGCCGGGGCGCCAATCCGCAAACGAGCATTCCAGTTTGCGGCCGAAATGCCGGTTGAGCAGATCCACCAGTTCGAGCAGGGAGAGCGTGTTTTGAGGCCCTCCGCCGATGTTGTAAGCTCGCCCCGCCGTGACGCCGATGTGGCGCACCGCGGCGTCGTAGGCCGCGATCAGATCCCCGACGCAGAGCACGTCCCGCACCTGTTTGCCGTCACCGTAGATGGTGACCGGCTTGCCCTGGAGCGCACGGATGGAAAACCACGCCAGCCATCCCTGATCCTCCATGCCGAACTGCCGCGGGCCATAGATGCAGGACTGCCGGAATACGATCGTTCTCAGTCCGTAGACGCGCGCGTAATCGAGCGTGTATTGGTCGCCGGCGCACTTGGAGCAACCATAGGGAGAATGCGGATCGAGCGCACGGTCCTCTCCGATGCCGCCGCTGAGACTCGCAATGGTGTAGCGTCCGTTGCGCTCGACGATGCCCAGATCCGCCAGCCTCCCGTACACCTTGTTGGTCGAGCTGTAGACGACCACGGGTTTGGAAGCGGCCTGCCGCGCCGCTTCGAGCACATTGAACGTTCCGAGCGCGTTCACTTCGAAATCGTGACGCGGGTCGGCGACTGAGCTCGTCACGGCTACTTGCGAGGCCAGATGGAATACAACATCGGCGCTGGCGATGGTCTCCGCCAGATTCCGATCCGCGGCGGTCACATCCGCGCGGACTACTTTCAGACGGCTTCCGTGCCGTGACTCAAGCCAGGCCAGATTCCGTTCCGACCCGGGACGGGAAAAGTCGTCCACAATCGTGACCCGGTTCGAATTCGACAACTGGTGATCGGCCAGATTACTCCCAATGAACCCCGCTCCTCCCGTGATGACGCAATGTTGCATAGGGGTATGGTTGCCTGCAGCCTCACTCGCTAGGCCTTTTCGGCCCGATCCCGCAGTCCGAACAGGTTCCCGAGCAGGCTTTGATTGGCCTCACACGGAGTCCAGCACTGCGGGCATTGATAGTTCCAAATCTCCTTCTGCAGTTCCGCAGTGGCGGGCAGATTCCAGATCGCCTCCAGATCGAAATCGTAGTCGCGGAGGCTGGCGATCTTACGGTCGTACATGCCGCAGGGGTACACATATCCCCAGGAATCTATGAAGCAAGAAGAGTGCAGAGCGTGGCAGCGCATTGGAGTAGTCCCGGTTCGCAGGTACCGGCTGGCGTACTGCAGATATCGCCTCTCGATCCAATTGATCGGGCTGAACGAGGCGCCGCGGAGTTCCCGGTATTTCTCAACCTCCTGGAGAATCCGGCGTTTGTCCTGAATCTGAACGGTGCCGGCGTTGCCGTAGTAGTGCGCCGATTCGTGCGCGATATTGATGTGAAAGTCTTTGGGAGTGAGCCAGGGACACTCCTGCTTGGCGGCCTGGAAGGCATTGTCGTACTGATCGGCGTTGAGGGACGACAACGTCATCCCCAGGAAAACCTCGACTCCTTTGATTTTGGAAAGCCGCTTGTACGTTTCAATCTGGTGCCGCCAGCCGCCGTCAATGCCACGAACCAGATCGTTGACCGCCTCGTCTCCATCGGTGCTGACCGTGACGGTAAACTTGGGCACGCGCATCGCGACAATCTTTTCCACTCCCTTGACGATCTGCTCCGTCATGAAGCCGTTGGTCGGGAAATGAACGGCGTACAGATCCTTGCAGTGGAGCACAGCGGCCTGGACGATCTCGACGAAATCCCTGCGGAGCCAGACCTCGCCGCCGGTGAAGTCAATCCAATTGAATCGCGAGGATCTTCGGAAGAATTGCTGGAACTCATCCAGCGTCAGCTCGTCCTTTGGCTTTCTCTCCCAGATATTGCAGGTCTTGCAGCGATAATTGCACCAATAGGTGACGACCAGGGTCAGCTTGTAGGGGAATCGCAGGCGCGGCCCATTGGAGAGAAGAACGTTCTTTCCAAAGCTGACCAGCGCCTTCATGGCTTCAGTCTCGTATCATACGCATCAAGATCAAAAAATGTTTTTGACAAAGCAGTAGATGTAGCGAAGCCACACCTTCCTCAATCGAATGCAGGACTGGCCGTGTTTTCTCGCGTACTCATGGGTGGGGACCTCCGCTACACGGTAGCCTTTTTTGAGGCACTTCATCATCATCTCCTGCTCGATGGTGGTGATGTTTTCAGTGAGCCCAAGCGAGTGGATCACGTTCGTACGAATCGCCCGGAAACCATTCTGACTGTCGGTCAGAGTTTGCTTCCAGCGAAGGTTGATCGCGATCAGGATCAGATCGCTCCCCAACAGGCGCAAGAGTTTCTCGATGTCGCCATGGAGTTCATCACTCCCACCGCGGCCGCGCGAGCCGACCACGAGATCGGCTTCATTGGCCTCGATGGGGCCGGTCAAGCGTGGAATATCGACCGGATTATGGGAGCCGTCGGCGTCCATGAAAACAGTGATGCTGTAACGAGCCGCCCTCGCTCCCACGCGAATCGCGTCGCCCTTCCCTTTTCCGTTATCCACCACAACCCGGGCGCCGAACTGTCGAGCGATCTTCGTGGTCTGGTCCGTCGATCTGCCGTCGACCACGATGACCTCATCGCCAAAGGATACAGCCTCGGCGAGGACCGCTCCAAGAGAAAGTTCCTCGTTTCTGGCGGGCACGACAATCGAGATGCCGTCCAGCAGAACGGCTCCTCCGGCACTATCCCGGTCGGATTCCGGCTGAGGCCCGGAACGAAGCTGGGTGCGAATCGCGCTCACCGGTTCAGGCCCTTGTCTTCCTTCGCAAGCTCTTTCCTGACAAATACATACACGACCTCAGCATGTTCAATTCTTGGCGGCAGGAGGTTGTCTCCTCCGGCGGCCCTGATACGGCGCGCTTCGACATAATAATCGCGCAACGCCGTCCGCACGCCAGACGATCGAGGCCAGCCCAACCAATCATACTCGAAGAAGGGAGAGTCGAACTCTCGCACCAATATTTTCTTGTACATTCCCGCTCGGATATGTTCGACGAATACATCCATGTTCTGGAAAAGGCCTGCGGGCGGTTGGTCTCCCAGAGATGTTGCCTGATCGCGCGCCAGAAACGGCGGCTTCAAATGCACCCAGTTTCCGATGTCCAGCAGGACATCGCCTGGAGCGAATCCTTTGAACTCGTTTTCGATCTCCGCCACGTAGCGGTAGAGATCGGGCGAGGGCGGCCGCCCTTTCCAGTACCGTGCCGAAGTCTGGTCCCCGCTCGGCACCACGTGCAACGCGCAAAAGAGCGCCACGATGCCGGTGGCTGCCAGGACCGACTTGGAAAACCACACGATGCGTGGGAACTCATCGCTGGGATCGGGACCTTCATCTGGCCACCACCGCCACGCGGCGGTCAACAGCCAGATGCAGCCGATCATGACGCCAGGCCCAAAGTGATAGAGAACTCCCCAACCGGCGCCGCTCGATAGAATCTCGCTGCCGACCAAGAGCAGCCAAGACGCCCAAAGCGGCCCTAACCGCGCGATGTTTCTGTCTTTTAAAACCCAGAGTCCGCCGATTACACCTATGCCGAGTTCGGACCAGGCGCGCAGAGCGTGATCCGTTCCGCGCGGGATCGACAACTGATAACCACCCGGCGAGAATCCGATGTGTTTGCGCTGGCCCCCCATGACCTCGAAGATCCAAAAGAAAAAGTTGTAGCCCCAGAGCCAGGCACACACCCCGATGGTGCACGCCAGCAAGATCCCCGCGAGTCCGGCGAAACTCAATCCTTTCTCGAGAGAGGCTCGCAGCAGGGAGGATGGCGCCGCCCCCGGCTGGATGGCCACCAGGTGAGCCAGGACAATGAAAAGGAGCATTGCCGCGAACCAGCTCACAAGCAGTTGCTTGGTCATGAAACCGACCGACGGCCCGACGGCCATGATCGCCATGTTCTTCCAGTTCGGTGCATCCAAATAGCGGAGCATGCTCCAAAAGCAGCCCATCGAAACCAGCAGTGCCAGCGAGTCGGTGTGGAGGCAATGCGCAAACTGGTTGACTTCCGGGGAGGTGCCCGCCAGAAACAAAACGAGGAAGACCAACAGGCTCCACGTCTTCCAGTGCTTGAGGTTTCTGGCTGGGTAGGCTAAGCGGCGCAACAACCACCAGCACCTGACTCCCATCAAGGCAGCACAACCAACAAAGCCGAGTTGAATGGTCCTCCACAACGGAATCGAATTGCGGTACCCCAACAAACGCGAAATCGCGTAGGTCACAACCGGGGCAAACGGCGTATAGATGATGGAGTTGCTATCCCCCGGCGCACCGTAAAGCGGCTGTCCGACCTGCAACTTAATGATGCTGGCGACGAAGCCGTTCTCACCCCACATGAGAATATCAGCCGGCACGGACACAAAGGGCCGGATCATCCACAAATAAAACCCGACCAACACAACCGCGAGTGCGGTGCAAGCCCGTAAGGAGAGCGCGGGTAGGAACGCGAGAGCCCCACAATTCTCCTGGCGAAGGGCCGCTGGATAGTTTCCGGCTTTGTTTCCTCGCATCTCAAGTGACTGACGGCGTCGCGGGACCAGAAGTCACGTTTCATTCTGTCACATGCCGGCCGCCTGAGTCCCGCCGCGCGCGGTCCGCAGCAGGCGGCGGAATGCGAGATATCGCTTGGCCTGCGCGGAGAACAGACGCCGCGTCAGCCACATCTTCCTCAGATAATACGCATCGACTCGCGGCAACTCCATCAGATCGGCGCCTGCCTCCACCAGAGCCAGCCGCACGCCGCAGCCGATCGTGAATCGGCGCGCCACCATCCGGCGAATTTCGCTCGACGACGCTCCGTAAGGATACGCGAAGCTCGCCACGCCGCGTCCGGTTCGGTCTTCGATCTCCCGCTCGGCTTGGGCGATTTCCCGCTCGGCCTCCTCCGGCGCGAGCTGCGGCAGAATTGGATGGGTCATGGTGTGGCAACCCAACTGGATGAGGCCGCCCGAAATCGATTCGAGATCGCGCCACGTCATCAGCGGCAGGCGTGGCGCCCAGGAGGGCTGGGAAGGCCAGTCGTTGGACTTCCCGCAATAGCCGGCCACCACGAACACCGTGGCGGGCAGGGCGTGATGCGCCAGAACCGGCAGCGCATGGTCCAGGAAGTTCGCGAAGCCGTCGTCGAACGTCAGCGCGGCACTGCGATCTGCGGCGGCCGCATGTTCCAAGGGGACGAACCGGACTCCCTGCGCCAGCATCGTTTCGATCTGGCGGCGGAACAACGCCGGCGAAGTCGAAATCGCCGATCCCGAATCGTCGAGCGAATGATAAGTCAAAATCGCCTTTGCCATGGCCTATCCCGCTCAGACGCGTGCCGCGTTTGCATCGTCGTGCTCCGCGTACCAGTCGATGGTTTCCTTCAGAGCCTGTTCCAGGCCGAATCGAGGTTTCCATCCCAGCATGCGCCGCGCCTTGGAGCAATCCAAATACTGGCGCGGAATCTCATGGGTGGCTTGGTTCAAGATTACCGGTTGAAGCGGGCTCTGGCCCATCAGGGCGAGAATTTTCCGCACCAGCTCCCCAACCGAGAGGGGCGTTTCGTGGCTGAAGTTGAATGCCTCGCCGGGAAATTCCGGCAGCCTCTCGGCAACTTGCAGATAAGCGTCCACCGCGTCTCGGACGTAGAAATAATCGCGCACGTAGCTGCCGTCACTGCGAATCACGGGCGCCTCGCCTTGCAAAGCCGACCGGATGGTGCCAGGGACCAGGCGGTTGAAATTCAGATCTCCCCCTCCGAACAGATTTCCGCAGCGCAGCACGGCCACCGGCAACTGGTAGGTATGAAAATAGGAAAACGCGATCAGGTCGGCACAGGACTTCGCGACGTCGTAGGGAAAGCGGCCTTGAAGCGGCATGTCCTCGGTGTAGGGCAAGTGGTCGTGAGCGCCGTAGGCCTTGTCGCTCGACGCGATCACCACCCGCTTCACCAGCCGCGAACAGGTCTTGCACGCCTCCAGCAGGTTCCAGGCGCCTCGGATGTTGGATTCGAAGGTAGACACAGCCGACCGCAGGGCGGTCCCGACGATGGTCTGGGCGCCCAGGTGGAAGACCGCCTCAATCTCGTATTCGTTGAGCGCACGGGTCAGCAGCGCGGCGTCTTCCAGTTCGCCGCGCACCAGGTTCGCGCGCTTCCACAGCCCGGAGCCGATCAGCCGGCTTTCGGGCACCCAGTCGCGCACCAGGCAGGTCACACGCGCGCCGCGATCGAGCAGGGCCTCGGTCAGCCAGGAGCCCAGCAGACCGGTGGCTCCCGTGACGAAGACCGCGCGGTCTCTCCAAAAGCCGCTCACGTCCATATCTTCCAGGGCGCCTCTCCCGCCGCCCACAGCGAGTCGAGAAGGAGTTTTTCGCGCAGCGTATCCATCGGCTGCCAGAACCCGGAATGGCGAAACGCCATCAATTCCCCCGAGCGCGCCAGCCGCTCCAGAGGCTCTTTCTCGAGGACGGTCCCGTCGTCTTGCAGGTAGTCGAAAATCACAGGGTTGAAGACAAAGAATCCACCGTTGATCCAGCCTTCATCCGTCTGCGGCTTTTCGGCGAAATTGCGCACAACGTCGCCTTGGAGCGTCAGATTGCCGAAGCGGGAGGGTGGCCGGACCGCGGTTACGGTCGCAATCCTGCCGTGAGAGCGGTGAAAGTCCACCGCCGCCCGAATATCGATGTTCCCCAAACCGTCGCCGTAGGTCACCAGGAAGGGCTGGTCTCCAATCCACTTTTTCAATCGCAGGATTCGGCCGCCGGTCTGAGTCTCCGCGCCCGTGTCGATCAGTCCGACGCGCCACTCCAGGCCTCCCTCGTTCACAACCGTGCGGTCTCCCGTGGCCAGATCGACGAAATAGTCGCTGCTGTGGATCGCGAAACTGTGGAAATACTCCTTGATCATCTCCCCCTTGTAGCCGCAGGCGACCAGGAATTCAGTGAAGCCGTGCGCGGCGTAGATGTGCATGATGTGCCACAAGACCGGCTTGCCGCCGATCTCCACCATCGGCTTGGGACGCACGCCCGTCTCCTCGGCCAGGCGCGTTCCTCTTCCGCCCGCGAGAATCACCACCTTCATCATTCATGCACCACCGGCTCGGGCACGGGAGTGATGAAGCACCCACCCAGCGCCCGGTAGGCTTGCTGCTGCCGCATGATCTCCGCGGCGAAATTCCAGGATAGAATCAGCACGTCGTCCGGCCGTTCTTCCGTCAGCGCCGAAACCGGCCGGACGGGAATGTGCATTCCCGGCGTGTACAGTCCCACCTTTCGCGGGTTCCGGTCCACCGTGTAGGGAAGCATGGCGGTGTCGATCCGGCAATAGTTCAGCAGCGTATTGCCCTTGGCCGGAGCGCCGTAGGCGGCCAGCGAGCGGCCCCTCGCCCGGCGCTCGCACAGGAACTCCCGCAAGCCGCGGCGGTGATTCTCCACGTCTCGCGCAAACTTCTCGTAACGGGCCGGCGAGTCGAGACCCGCTTTCCGTTCGCCCTCCACCCAATCGGAGGCGCCAGGCCAGCGGCCCGGGGAAAGCCCGGCGTAAACCCGCAGCGAACCTCCGTGCACCGGCACTCGATCGACGCGCGCAATGGCGAGACCCGCCGCCTCGCACAACCTCTGGAGAGCCATCGCCGAAAAGTAGCAGAGGTGTTCGTGATAAATCGTGTCATACTCCAGCCGGTCCAGCAGATCCGCCAGGTAGGGAACCTCGAACACCACCAGCCCGCCGCCGGCCAGAAGCAGGCGTGCGCCGCGCAGGAAATCCTGCGTGTCGTCGACGTGCGCCAGCACGTTGTTGGCGATCACCACCTTCGCCCTCCCGCGCAGTTCCAGCACCTGGCGCGCCGTCTCTGAGGTGAAGAAACAGTCCAGCGTCTCAACGCCGTTCGTTCGAGCGGCCTCAGCCAGATTGCGGGCGGGTTCCACGCCCAGGGTCCGGATACCCATCCCCTGGAACTGTTTCAGTAGGCTGCCGTCGTTGCTGGCGGCTTCGACGACCAGGTCACCGGGACCCAGGCCCAGCAGGGCCGTCACGGTTCGCGCGTATTCGGCATTGTGGGCCGCCATGGTTTCGGACGTGCCGGTCACGTAAATGTAACTGCGGAACAGGACCTCCGGGTGGATGACGTCCAGCAACTGAACCAGCCAGCAGGTCTCGCAAAAGTAGACCTCCAGCGGGTAAGCCGCCTCGTCCGCGAACTCATGCGGAGCGGCCATGAATGCGTTCGCCAGGGGTTGCGGCCCCAGGTTGAGGAACGGCCTCAGCCATACGCCGCCGCAGGCCCGGCAGCAGGTTCGCTTGCGATGGGCGTCCCGCATCGTTACAGCGCGTGGACCGCTCTGGCGGCCACGTCGGAGACCCGCTTGCGCCACTGGCGCCAAGGTCCGCCCCAACGATAGCTCACGATGTTGCGGACAAACTCCAGGACCGTGCCGAAGCGGACATTCGAGCGTCCGCTCTTTCGGAGGTACCCTGGCACGTCGATCTCAATCACCATCATCTTGAGATAATGCGCCTTCAGCATAATTTCGGCTTCGAGGAACCAATCCTCGGAAGTCAGCTCCATCAACCGCACAATCTCCGCCGGCATGATCTTGGGATTGCCGTTCACATCGAGCGAGGGCAGGCCCGGAAACAGGATCAGCATCAGGGCGTTGTAACCGATGGAGACCATCTTCCGCACCCAACTGTCCTGGCGAAAGCGCCGCCGGACTTTCGCCAGCGTCCGGTCATCGGCGGCAACCAGGGCGCGGTAGATCAGCAGTACGCTTTCCGGCGCCACCTGCCCGTCGGCACAAAGGTACCCCAGGTGACGGCCTTTGCCCATGCGCAAGCCGGTTCGAATCCCGAGGCCTTGCCCGCGGTTCACCGGCACCACGCCCTTGACGATCGGGAGCCCACTCCGGATGAGCCGGTCGATCACGGCGGAGGTCCCATCCGTGGATCCGTTATCCACCAGGATCACTTCCAGGCCAATCCCCGCCTGTTGGAAAGCCTGCACCAGCGGCGGTACCGTTCGATCGAGGCACTGTTCCTCGTTGTAGCAGGGCATCACCAATGAAAGTTCGGGTGAAAGCTCAGGCCCGGGTCTCCCGTTCGCCACGTTCACGCCCTCCCCGCGGGCGCGGGATTCGGAGCCAATAGTTCTTGGATCCGGCGCAAGGTTTCCGGGTGCATGGCGCGTTCATGAAACTTGGAAATATACACTTCCGGACCATCCACACCCGCTTGCGTGTTGGTGAATCGCGTCAGATGCGGAACCGCACGGTCCGGTTCGCCACGTAACAACTCCGCCAGGTAGTTGACCCAATTCAGAACGGAGAATCGCGGCGCATCGAGGGTTTCGATCCCGGCGCCCGACAGGACCAGGTCTTCCATCAAAGGCGCCCTCCGGGCGGGCCCCGGATTTCGGTCCAGAGCCTCCTGGATAAACCCCCAGGGATTCTCGGTCAACTCGTGCGGATACGTCGGCAGGAATCCGCAGCAAGGAAAGAAGCGGATGTCGCAGCTCCAGCGGCTCAACCGACCCGGCGCGCCCGTTCCGTGCAGGGTCAGCGCGTTGAAAATCACCGCGGTTCCGGGCTGCGCCTGGATATCGACCGGTTCGGCGAGCGCGGCGAGACCGGCATGATCGAGCGGCAGCCACCGGTTGCACAGCAACCCCAGCCGGTGACTGCCTGGATACAGCCGGAGGGGCCAGTCCGGGCAGTCGTTCAGCCCGACCCATAGAGTCATGCAGCTCGGGCTGGTCGGAAAGGACGCGCCGGTGAAATCCTGATGCAACAGGTAGGCGCCGTGCACCTCCATGTACTCGTGCGTCGACTTGTATCCGCCGTGGTCGACCGGCGCGGCCGGCACGCCTTTGAACTGAGCGTGGAAAGTACTGCTGACGTGTGCGAGAGGGCCGATGAGATGGCTGAGTACAGGCTGCAAGGCGCCTAAAAGGTCTTGAGCCAGTTTGGGTGCGGTTCCGACTCTGGCCAGTTTTCGCCGGACATCCGGCGGGAAAATTTGTGCTCTCCCGCGGGGATCCAGAATCTCTTCGAAATCCGGGCGGCTCACTCCCAGGGTCTCCTGCAACACCGGATAGAAGAGGTTGGTGACGTGCTGTTGCAGGCCGCCGAGAACGCAGTATCCGTGCTCCTCGTAATGGCGGCACACGTCTTCCGCTCCCGTCACGCCGAGTTGCGTCAGATCGAAGAGCCTCAAGTTTTACATTGTCTCACAGTGCGTCGAATGCCTTCCTCGATTCCGGTCGAAGGACTCCACCCCACAATGCCTCTGAGCCGATCGATCGAAATGATATCGTGCCTCAGCTCCTCGGAGCGGACCGGAAGCACCCCAAATCGAAGATGCGCGGGGGGAATCCCCAGAACTTGCGCCGCTGCTTCGACGAAGGTCCGGACCGAAAGAAGCCGGCCGGTAGCGAGATTTACCACGATCCCGGGCTCCGCCGCCGCCAAGCCAAGCCGGAGCAGACCCTCGGCGACATCCTCCACGTACGTGAAATCCCGCCGCTGCGTGCCTTCGGTCAGATCCACTGGTTGCGCGGTGCGGCTCGCTTCGATCAAGACCGGCAGGAGCCGCCCGGCGCGCTCTCCCGGGCCGTAGACCGTGAAGAGACGCGCCGTCAAACCGCGCAAGCCCAACGTTCGGCAGCACTCCGCCAGGATTTGCGTTCCTTGCAGTTTCGACTTGCCGTATAACGTAGTTGGCCGGGCGACGCCTTCTTCACGCAGATCGCCTTCGCTCTCACCATATTCGAGAGCCGAACCGGTTTGGACGATGTGTTGCCCCGGCCAGCGCGGATCCCTCCATCGTGCAGCCGCTTCACAAACGGCCTCGACCAGCGTCGCGTTGATGCGGTAGGAGATGGCCTGGTCGCGCTCGGCGGGATCCACGCCGTAACCAGCCAGATTGAACGTGATCGCAGGCCGGGCGCGTTGATAAATCTCTCCGAGGATCGCGACGTCGGAGAGGTTCGCCTCCATGAGCTCACCTCGAGTCTTATAGGGCGCGAATATGCTCCTGGCCCGCGCGGCGTCGCGGACGATCAGATACGGGTGCGCTCCCGCTTCGCAAAGCTTTCGAGCCACCCAGCATCCGATGAAGCCGGAGGCGCCCAGTACCACTGCCCGCGCACCTTGGTAGGCCGCCGTCAAGGTTGCGGGCTCCGTTCCAGAGTGAGCGAAGCGGCCTGCGCGCTCAACGGGCCTGCCAGGACCTCAAAACCGGCGTGAGTGCGGGTTGGACCCTCCAGGATCCACACCGGCCTGTCCGCATACAACTTCAACAGCCTGTCTCGAACAGCGGCGTCCCGGTCCCAGGCGTAAACCGGCGCGTCCGCGCGCAGGTCGAGCGGATTGTATATCGCCGCGGAGGCGTAATCGGGAAAGCGCTCGCCGCGAATCAGAACCAGGCTGCGCCCGAAATCATGAACGCGGGCCAGTTCCCGCACGTCGGGGCGCATTCCCAGGTAATGATGATACTTGTCCACCGACCGCCAGGGGAAGTAGTTTATCAAGGCGAGGCAGCAGAGGGCCGCGACGGCGGCAGTCGCCCGAACGTCATTCCGGCCCGTCGCGCCGAGCTTCGTCTCGATCCACTCCAACCCGCGCGCGGAAAGCGCGACGCAAGGCAGCAATATCAGGTACCAGTAACGCGCGCCGAAATCCGGCCCGCCGCTGTACCAATACGGAGCGTACGCGAGGATGACCGCCGCCGCCGCTGCCAGCATGAGATAGTCCGGCCGCCGCATGGCCCCGGAGAACAGAAGAATGCCGATCAGGAAGAGAGACCCGGTGCCCCAACCGAACAATTCCGCGTTCACTGACGCTCCGTTCAACTCTGCATTGATCAGGGCTTCAAATGGTGTGTGGCCCGGATATGGGTCGAGAGGCCATCCCCGCCCGCGCTCCGGCCCGAAACCGTAGGCATTCGTTCTTGGTCCGTAGTACTTGTCGGTGTAATCGATCAACGGCGAGCGGCTGGCGTCGCCCGTGAGCGCCTTGTTGTAAGGTAACGCAACCGCGCCGGTGAGTACGGTTCCGGCCGCCAGCGCCGCCAGGGCCGCGAACTTCAAGCGCGCTCCGCCCAGTCCGAGCGCCCCGGCGCCTGCTAGAACCGCCACAATGGCGCCATCCAGCGGCCGGATCAAGCTTCCCGCGCCGGCTCCCAGGCCCGCCAACCAAGCCCACCGCGTGAGCTCCGTCCGCCGCGCCCTCGCCACACCGAGAAACGCAACCAGCGCGCAGGTCATCGTGAACGTGTGCGTCATGAAGCTCATGGCCAGGAACAAGTGCCATGGAGAAGCGCACAGCAGCAGTACCGATAGGCGGGCGGTGCGGCGCGGGTATATTTCCCCGAGCAGCAGGTAGACCAACAGGATGTTCAGCCCCGCCAGCACCGGATTCACCAGCCAGGGCAGGTGCAGCGCTGCGCCAACCGCAAGCATCGCCGGCCAGCCCAACGGGACCGCCGAAAACCACTTGTCTGGTTCATAGTCCATCAGGTCGAGGTCGAATCCCGCCACCAGCGGCGGAGGCGCCATGGTGACGCTGCCGGCGGCGAAATACCGCGCGTTGTACAGATACACGACTTCATCGGCGAGGTGCGGATGGCGCTCGTAGACGAACCACGCGAGCATGGCCGCCGCCGCCGCCACCCACAGCGCCGCGAGCCACGCGAAGCGATCGAGTGAAGTTCGGCCCGTGTCGCTGCCGCCCAGCCACGAATCGAACCAATGCGCGAGGTTTTCCAGTTTCTCGGCCGGAAGCGTCCACGCCGTCAGCAGAATGTTCGCTGCGTTCACCATCTGCACCAACACCGCAAAGCCCAGCTCCGCCGCGAAAAAACACGGATCGCGGGACACGGCTGCCGCCAGGCATCCGCTCGCCGCCACTACGGCCGCCAGTCGCAGCACGCGCCTCGGGCTTCTGATCCACCGGAGAATTGCGCCGCCGCGCGCGGCGAGTCCGCCCGCTACAAGAATCGCCTGGAGACTCACGGTGAACAGCGCCCAGCGCAATCCGGCGCTCGCCACGGCTTCGGCCGGGAGCCGGTAATGCTGGTAGTGGATCAGCGGTCCGGCGTGGATGAGCTGCAAGGCCGCGGCTTGGCCGGCCAGCGCCAGGGCCAGCCAAAACCCCGGAGCCCCCCAACGAAACCAATGATTACTGGACATAGCCGAGCGACTTCAGGCGTTCCAGCGTAGCCTTGTCGAGCCCCGAGGACGCGCCTACTGGAGCTAGATTCCCTTGCCACGCCGACAGCGCCGCCTCCATCTGGGCCGCTACACCCGGTTGCTCTCGAATCACGTTGCTGTTCTCGCCAGCATCGGCCGCCAGGTTGTACAGTTCCGGCCCGCCCTCGGTCGAGAGAGTCACCTTCCAGGAATCGCGGAAGATCGCTCTCTGCGTGCGGCGGACCCGCGGAGCGTCCATGCCGGGCCCCAAATATGACTCGGCGAAAACCGGCCGTGCGGACGGGCCAGACCCGCGCTGTAAAGGGAGACCCGCCAGATAGGGCCCGGCCTGAGCGCCAACGGCCTCCGTAACGGTTGGGAAGAGGTCCACGCCGCTTACCATCGCGCTCACTTCGGCCGGTTCCCGCTGCCCCGGGTACTTGATCAGGAGAGGCACATGCACCTCGTCCTGGTACAGAGACTTGCCATGCTCCAGGAGCGACTTCTCGCCGAACGCCTCGCCGTGGTCGGAAGTGACGATGATGAGCGCACGGTCATACACACCCGCGCGCCGAAGCGCATCAAACAGGATTCCAAGCCGATCGTCCATATAGGCGATTCCACCGTCGTAGGCGCCAACCAAGTCTCGTCTCTCCGCCTCTGTAACAACTCGCTCGCCGCCGTCCACGGCTCTCGCCAAATCGTAGTACTCCTGGTTGCTGCGCTGCCGGCTTGGCTTGGCAAAGCGGCTGAGGAACGGCTCCGGGGGAGCGTACGGCCAGTGGGCGTCCATGTAGTTCAAGAACAGGAAGAAGGGCTGACGGCTGGAGAGACGATCCAGAATACGGAGTGCCTCCGCCGTCATCCGCTCGCTGTTCAAGTAAACGATGTCCTCCTCGATCCGAGGCAATAACCGCCGCCTCATCCAGCGAAGCGCCGACGGGTATAGGCTTTGCTCGAACACCATCCACGGCATGGCAAGCCGATAGACATCGAACCCGCGGCCGAATCCCAGCGAGTCGCTCAGGTATTCATAATTAGCCACCAAGCCCGCCGTCCGGTAACCCTGATGAGCCAGCGCCTCGGCCAGCGTAGGGACAGCGTCCGGAAGCGTTCCGAGCCGGTTGTCCGGTACGTCGTAGCGGACTCCATGACGCAGGGTGTACATCCCCGTGAAGATGGATGCATGGCTCGGAGCGGTCCAATTGGCGGCCGATATCGCGTGACGATACAACGTCGATTCCGCTGCGAAACGACGCAGATTGGGAGTCGTGTCCCGTTCGTACCCGTAGACGGACAAGTGGTCGGCCCGGACCGTGTCCAAGGTAATCAGAATGATATTGGGTTTGCCTGCGGCCTGCGAGGAGTCGGCTGTGGCAGGGAAACCCGAGCGGCCCCGCATTCCGAATCCCGCGGCGATGGAAACCAGGCCGAGCAGCACGGCCGCGTATCGGATCCATTGGATGGAAAAGCGCCGGCGGAACAGCCAGGAGAAACCGGCGATTGCCACGAGCGCCAGCGCCGAGGCGACGATCAACTGCCAGCGCAGCGAAGCGTCTCCCAGGATGTCCCGATACAGCCACGGGCGCACGATCAGGACCAGGCTGACGGTCCAGGGATTCGTCAGAAACCAGAACCGTTGCGCGCGCGCTTGGTAGACGTTCGACCACAACACAACCGCTCCCAGAGCCAGCGGAACCGCCAGCGTGACGAACAGAGGTGTCAGGCCGGGCGAGGAACTGGCGCCGACCACCACAGCGAAAACCGCGATCACGCTCAGAGCCGCGCCATCTCTTCCGCAGAGCAGCCCGGCGACGGCGCCCAGAGGCGTGCCGGCGCCGGTGATGATCAGCAGCGCAAGAAGTCCGGCATTCCAATAGGACGGATCGGGAACGTACTGGCTCGGCTGCAACACCGCAGAGAGCGTGTCCGAAAGACAGTAGTCGAGCGCCGCGTAGACGCCCCAGTAGGACGAGCTCAGGGCGAGCGTCCGCCGCATCGCATTGGCGGAGAACCTACCGGCCGGCATCATTAATCTCAAGATGCAACGATTTTAGTGCACGTATCCGAGCGACCTCAGGCGGTCCATGGTGGTCTTATCGAGCCTGGCGGGCGCGCCCACGGGCGCCAGGTTCTTTTGCCACGCCGCGAGCACAGCTTCCATCTCCCCAGCCACCTGTGGCTGTTCAGAGATCACATTCCTATCTTCCCCGGAGTCCGCCGCCAAGTTGTACAGTTCCCGGGTCCCATCCGTCGAAAGAATTAGTTTCCAGGAATCGCGGAGCACCGCCCTCTCGATCCGGCGAAAGCGCGGGAAGTTCGTCCACATGTCCCATTCCGGATAGCATTCTGAGAACACCGCGCGCTCGAGCTGCCCGGACACGCGCTGAAGCGGCATGCCTGCCAGATAGCTCCGGCCCGCAGCACCGACGGCGTCCAAGATGGTCGGGTAGATGTCCACACCGCTGGTGAGCGTGTTCACTTCGGCAGGCGCTCTCTGGCTGGGATACTTGATCAGCAGCGGCACTTGCACCTGGTTCTGGTACACGGACGTGCCGTGTTCGAGGAGCGCCTTCTGGCCGAAGGCCTCGCCGTGGTCGGAAGTGAGGATGATCAATGCTCCGTCATATACGCCCGCACGCCGCAGCGCATCGAACAGGATTCCGAGCTGATGATCCAGGTAGCCGATTCCGCTATCGTAGGCGTCGATCAGGCTCCGCCGCTCCTGCTCCGTGACAACCCGCTCTCCGCGGTTGACGGCGACTCCAAGGTCGGTGAACTCCTGGCGGCTGAATCTCCGGCCCGGCGCTCCAAAGCGGCTGCGGAATGGCTCCGAGGAGGTATAAGGCCAGTGCGCGTCCATGTAGTTCAGGAACAGGAAAAAGGGCTGGCGCACAGCCGCTTGGTCCACCATTCCGCGCGCCTCCGCCGTCATCTGTTCGCCGTTCACAAAAAGAGATTCTTCGCTGACCGGGGGCAATAGCCACCGCCTCACCCACCGGAGCGCCGACGGGTACCGGCTCTGCTCGAAAACCATCCACGGCACGGCTACGCGATACGCACCGAATCCACGGCCGAAACCGAGCGAGTCTTTCAGGTAGGCGTAGTTCGCCGCCAGGCCCGCAGTCCTGTAGCCTTGATCGGCGAGCGTTTCGGTCAGCGTGGGCACGGCGCCGGGTAGCGTGCCCAGGCGGTTGTCCGGCAAGTCGTAGCGAACTCCGTGGCGCAAAGCGTACATCCCCGTGAAAATGGATGCGTGGCTCGGCGCCGTCCAACTGGCCGTTGAGATCGCGTGACGATACAGCGTGGATTCCGCGGCGAAACGGCGCAGATTGGGCGTCGTGTCGCGTTCATATCCGTAGACGGACAAGTGGTCGGCACGGACGGTATCCAAGGTGATCAGAATGATGTTGGGCTTGCCGGCGGCTCGTGCAGATCCGGCAGCGGCGGGAAAACGCGGGCGGCTTCGGATTCCGAATCCCGCCGTGACGGAAACCAGCGCGAGCAGCACCGCCACGTATCGGATCCACCGGAGGGAGAAATGGCGTCTCATCAACCAGGAGAAACCGGCGATCGCCAGAACCGCCAGCGCCGATGCGGCGATCAACTGCCAGCGCAAAGAAGTGTCGTCCAGAATGTCCCTGTAGAGCCACGGCCGCACGATCAGGACCAGGCTCAGGGTCGCCGGATTGGTCAGGAACCAGAACCGCCGCGCACGCGCCTCGTTGAAATTCGCCCACAGGACAACCGCTCCCATAGCCAGCGGTACCGCCAGCGTCGTCAGCAGAGGCAGCAGGCCGGGCGAGGAACTGGCGCCGACCACCGCCGCGAAAACCGCGATGACGGTGAGAGCCGCGCCGCCTCTCCCGCAGAGCAGGCCGGCGACGGCACCCAGAAGCGTGCCGGCGGCGACGATCATCAGGAGCGACAGCAGTCCGGCGTTCCAGTAGGAGGGATCGGGAACGTACTCATTCGCGTGCAACAGGGAGGGCAGCGTGTCGGAAAGACAGTAGTCGAGCGCCGCGTAGACGCCCCAGTAAGACGCGGCCCAAGCCAGCGTGCGCCGCACCTCATTAGGCGATAGCCTGGAAAACAAATCTCAGAATACAACACCAAACCTGCGTTTTAAAAACAACGCGGTTGGCAGCGAGAAAACCAGAAACACTATCGTCCAGTGCATCGGGATTCCGAACAGGGGCACGCTCGCATCGGGATATTCGATCTCCGCCCACGCCACCGGCCCGGCGACAATTCGGCCCTCGCCTGGATGCAGCATCAGATCCACCACGCTGCTCACTCGCCGAGGAACCACGGGACGCCTTGCGCCGGCTTCGACTCGCTTCTCCACGGCGCCCCAGGTGAACGCGGCGCGCAAGACGCCGGACGCCTCGGCTTCAGCGCGAATCCGCCAGACCACTCGGTTTTCCGCCGCCACCCGGACAGCAGGCGTTTCCACGCGGATGCCCTCGGGCGCTTCGAGATGCGGAGGCTCGCCGCTCCCATCCACCGGCCCGCGCAACTGCACCGTGAACAGCGCCGCCCGGCCCGGTTGCAGGGGTCCGCGGCCGTAGTACCGCTCCATCTGCGCCAGCAGCGGCAGCAACACGATGCCCGCGCAGACTAAGGGAACGAGCATCAGGGCAAGATACCGCGCGTTGGCCCCCAGCAGACGCCACTGCGCCCGCAGAACCATCGCCGGCTCGTCGCCGTACAGCCGCATCTCCAGCAAGTATGCCATCAGAAGCTGTTTCGCCCGGCGGATCGCCTTCGGTTTCGAGGTGAGGTGGAATATCCACAGCGTCACGACGCCCCCCGCCACCGACAGAGGGCACAGGCTCACCCACCGCGGAGCGCCGCCGAAGAGCGCGACGTAGGCGTCGAACAGGCGGCTGGCAACTTGGGTGATCCAGTCCACACTCAGTCGAGATAGCCCAGGCCCTTCAGCTTCCGGGCGATCTCTTCGTCGGATTCGGAACTTTCGATTTTGGTGAGTTCCCGCTCCAGCACGTGTTCGACAAATTCCTGCACGGAGGAATAGCCGCCCGACTCGGCGCATCGCTTCACGCGCGCGGCGAGATCTTTGTTCAGCTTGATCGAGCCGGAGAACATATCTTCGAGTATTTCAGAACACGGAATCGCCAGTCATGGCCGGCGGCGCGGGCACGCCGAACTCCTTCAGCAGTGTCACCGGAATGTCCCGCAGGTGCGGATTCGTCTTGCGCGGCGCGCGGTTGGAAAACAACACGCCCGGCACGAACTTCGGATCGATGCAGTGGTCGGCGATCCACGCATCTTCATTGTCGGCGATCACATCGCTGGGAACCGCGCCCAAGGCCGTCTGCCAACTGCCCCTGTAACCGGGCCTGTATCCCACGATCAGGTCCGGCGCGTAAGCGGGCAGCGGCCCGCCGGCGACTTCACTCGCCGCGTACGCTTCTTCGACAACGGGTTCGCCGCTTTTCGGATCGCGCAGAGCGAGCAGCCGGTCCCGGATCTGCCGGCGCAACCGGTCGCTCTCGGCGCCCGCCGCCACCATGCCATTCGGTTCGCGTCCGGCCAGATTCAAATAGATCTCGTTCAGTCCGAGCGCATACGCTTTGGTTTGCGACCAATCCACGTTGACGAAGAGTTCCTCGTCGCCCGTCCGGGCGGGATCGATCAGGTGCAGCAGACCTTCCTTCATCAGCCAGGTGTTCAAATGGACCGCTCGGCGAAAAGTGGAGAATCCATGGTCGGACATGACGATCAGCGTGCCCTCGCCTCCCAGCTTCGCCATGGCCAGCCCGACGGCGTCGTCGATTTTGCGGTAGATCGCGGCCAGCTCGTCGTCGTATTTTCCCCATAGGATGTGCGAGTGCTGGTCCACGCTCGAAAAGTAATAGAACAGCAGGCCGTCGCGGAAACGATCGAGCTCGTAGCGGTACATGGCCATGCTCTCGTCCAGAACCTGCCCCGCCTGCTCCAGGAATTGCCGATGACTGATCGCCTTGGCGCGCACCGCGGAGGTGTCCTCGGCGATCCCCTGCGTGTAGAACAGTCCCACCGCCTCGGCCAGGGTCCGGCTGTAGGATTCGGGCGTCGAGAGCGGCAACTCCGGCCGCGCCGGATCGATGTTCACAGGGCTCGCGTAGACCGCCACGAACGGATTCACGCTTCCGAGCAGCAGACGGAAGATCCCCGAGACGTGCCGTGCGGCTCCCAGGAGCGGAAACTCAATCGTGATCCACGGCGACCACTCCCCCGCCCGCAGAACCAACGTGGTGGAGCCGGCCTCAATGCGCGCCGCGCCGGTTTCCGGATCGGCGTCAATTATCAGAGACGCCGTCGTTTTTGGACGACTCTTCCGGAAGGAGTTTACCGGACCCTCGAGTGCGAGTACCGCGCGCCGGCCCTCGATCCGGATGCTCACGATCCTGCCGCCGGGCACGTCTCTCGACCGCGCATCGGGATCGGACGTGAAATAGGTGAACGTGCCGAATCCGCCTTGCATGTCCGGCGTTCCCATGCCCGCCAGACTTCGCCCGGGAAATTTCACCGGCGGAAAATTCGTCGGCATGCGAGTGACTGCCGCGGGAATCCCGCGCTGGCCCAGCAGTTCCCAGAACGTGACTCCCTGCCGCAAGCTCTTGAGCGTTCCGGATTCGAGCGGAAACACCCACGGACCCAGCGGCAGCGACTTGCCTCCCTCGCGCACTTCGGCGATCGAAGAGTACGGCGTGATGGTTTGCGGATCGCGATGGACGAAATCGAAGATGCCGTGCCCGCCCGAATCCATGCCCGTGATCACGGTGGACCACGCCACGGGGCTCTGCGGTGGGGTGGTGGTCGCGAGCCGTTCAAATCCGCCCTGGCGGCGCAGCCGGTCGAGGTTCGGCAGCATGTCCCAATGACGCTCGACGAATCCGGGATCCATGCCGTCCACGCCCAGCACGATCACCCGGGGAAACGCGCGCGGTTCGGTTCGCCGTCCGCAAGCCCCCAGCAGCAAGGCCAACAGGAGGCCGGCGGCAGCACGTCTCATAACACCGGCGCGCCTTCCATCCACGCCGGCTGGTCCACGCCGAACAGGGCCAGCGCGGTGGGCGCCATGTCTTCGATGCCGGGATTCGCCGCGCCCACTCGCCGGTTGGAAAACAGAACGCCCGGCACCAGCTCCGGGTCGATGCAATGGTCGCCGCTCCAGGCCTTCGCATTCTCCGAGAAGACTTCGCGAGTGGTTTTGCCGAGCGCCGCCTCCCACGAGCTCCTGTAGCCGTCGCCGAAGCCGACGATGAGGTCCGGCGCCGCGTCCAGATAAGGGCCCCGATAAAGATCGCCGGTCGAATAGACGCGCCGGATCGCGACCGCGCCGCCGGCATCGTCCCGCAAGCCGGTCAGCTTCTCGATCAGTTCTCTCCGCAACGCCTCGCTCTCGGCCCCGGGATTCACGATGCCCTGCGATTCCCGGCCTCTCTGGTTCAGGTAGATTCCCGCCAGCCCGAAGGTGTACGCGCGTGTCCGGCTCCAGTCGATGCCGCGAAGGTAAGCGCTGTCGTCTTCCTTCGCCGCGAGGTATCCGTTGTCGCGCAGCCACGCGTTGAGATTCACGCCGCGGCGGAAAGAGCGGAAACCGTGGTCGGAAAGAACGAACAGCACCGTCTCCTCATCCACGAACTTCACCGTTTTTCCCACCAGCGCGTCCATGCGGCAATACAGATCCTCGATGGCGCCCGCGTAACGGCCTCCGGGAACTCTCCCGTCCAGATGCCGGAAAAACATGTGCTGCACGCGGTCGCTGGTGTCGAACACGCAAGCGACTGCGCCTCGCCGCGTGCGCTCGAGCGCGCTAAAAAACATCGCCTCGCGTTCTTCCTGGATCGAGTAAGCCTGCTTGAGGAAAGCGTCTTCGTCGATGACGCCCTCGTTGAGCGCCCACGTGTCTTCCGCCATCCCCACCGTCGCGTACGAGCCGAGCAGCTTCGCCAGGTACGCCGCAAAGTAAGAAGGATGGGAGATCGGCAGCGCGGGACTCTCCGGATCGATGTTGATGGGCGTAACGTAGATGCTGAATTCGGGCGATGTTTCCGTAATCAGGAACCGGGCCATGCCGTGAACCTTTACGCCCATCGACGCGGGGAACGCGAGCTTCAGCCACGGAGAATATTCGCCTGCCCGGAGAGTTTGTTTCTCTCCCTCCAGTTCAAGTTCGTAGTCCCCGCTCTCACGACCCGGCTTGATGACGAACGGAATCTCCATCGCCGCGCCGCCCTCCACCATCGAGTTGGCAGGCCCGGCGACGACGCCGTGGAGCTCGCCGCCCCGCCGGATGAGCGGGTAGCGGCTGCCGCTTTCAAACGTCGCCGTTTCCACGCGCGTGGTGAATTGAGTGAAGCTGCCCTGCGTGCCCAGAAGATCCGGCGTGCACATCGCCGATAGCAGACGCCCGTTGAATTGCTCCGGGGGGAATGTAATGGGGACGCGCAGAATGGTCGATGCGATGCCTTGCTCGCCCAGAATCTTCCAGAAGGTCTGGCTCTTGCGCCGCATTTCGACGGCGGGACTCGATATCGGAATCCGCCACTTGCCGATGCGCAGCACGCGGCTTGATCCGCTCACCTTGGAGCTCGACAGCTCGGGCATGTAGGACTTGAAATTCCGGTTCAGGAAGTCGAAGATGTTGTGCCGCGCCGGATTCACTCCCGTCGCGAACGTGGACCAGGCCACCGGCGACAGGGCCGGGAACGTGGTGCGCAGCCGGTGGTAGCTTCCCTTCTCGCGCAGCGCGGCGAGCTGGGGCAGCTTGCCCTCGGACATATATTTTTCCGCCAGCCCCGGATCGAGGCCGTCCAGCCCCAGAAAGATCAGCTTCCGGATCCTCGCCTTGCGGTAGCCCTGCCGCCGGCGCGCCAGACGCCACAGCATTCGCACGGGCCAGGCCAGCACGGAGAGCACGCTCATGAACAGAGCCGCCATCATCGCCAGGAAGGAGCCCATGAAGGCGAACCCCGCGCCGGGTCCGATGTAGGCCATGTGCATCGGCAGGCTCATCGCAGCTTCCCCTCGACAAACGGGACTTCGAACACCTTGGGATGGAACACAGGGCCGTGCCCAAAAAAACCATCCTCGCCGAAAAGTTCTCCGTGGTCGGAGGTGATCGTGATGTAAGTGTTCCTGGGAACCAGATCGAACAATTCCTCGACCACCCGATCAAGGTGCTTCACCGCGAGCAACTGCCGCGCACGCAATTCTTCGAGCTTCTTCTTGTCGAAAAACTTCTCGGCACGTTTCACCAGCTTGCCGCCCACCACGTGCTCATCCAGATGCTTGAATACGCCGTGGACTCCGGAAATGCGCGGCCACTGGTCCGGCGGCTCGTCGGGAAGCGCATACGGGTAGTGCGTTTCGCCGACGTTTAGCAGGTAGAAAGATGGCCGCTCCGGATGGAACCGCATCTGTCGCACCATCTCCCGCATGTCGTTGTGTTTTTCCATGAGCCGGTAGGAGTGGAATCCGGTGTTCAAAAGCGTCTTCGGATTCAGCACCGGAAGCGACACCATCGCGTGCGTCTGGTAGCCGAGCGATTCCTGCAAGAACGTCGGCATGTAAAGACGCGGAACCAGCGACCGGAAGGAAATTTCATCCGCGCCCAGACGCCGGTTGTATTGGAGAAAGTCCTTCTTGTAATACTCGGACGCGTAGACATGGCGCGGGCTGGTGTGCGGCAGCAGTCCCATCAGCAGGTTGTAGTGCGAGGGCGAAGTCCATGAGGCGTAGGACCATCGCTTCTCCACCGCGCCCAATTTCCGGATGGTCTTGGGCCGGGCACGCACGAGCGTGTCGTAACGGCAGCTATCGAAAATGATCAGGATGTAGTTATTGAGAGCCTTTCGGCTCGCGCGGAGCACCGCCACCGATTCCAAGTGTAGCATCGGGGCGCTGGCCGGGTTGCATTCACTACTTTCTTGACAAAGGGGCGCAGAGAGGCTGTTGATGACCGATGGCCTGCTTGCGGCAACCGCGCTTCACCACAATCTGACGGTCGTCTCGCGCAACGCCAGCGACTTTGCGAACACGCAGGTTCAGATTTTCAATCCTTGGGAAGCGTAACGCACCCTAACTGGTCAGGCGCTAATGCGAACGGGGAGGGTCGAAACTCTCCTGCCCTTGCGGGCTAGTCTTAGTCTAAGACTAGTCGAGCGGTTCCACCTTGACAATCGATGCACCGTGGTTACTGCCGACCCAAAGCGTGCCGGGGTTCTTGGAATCGTCGACATAGACGCGGCGGATGTTGGTCGTGCGCGGCAGCATGTATTCGGTATACTTGCCGCTGGCGACATCCAGGCGCGCCACGCGGTCCGTCGACATGGAACCGGTCCACGCGTCGCCGTTGCGGTCTAGCAGAGCGTCGTAGGGTGCGCTCCACGGCGTAGGCACCTTCCATTCCG